>JBEVXV010000823.1:0-57048 GCA_040505915.1 Sedimenticola sp. | reverse complement strand
CCCTTTCGGCGACCTCTTTCCCTGCAAGAGCGGCGCATTATACGCACACGCTAAAACCACGCAAGCCCTTTCTTACTCTTTCTTGAAATTATCTTCTCGCTCCAAAAATAGCGCCTCTATTAAACCAAGATCACCTTGGCAAAGCGGCGCTTTCCTACCTGATATATGTGCGTCGTTCCCAGTTGGCACACCAGGTCGCGACTCTCCACCCGCTCACCATCAATCTTTACGGCACCCTGCTTCAGCATCCGGAAAGCGTCCGACGTACTCGACACCAAGCCCGCATCCTTCAATAGGTTGGCAATGGGCAGACCTCCGCTACCGACAACCAGCCGCTTCTCTTCAATATCGTCTGGCATCGCTCCCTTGCGGAAGCGGGCAACAAAATTCTCATTCGCCTTCACAGCAGCATCTCTACTGTGGAAGCGCTCCACCAACTCCTCAGCCAGCAGTACCTTAGCATCCCGGGGATTAAGCCCCTCCTCCACTCTCTTATTAAGTGCGCCTATCTCCGCCATCGTCTTAAAGCTAAGCAGTTCGTAGTAGCGCCACATCAGATCATCGGAGATCGACATCACCTTGCCAAACATCTCGTTCGGGGTATCTGCTATGCCTATATAGTTGCCCAAGGACTTGGACATCTTCTGCACACCGTCCAAGCCTTCAAGAATCGGCATGGTCAAGGCCACCTGAGGCTCCTGCCCATAGGCTTCCTGAAGCTGCCGACCGACTAGCAGATTAAACTTCTGATCTGTACCACCCAGCTCAACATCGGCCTTCATGGCAACTGAGTCATAGCCCTGAACCAACGGATAGAGGAATTCATGGATGGAGATCGGCTGGCCGCCTTTGTAGCGTTTATTGAAGTCATCCCGCTCCAACATACGCGCCACAGTGTGTCGAGCAGCCAGTTGGATCATGTCTGCTGAGCTCATCTGCCCCATCCATGAAGAGTTAAAAAAGACCGTTGTCTTCTCCGCATCAAGGATTTTAAACACTTGATGCTCATAGGTCTTGGCGTTATCCAGCACCTCATCTCGGGTCAGGGGGGGGCGTGTGGCGCTTTTACCTGTAGGATCACCGATCATTGCGGTGAAGTCACCTATAAGGAACATCACTTCGTGGCCCAGGTCCTGAAACTGCTTCAGCTTATTGATCAGCACCGTATGCCCCAGGTGAAGGTCGGGGGCTGTGGGGTCAAAACCGGCCTTTATGCGCAGTGGTTTACCACGCTCGAGCTTCTTTATCAGTGCATCTTCCACTAATATCTCATCGGCACCTCGCCGAATGACTTCCATCGCCTCAGCGACTGATGTCATGACCCACCTCTCATCTTAGATTAATTAAGGTCGCACAATTTACAGGATGAGCTAATAAAAAGTAACCACTTCATAACATACCCAGCACCTCAAGAGAGCGATCTTCGGCTTGCCAAACGACTATAACCCCAGTATGTTCCCTATATTAAAGCTGGATTTTTTTCCACAAACAGACAATAATTACATTAATTATCCAGGGATTAGCGCAGCCTCATGACAGATGACTATAGATCCCATAGAGAACTCGGCAGCATGAATTCCAGCCGAAGGCGTCCACGCCTAAATTTAATCGTTCTTCTCGCCACGGTTCTTTTCGCCTCGGCAATCTACGCCTCCCTGCAGATCATGGATGACACCGGCACAAACCAGACCGCTGGCGTTATCATTTCCTCTGCTCTGCAAGCCAGCGCGCCGCAGCAACAGCAAGTCACGCTTCAGCTCCCCATCCCCGGCATCACCAATACACAGCCGCTGCTAGACGCAGCACTCAGCACGCCCCCGACACCATTTGTAACTGATCAGCTAAACCCTGCTAGCAAAGCAACTGCCAGCGAAGCTCCCACCACCAAATCCGACTCAAGTTTACAGAGCCAAGAGACGACGGTGGAAGCTGTCCCCACCACACCACCGGAAGCAGATCCCGGTAAGTGGCTTATTGAAGAGGTAAAATCTGGTGACTCGCTAGCAAAGATTTTCAATCGGCTTGGCCTGTCACCTAACCTGCTACACCGGATTGTACATAGTAGCAAAAGAGCAAAAAAACTGGCCCGCATCAAACCTGGAGAGAAGCTGAAAGTCAGGGTAGGTGATCAAGGTGAATTTCTCGAGCTGGTACATCAGCAGAGCCCGATACTCAGCCTGCACATAATACCTAATCAGGATGGATTCACCCATCGCACCGATGAACGTGAACTGGAAAAACGGGTAACCCACACCAGTGGCCGCATCAATAGCTCTCTCTATCTGAGTGCCCAGGAGGCAGGGCTTTCTGACTCACTGATCATGGAGTTGGCCAATATATTTGGCTGGGATATCGACTTTGCGCTGGAGATACGGTCAGGCGACAGCTTCAGCGTCATCTATGAAGAGGCGTATCTGGATGGCGAGAAGTATAGAAACGGTTCTATTCTGGCGGCAGAGTTTATCAATCGAGGGAAAGTTTTCCGCGCCCTCCGCTACGCGGATAAGGAGGGGATCAGTAACTACTACGCTCCTGACGGCAAGAGTATGCGTAAGGCATTTCTCCGCGCACCTGTGGATTTCCGCAGAATCTCATCCAACTTCGCTAAGTCGCGCTGGCATCCAGTGTTAGGTAAAAAGCGCCCACATCGCGGGGTCGACTATGCCGCTGCTATAGGTACTAACATCAAAGCAGCAGGGGATGGCAAGGTGATCTTTCGTGGCCGCAAGGGTGGATACGGCAATACCGTCATCATCAAGCACGCCAACCAGTACACCACCCTCTACGCCCATCTCAACAAGTTCCGCAGCAAGGTCAAGCGGGGCAGCCGTGTGAGCCAGGGGCAGGTGATTGGCTATGTTGGAAAAACAGGCCGCACCACTGGCCCCCACCTACACTATGAATTGCGAATTAACGGGGTCCATCGTAATCCGCGGACAGTCAAACTGCCGAGCAGTACACCCATTGCAAAGAAGCACCGTGCCGCGTTCACTCTCCATAGCAAACCACTCCTGGCACGACTGGATCTGATATCAGGCAACCAAATGCTTGCTGAGATAAAAACCCAATAGTTCCCGGGAACCTCCAATCGCAACATGTATGATGGCCCACACTCAATTCACCCATACTTATTCAGGAACTGCCTAGCCCCCTATTTCCGGACTAGATCCTAGGTGAAAAACGGCCTCTACATCGGACTGATGTCCGGCACCAGCATAGATAGCATTGATAGTGTACTGGTAGATTTTCAACCCGGCGGGCTAAATATCATAGCCCATCTCGAACAGCCGTGGACAGCGGAGCTCAGACAGCGGCTTCATCGCCTGACCACTCCTGGGGAAAATGAGATCGACCTCATGGGTGAACTTGACGCAGAGGTCGCGAGCCATTTTGCAGACTGTACCAACCGCCTGCTCAAACAAGCCCGGATCAGAGCAGAAAAAATCATTGCAATCGGCTCACATGGACAGACGATCCGCCACCGTCCCGACAGCAAGCCTCCCTTTACTCTACAGATAGGCGATCCCAGCCGCATAGCTGAACAGACAGGGATTACCGTAGTCGCAGATTTTCGCCGACGGGATATAGCTGCCGGGGGCCAGGGAGCCCCCCTGGTACCTGCCTTCCACGCGGATCAACTCAGCAGCCCTGAGGAGCAACGCGCCATTCTCAATATTGGCGGTATCGCCAACCTCACCCTACTTCCTGGCAACGAGCAGCAGGTCTGTGGTTTTGATACTGGCCCAGGTAACACCTTAATGGACAGCTGGGCCCGGCGCCACCTGCAAAAACCTCGGGATGAAAATGGTGAGTGGGCAGCAGGCGGCACTATTGCCCAGCCACTGCTGGAGGCCCTGCTTATAGATCCCTACTTCCGCCGCCCCCCACCTAAAAGCACCGGACCTGAATATTTTAGTGAAATCTGGCTTGATAAAAAACTTGAGGGGTTCAGCGATACGGCAGCGAATGATGTACAAGCAACTTTGACGGCCCTCACCGCCGAAAGTATCTGCCGCGCCTTGAAAACAGGGCTAGCAGATTGCAGAAGGGTTATCGTCTGTGGGGGCGGAGTTCATAACCGGGAACTGATGCGACAACTGAGCATCCGGCTGAGGGGCAGTATCCTTGAAACAAGCCACTCATATAAGCTCCCCCCCGATCAGGTGGAGGCTGTTGCATTTGCCTGGCTGGCTCGCCAAACCCTCAGCGGGGTGGCGGGTAACCTACCAAAGGTGACTGGAGCAGCACGCCCGGTTGTACTTGGCGGCATCTACCCGGCATAGCCTATGGGCCAGCACTTAGACCAGGTAGCACAAAAATAGACGACTCAGACTGAGAATGAAGATCCACAACCACAGGTGGTGGCAGCGTTGGGGTTACGAATAATAAATTGCGACCCCTGAAGGCCCTCGGTGTAATCGACCTCGGCACCCCCTAGGTACTGCATACTCATGGGATCGACCAGCAAGGTCACTCCATCGGTAACCACACGGATATCACCCTCTTTCTCTTCCTCATCGAAAGCAAATCCATACTGAAAACCCGAACAGCCACCGCCCTGAATATAGACCCGTAGCATAAGATCAGGCTTCCCCTCTTCTTCGATTAGAGCGGCCACCTTTGAAGCCGCCGCAGTCGTAAAGGCCAGAGAGGTTCCGTTTTCAGTTTCAGCAACACTCATGACTAACTCCGAAATATCGACAGGAAACGCCACCCTGAGGTGGCGTTATTTGCCCCTATTATGCAATTCTGAGCAATTTAGTCAACTATTTTCACCACGACTGCTGAGGTGATCGTCACCCCTTGGAACCGCGCTCATCCTGACCCTTCTCCGCTGCGGCAACGTCTGCTTCAGCCTTCGCACCGAATAGACCTTTTGCCTCCCGATCTCCATCGTAACCCAGCATCCTCTGCTGCTCCTCTTCATTTGAGTGAATCAACTGGCCATTAACCTCGGCCCCCATACTCATCTCAAGCAGATTGTAGTATACCGTCCCAGACACCTTTGCCTTAACGGCAAGCTCTACCCGTTCTGAAGCAAAGACATCACCTACAACTTTGCCATTGATAGTGATATTCGGCACGGTAACATCACCTTCAATTACACCTTGTTCACTAAGCGTCAGAGCTGAACTTTTATCACCCTGCTCAACCAGGATATTGCCAGTAACAACACCATCGACATGGAGACCTCCGCTGAATGTCATATCTCCCTTAATGGTCGTACCACTGCCAATGACAGTAGCAATTTTTGGTGCCCTGAATTTTTTAAACCTTGCCATGGACTCACCCTCTATTTAACCCGCCACCAGCCAATCAAAACGTTTTTTCAACGGCGGTAATTTTTTGTTTGTCGGCTTAATATTGACCACCATACTCCGGGGCAAGAAACCCTCAGGTAGATCAATCTCTCCATCAATATCCTGAAAATGTCGAAAGCGCATCTTCAATTTCTCGCTTCCACCAGATAGCTCTTGCAGTGAAAGTGTCACCTCCTCCTCTCCACGCTCGCCCACTACCTCGATATATATCCAGCCAGTGACTCTAGCTGCACCCTTCAATGCCTGACTGACAGTGAATCGGTAGCGAAAACGATTTGCAGTCGATCGTTTACCCAGCCTAAAGCCCTGAACATAGAGCCCCTCTGTAGTAACACTACTGGAGACAATACGCTTGAGAAGAGCGAGTTCATTAACTAACTTTAGGCGCTCCTCCTGCTCACTTTTCAACTCGCCACTAAGTTGAAGGGCAGCCTCACGGTCGATCTGGCTGGACCGCTCAAGGAGGGCTACCCGTTTTCGCAACGTTTCTCGCTCAGCCTCCAGTGCCAGGCGCTCCTTCTCCAGAGCCTGTATCTGAGAAACCTGGGCACTCTCCTCGGCAATCGACTGCAAATCTTCCGCCCCTTCTCCGTAATAGAAAAAGAGCGCAATAGCGAGCGCAAGCACTGGCAAAAACAGTGCCCACAGCACCTTTATCCGCCAGTCTGAGTCTTGGGTGATCCGTGGAGTATCATACCTCATGCAGAAATTTTCTCAGGGTAGTAGCGCTATGGCTTCCAGACCAGAGGTCTCAGACAGGCCAAGCATCAGGTTCATATTCTGTACCGCCTGTCCTGCGGCCCCTTTCACCAAATTATCAATCACCGAGAGAATCACCAGCGTATCACCTCCTTGTGGACGATGAACGGCTATCCGGCAATGATTCACCCCACGTACGCTACGGGTCTCAGGGTGGGCACCCTCCGGCAGGACATCAACAAACGGCTCTCCCTTATAGCGCTCTTCAAAAAGTGACTGCAGATCCAACTCCCCGCTGACGCGCCCGTAGAGCGTGGCATGAATTCCCCGTATCATCGGCAGCAGATGAGGAACAAAAGTGAGTCCCACCTCTTTGCCGGCAACAACCGAGAGATTCTGCCGAATCTCGGGCAGGTGACGATGGCCGGGTACACCATAGGCCTTAAAGCTCTCCCCTACCTCCCCCATCAGCATGGCGGTACTCGCCCCGCGCCCGGCACCGCTGACACCCGATTTACAGTCCGCCACCAGGCCATCGATATCGACCACTCCAGCCTCAACCAACGGCAGAAAGCCAAGAGTGGTGGCCGTTGGGTAGCATCCTGGGTTCGCCACCAGACGCGCACGGCAGATTGCCTCACGATTGAGCTCCGGCAGACCATAAACGGCCTCTTCCACCAACTCAGGGCACAGATGCTCCATGCCGTACCACTGCTGCCAGAGGGCTATATCCTTTATTCTAAAGTCCGCAGCCAGATCAATAACCCGACAGCCCTGAGCAAGGAGTTCCGGTACCATTCTCATGGCCGTACCATTGGGAGTCGCAAAAAACACTAAGTCACAGGTTGATAGCTGCTGAAGATCCGGCGCCGAAAATGCCATATCGATATGGCCGCGCAGATTGGGATACCTATCTGCCACAGGAAGACCCGCCTCAGAGCGTGAAGTGATCACCGCAATCTCCACATCCGGGTGCCCCGCCAGCAGGCGCAGCAACTCAACACCGGTGTAACCCGTTCCCCCTACAATTCCAACCTTAATCATTACATGCACCAGAAACCCGTACGGAAGCCCGCACAGTAGAAAACAGCCTTTAATAATACGGATCAATAGGGAAAAGCGGAAGGGGGGGAGATAATTCAGGCAAATAAAAAGCGGCCGCAGCCGCTCAAACATACAGTGACAATTTTTTATTAATACCTTTTACCTGCAATACCGAGATACTGCAGACGTCACATCCCTTAACTTGAAGTCTAATATATCGACATCTGTCCACCGGGTCAATACCTCTATTTGTGCAGGTATATTCACCCATATATCCTTGATTTAGCATCTTTCAGCCCGATATTTATCGGTAAGCCGAAAGTTATTTCCAGCAGCAACCAAAAAAAGTAACTATTCAGCTATACCTATATGGGAGCTATTTCCACCAGGGGTCGGAGTCGATTGTCCACATGGATGTGGGTAAGGAGCGTGAGCTGGGAGCGGAAGCATTGCGTCAAGATGGGTGGAAAATGCACCTTTTTACGGCGCAATCGACTCCGACCCCAAGCACCTGCTGAATAGTTAAAAAAAATCTGTAACTTCTCAATAACCCAGTGCAGATGGATAACTTTCAGGTGGGTGCTGTGACACCTTTTCAGGACGTACAGCAGCAGGGATGCTGCTATGAGCGTACAGGGATCTATTTACCGCATCTCCTGAAAAGGTGTTACTGCACCCCCTATGGCACGGTCTTTTTGAGAAGTTACAAAAATCTCTTCCAGAGGGCCGCTTTTGACTGACGCACCCCTACCCACTCCCAGAGCAAAACTATATCATTAGCTTTAGGCGGTTGCGGAGGCCATTTTCAGGTAACCGCTCAACTAACAGGAGAAACCGATGGAAACGATTGAGATCATATCCCTGACCCTGGGCGTTGCCTGGGCCTCCGGCATCAATCTCTACGCCGCCGTCCTGGTGCTCGGATATATGGGCGTGACTGGCAATGTCACCCTTCCTCCCAGCCTGGAGCTACTCTCAGACCCAATGGTGATGAGCGCCGCAGGTTTTATGTATATGGTGGAGTTTTTTGCCGACAAGACACCCGGAGTGGATACTGCCTGGGATACCCTTCACACCTTTATTCGGATCCCAGCAGGAGCAATGCTGGCCGCCGGGATGGCTGAAGGACTGGAGGTAAGCCAAGCGGCAGAATTTGCTGCCTTGCTGGTTGGCGGCAGTCTTGCTGCCAGCAGCCATCTAACCAAAGCGAGCAGCCGCGTACTGATCAACACCTCACCAGAACCTTTTAGTAACTGGACCGCCTCGATTACAGAAGATCTGGTGGTGATCGGAGGACTCTGGGCATCACTCAATCACCCCTGGTTTTTTGTTGCTGGGATCATCCTCTTTATCCTCCTGGTAATTTGGTTGCTTCCAAAAATATGGCGGACGCTAAAGAGAATTTTCCATGCTATCGGTGAGTTCTTTGGGAGCAAACCCAGTGAAGACCCTACCCCCGAATTCACCGGCAGTAAGAGGGGCGATATTCTTCGGTCGCTATACCACGAAGCAGAAGAAAAAAAGAAGTAACACCCCAATCTGCTGAGCAGTCATCTCGGCACCTAGTTAAGAAACAGAGGAGAAGAACCCTATGCTGTGGGTAAAAGCTGGCCACCTTATCTTCCTTATCTCATGGTATGTGGGCCTGTTTTACCTACCACGCCTCTTTGTCCACCACGCAATGAGCGGAGATACTGCTACCAGGGAGCGACTGGAGATCATGGAGAGAAAATTGTTCTGGTTTGTCACCCCCTGGGCAGTGCTGACTATTCTCCTGGGCTTTGTACTCGCATGGTCATACGGCTGGACGGCCTTCGAGTTGATGCGCTGGCTACAGTTGAAAATCATTCTGGTGGTGGTATTGATCGGATACCATGTGTGGTGCGGAAAATTGATGTTGCAGTTCCGTGGTAGCGATAGAAACCCTCATAGCCATGTATGGTTCCGCTGGTTCAATGAGTTTCCACTGTTGATTCTGGTAGCGGTTGTACTGTTGGCGGTATTAAAACCCTTTTAAGCATAAAAAAACCCGCTGCATAGACTTGCTATGCAGCGGGTTTTTGATCTGAGCTAAAACTTAGCTACAACCGCCACCCTGAGGTGAGCCTGAGCCTGAGCCACAGGTTCCACAGCCGCTGCTTCCACTAACGGGTTGCAGATTATTGAATACAAAACTGGCGTTACCTTCACCTTGATCGACAAAATCGATTTCGACACCGCGCAGATACTGCATGGTGTTGCCGTCAACAATAACATCGAAGCCTTCACACTTGAGCATAGCATCGTCATCGTTGATCTGATCGGTAAAGGTCATGCCGAAGCTGATGCCACTGCAGCCACCGGGGGTTGCATAGACACGGATACCCTTGATTTCTTCTTCAACCTGTCCTACCAACTCAACCATTTTACTCTGGGCTGGGCTTGACACGCTGAGATCCTCTTTCTGCAGTAAAGTAGTCTCGCTCATACAACAATGCTCCGGTAAATCTTTAATGGAACTTGATAATATACCAATTTTTCCTCATTACCACCATAGAATTATAAGGGTTTCATTAATAACTGCGGAAGGTTAAAGCATATTGCGGTTATCAAGCTCATAAAGGTGGCGCTCCGCATCCAGCAGGTGCCGCCCCCAGTGAAGTCGGTATCCGCTACGCCAGGCTTCATACGCCTGTACTGGCTCACGCTCTAGCAACCCGAGGCCATACTTTAGCTCACAATAGATATCAGTAAGATCATCCGCCAGACTACCGGTCATATTTTGACCATCCTGAGCGACGTCAAACTCCATCCAATAGGCGTCTCGCTGCCCAATCAGTCGATGTAACTCGGTATACATTTCAAAACGCGAATCCAGATCAGTGGCTAAAAGACACTCACTCAGGTCATCACGTACCCCCAAAGCATCTACCGCAGCATGTAACTGCGGTAAGAGCTCGGCCATTCGTGAGAGCCAACCTGAATCAGCATTATCCACCGACTCAATCAGACTACAGTATGCTTTTGCAATCTCCGACAGTGTGACAGTGTCTCGATTCATGGCTCCTCCATACCGATATGGTGAGCAAAATAGCGATATCATAGACCGTCTCTGTTAAACCTAAACCCACAAGCTGAAGGTTGAAATAGCTTGTAATATACTGGTTTGGCAGTGAAATAATGAAAATACCGAGAGGGCATCAACCACTTCGGTATCCAGTTAGTAATTTAAGTGTAGACGAGTTCTGCAAAGACTAAAGTGTATTAGACTCAAGATCAGAATATTGAGGTTTACCCATGTCCACAACACCACCCCCCATTGTTCTTAGCATAGCAGGCCACGACCCAAGTGGCGGCGCGGGCATCCAGGCGGATATCGAGGCGATTGGCGCTCTCGGCTGCCACCCTGCCACCGCCATCACCTGTTTAACTATTCAGGACAGCAGCAATGTTGCTGAACTGATTCCCGTACCCCCAGAGCAGACACGGCGACAGATAGAGTTCATACTCGCCGATTACCCGATAAGCGCAATAAAAATAGGTCTCATAGGCACCCCGGAGATGGCTGAAATGCTGGGAAAGCTACTCCGCCAACACCCTAACCTTCCCATCGTTCTCGATCCGGTTCTGGCTGCGGGTGGTGGGACGAAATTATCGGGGGTTAGGCTGCTCGAACAGATTAAAGCCAACCTCTTGCCCCAAACCCTGCTTACAACCCCTAACGCCGCCGAGGCCCGCCGCCTGACGGGAGAGGCGATACAGGAGCGCTGTGCAGAGCACCTGCTGGAGACGGGTTGCAAGGCGGTACTGATAACCGGAGCCGATGAAGCACATAGTGAGGTGATCAACACCCTCTATCGCCCGGAGGCGGCGCCTAGTGCACTGAAATGGCCGCTTCTACCGGAGAGTTACCACGGCTCCGGTTGCACTCTTGCATCCGCTATAGCTGCATTTCTTGCCCAAGGAGCAGACCTTAACGAAGCGGTTTCCCTTGCCCAGCAGTTCACTTGGGAGTCATTGTCACGGGGATGGCGCCCGGGTAAGGGACAATATCTCCCCTTACGAACCCACTGCAATAGCCCAATCTATCGGAAACCCCGTGATAAATAGGACGTTATAATCATGATTCGTAACGTCTCAATAACCCAGTACAGATGGATAACATTCCAGTGGATGCAGTGACACCTTTTCAGGACGTACAGCAGCAGGGTTGCTGCTGTGAGCGTACAGGGATCTGTTCACCGCGCCTCCTGAAAAGGTGTTACTGCACCCCCTATGGCAAGGACTTTTTGAGAAGTTACCATGATTCAAACAATGAGTGAACGATGTGCAGCTTGAATGAGAGATCAAATCTAAAAGGGCTCTATGCCATCACCGACGATCTGCTGACAGCGGGCTGCATTGCTGAGCAGGTAGCCGAGGCGTTGGCTGGCGGGGTGGCCGTTATCCAGTACCGCAGCAAAAGACCCGACCCGAAGCAGCGTCTTCATGAGTTACAGCAGATACAACCCCTGTGCCAACAAGCCAGCGTCCCACTGATCGTCAATGATGATATCGAACTGGCGCTTAAAGCGGGTGCCGATGGTGTCCATCTGGGCCGGGACGACGATGGGATAGCAGAAGCGCGAGAGATACTCGGAGCTGAGGCGATTATCGGAATCTCCTGCTACAACCAGTTTAATGCCGCTATTGAGGCCCAGACAGCCGGTGCCGACTATGTCGCCTTCGGCCGTTTCTTCGCCTCCGGCACAAAACCCGAAGCAGTACAGGCTGATCAAGCCCTATTGCAGCGAGCCGCCAGGGAGTTACACATACCCACAGTTGCCATCGGCGGCATAACCCCGGAAAATGGCGGCCAACTGGTCGCAGCAGGCGCTGACATGCTGGCCGTGGTGCATGGCATCTTCGGACAACAGGAGGTCAAGCGGGCCTGCCAACACTTTCAACAACTATTTGAACCATTGGAGAGATCGTTGCCATGACAACCCCCAGCGAACGTTTTGCACAGGCCCAGCAGCATATCCCAGGGGGCGTCAACTCCCCGGTCCGGGCTTTCAATGGAGTCGGTGGCGATCCGGTATTTATTGATCATGCATCCGGCGCCTATATCTATGACCCCGACGGCAAACGCTATATTGATTATGTTGGCTCTTGGGGGCCGATGATCCTCGGTCACACCCATCCAGCAGTGATTGAAGCGGTGAGCAACGTCATCACCAAGGGACTCTCCTTCGGCGCACCGACAGAGCTTGAAACCAAAATGGCCAACAAAGTGTGCCAACTGGTCCCCTCTATGGATATGGTACGGATGGTGAGTTCCGGCACCGAAGCGACCATGAGCGCCATCCGCCTTGCCCGAGGCTACACCGGCCGCGACAAGATCATCAAATTCGAAGGCTGCTATCACGGTCACTCCGATTCCCTGCTGGTGAAGGCGGGATCGGGCATGCTGACGATGGGCGAGCCCAGCTCACCGGGAGTCCCCGCCTCTCTGGCTGAGCACACGCTAACACTCAGCTACAACGATGAAACCCAGGTACGAGAGACCTTTGCAGAGATCGGCAACGAGATCGCCTGTATCATCGTCGAGCCGGTGGCTGGCAACATGAACTGCATCCCGCCCAACACGGGATTTCTTGAGTGCCTACGCGAAGTGTGCGACCAGAGCGGCACGGTATTGATCTTTGATGAGGTGATGACCGGCTTCCGTGTCGGTCTGGGCGGCGTTCAGGGACTCTTTAACATCACACCGGATCTTACCACCCTTGGTAAAGTGATCGGTGGCGGCATGCCGGTTGGTGCCTTCGGCGGCAAACGTGAAATCATGGAGAAGATCTCCCCACTGGGGCCGGTCTATCAGGCGGGTACCCTTTCAGGTAACCCAGTGGCGATGACCGCCGGATTAGTCACACTGAACCTGATCTCAGAACCGGGATTCTTCGAGGCGCTGAGTAAAAAAACCGAACGACTGGTTACCGGCTTAGTGGAGCGAGCCAAAGATGCCGGAGTAGCACTAAGCAGCAACCAGGTTGGGGCTATGTTCGGTATCTTTTTCACCGCCGAGGAGAGAGTGAGCAACTTCGCCCAGTCTACCGCCTGTGATCAGGAGCGATTCAAGGCGTTCTTCCATGCCATGCTGGATCAGGGTGTCTACCTGGCACCCTCTGCCTTTGAGGCGGGCTTCGTCTCTGCCGCCCACTCGGACAGTGATATCGATGCGACATTAGCCGCTGCAACAGCCGCATTCAAAGCAATCACCTGATCCTGCAGCGCGACACAAAAAGCCGGGGCAATAAATGCACCGGTTTTTTGTGCATGCAGGCTCCCAGGAGTCTGCCCGAGAGTAGAGAGACCTATTCTCAGACAGGCTCCTAGTGCATCATGTGCTTCATACTGCCCTTCATCATTCTCATCTGCAGCTTGCGCACGGGTACTGACAGCATTTTTTTGCTGCCGTCGTCAAAAGCGAGGGTAAGATCAATACTCTCTTCCGGCTTAAGCTGACGCTTGAGCCCAATCATCATGATGTGCAGGCCGCCAGGCTGCAACATCACCATCTTGCCTGCTGGTAGATCAATCTTGTCGACCCTACGCATACGCATCATGCCGTTATCGTTAATGTGGGTGTGCAGCTCAACCACATTGGATACCGAACTCTCTGCCGCCACTAGAGCATGATCCATGGATGAGTTGTTGGTCAACACCATAAATGATGCACTATTGGGTTGGCCGGGAGGCACCGCCCGAGCATAGGGGGCACCGGCCTCAACCCTATCGGCAGCACTTCCTGCCATCGCAGAACCACAAAAGGTCAACAACCCAAAAGCTGAGGCCAATACTACAGAACGGATCTTCATATTTATCTCCTAACTTCTCTTTAATTTACAGTAACTATTCAGCTGGGCTTGGGGTCGGAGTCGATTGCCCACATGGATGTGGGCAATCGATTCCGGCCCCTGGTAAAAATAGCCCAAAAACAGGTATAGCTAATAGTTACCAAAATGATTCATAGCAACGGGTATAAACCCTCTAAAATAGTTCAATTTGCCAACAATTTTCGTAATACAACCAGCGTTTCATTTGGTGACGTGCCATGGGGCAGCTTTGTTTCAAGACGCCCCTGACGATTAATCATATAGAGGTCGGCCGTGTGATCGACAACGTAGCCCGCTGCCGAATCCTGCTCCGCCACGCTGTAGGCAGCCCCATAAAGTTTAGCCGTCTTCACCACCTCCTCTGGAGAGCCGGTGATACCGAGAATATTTGAATGAAAGTACTCCCCATACTCCTTCAGCCGCACCAGAGTATCCCGCGCAGGATCGACACTAATAAACAGGACTTGCAGATCAGCCAGCTCTTCGGCACTCAGCTCATTGAGGGCAGCAGCAAGAAAACCGAGACTGGTGGGGCAAATATCGGGACACCATGTGTAGCCAAAATAGAGCACAACCACCTTGCCGTGAAGTGACCTCAGAGACACCTCACCCGCATAGGAGTTGAGTGTGAAATCGCCGCCTTCCGGTACTTCGGCAATAACCGAAGCAAGATTCTCATGCTCCTCGATCTGGGGCTCCCATAGCAGAAGCGTTAGCAGGGCCACTGCCAGGATGATAATCAAACCCACCAACAGCAAAGGTTTCTTCATAAAAGTGCCCACTCTTATTGTTCTGGTAACGCAGACAACACCACGCCGGGCTTTACTGTAATAAAGCGGAAGGGTGCGGCCAACAAACCTCTATCACTCTGCACCAAAACCCGTGCCTCCCACTCCATCGCATCCCTAACACAGACCGGCAGTACCCCCTCTCCAGAGAAGTGTCCCGCTGTCGCTACTGAAAGTACAGGCCGATTAAAGCCCATCTCCATGCCAATACCGATGAAATCAACTTCAACACTATTTACCTCCACATCGTCAACATCAACCTGAAGCTGTAGCGGTTTGAGCAGGGGCAAGGCCACCGGTTCAATAGCAAAGGTAATACGCCCACCACCAGGCAGCTCCGAGCTACAGGGACCCGCACGCAAGTCACACTTTGGGTCAAGGGGAGCCAGAGAAACTATCTTTGGATTGAGCAGAGGCTGAACCTTATAGATCGCCACACCGGCCACTGCCGCAAAAAGCAGGCCCACAATCAGCCAAAGCGAGAGACTGGTTCGTTCCACAATGTCACCTTAATAAAGTAATAGGTTATGTTAAAGAAAAGCGGTAACAGCACAATTGATAATGGTCATTTGTGGCTGCATAGGAGGTTAAGAGGCTGCCCGGAAGCAGGAAGTTCAGTGAAATCGCCCCGGAGGGTGTGATATCACACAATATTTTACCGCAACTGCAGAGTGGAGATACTTTTAATATAAAGTCATATGGATAAAAAATAGTAGAAAAAAAGACGCCGACGTTCATTATAGAACATCGGCGTCTTCATCTATTCGGCACCGAACCCGCCAGCAGGTCCGGATGAACAGCGCTTACTGAGTAGCCAGCCAGTCAGAAATCTCTTTCAGCTCAGCATCAGGAACGGTGGCAACCAGGCCTTTCATAGCCATCGCCTGACCGTTAGCACGCGCACCACTTTTGATGTCTTTAATCTGGTTCAGCGCGTAACCGGCGTTCTGACCAGCCACCTTAGGGTAGGTAGGCATGATCGGAGTATTTCCATCGGCACCGTGGCACGCAGAGCAGCCCTTGGCAACATAAAGCTCAGCACCACCAGCGGAGGCAGTACCAACAAGACCCAGCGACAATAGGGCAGCGCCCGCAACTATAGCAATAGCTTTCATACTTAATCACCTCTATTTTAGTTAATTTCTGGCTTGGCGCAGCAAAAGCCGTGCTTTGCCTCGTGAATTCAAAGTGGACGAATAATAGCACCAGAAACCAAAACCGGGCTACCATTTTTTCTACCCGTAGTTTTTACATGGTTATCGAGTGTAGGTCAAACTTTATGACTCTATCGTCATCCATTAGTTCCAACTTCACACCCATCGACAATAGCCCATTGGGGTTTTCTCCAGAGGGAGAAAAGATTATCCTTCCGCCCCACCCTCCAGATACCCCGGAAATATGAGCTCACCAGAATTCACCCCAGGCCAGCGCTGGATCAGTAATACCGAGCCCGAACTCGGTCTCGGCACACTGACCCATCATGAGGGCCGCACGCTCACCCTGCTGTTTCTCGCCAGCGGAGAGATGCGTACCTATGCGCGAGATAACTCACCGCTGACCCGCGTTCAGTTTCTACCTGGAGATCAGGTGGAGAGCCACGAGGGGTGGCAGCTGCAGGTAAGCGAAGTGATTGAGGAGGCGGGGCTCCTAATCTACCTCGGCACCACATCTGAGGGTGAGCATAGACAGCTTGCCGAAGGTGAATTGAGTAATTTCATCCAGTTCAGCCGCCCTCAGGAGCGTCTCTTTAGTGGGCAGATTGATGATAACGCCTGGTTTGAGCTGCGCCACCAGACTCTGGAGCAGCAACAGCGCCTGGAGCAGTCTGAGCTGGCCGGTCTCGGCGGTGTCCGTACCGAGCTGCTACCACACCAGCTCTACATCGCCCATGAAGTGGGGCAACGCCTCGCCCCCAGGGTACTGCTGGCCGACGAGGTGGGGCTTGGAAAGACCATTGAAGCCTGCCTGATCCTCCACCGTCAGCTACTCACAGGCAGGGCAAGCAGGGCATTGATCATTGTCCCAAACCCGCTGCTGCACCAGTGGCTGGTCGAGCTGATGCGGCGTTTTAACCTGCGCTTCAGTCTCTTCGATGAGGCGCGCTGCCAAGCGATCGCATCGTCTGGCCAGGGAGACAACCCCTTTCTCACCGAGCAGTTGGTGCTCTGCGGCCTTGAGCTATTGACGGATAATCCACTACGACGGCAGCAGGCCCGCCTGGGTGAGTGGGATATTCTGATTGTCGATGAGGCTCACCACCTTGAGTGGAGCGAAGAGGCGGTCAGCCCGGCCTATCTAGCAGTAGAATCTCTGGCACGCGAGATACCTGGAGTGCTGCTGCTCACCGCCACACCCGAGCGGCTCGGGCGTGCGGGGCACTTTGCCCGCCTGCGCCTGCTCGATCCTGACCGCTTTTACAGTCTTGATGTTTTTTTGCAGGAGGAGAGCCGCTACCAGCCGGTAGCGGAAGCGGTGGCACAGATCTTGGCAGGAGAGGGTCTATCGGAGAAGGCATCCCAAAAGCTGCTGGAGAGCGTGGATGACCCCGATGCGCCACTACTGATTGCCCGCCTCAATGAGCGCGAAGAGCTGTCATCAGGACAACAGGAGGCCCAGGAGCAGCTGATTCAACTGCTGATCGACCGCCACGGCACTGGCCGTGTGCTATTTAGAAACAGCCGCGACCGCATCAAGGGGTTTGCCGAGCGTGAGCTGCATAAGCACCCCCTACCCCTTCCCGAGGCCTACCGAGATCGGGGGGAGATAAGCGGTATCGAGCCACCGCAGCGGCTCCACCCGGAGCGACTCAGCCCTACCCACGAGGGTAAGCCCTGGTGGCAATCCGACCCTCGGCTGGAGTGGTTGAGTGGGCTGATGAAACAGCTGGGCGATGAGAAGGTGCTGCTGATATGCGCCCACCGCGAGACCGCCCTGGGCATAGAAGAGGCCCTGCGAACACGACAGGGAGTCCATGCCGGTCTATTTCATGAAGCGATGAGCATTGTCGAGCGGGACCGGGCCGCCGCCTGGTTTGCCGACCAGGAGCTGGGTTGCCGACTGATGATCTGCTCCGAAATTGGCAGTGAGGGGCGCAACTTCCAGTTTGCCCATCACCTGGTACTGTTCGACCTGCCGACCAACCCAGACCTGCTAGAGCAACGCATCGGCCGACTCGACCGCATCGGCCAACGGGAGGCGGTCAGAATCCATCTACCCTACTTCCGCCAGAGCGCCCAAGAGGTGATGCTGCGCTGGTATCACGAGGGGCTAAACGCCTTTTGTCACACCTGCCCGGCCGGGCCAGAGATACTTCACCGCCTGAGGCCAGCCCTGTTCCAAGCTATGGAGGAGGGTGACGATGAGGCAGACGCCCTTGAGCTTTTGATCAAGAGCACCAAACGGCTACACAGTGAACTCAGCGACAAGATGAAGCATGGTCGTGACCTCCTGCTGGAACTCAACTCCTGCCGCCAGCATGAGGCAGATAAACTAGGTGATGCCATCGCATGGGAGGATGCCGATCCCCTGCTGGAAAACTATATGGCCGCTCTCTTCAATAGACACGGCGTTGAGGTCGAGCACCACTCAGCTGGTAGCCAAATCCTGAAACCGAGTAGCAGGATGCAGGTTGAGCACTTCCCCGGACTTCCCGCCGAGGGGGTCACCATCACCTTTAATCGCACCATCGCACTCAGTCACGAAGAGCGCCAGTACCTCACCTGGGAGCACCCCATGGTGCGAGAGTGCATGGAGATGACGATCAACAACGAGATGGGAAACAGCTGCGCTATTGCCGTCCATCACCCCCATATCAGTGCCGGTACGCTGATGCTCGAGCTACTATTTGTTCTTGAGTGTCCAGCGCCACGCCCGCTCCAGGCGGGACGTTTTCTGCCTCCGACCCTGTTGCATGTTCTGGTAGATCAAAATCTACTTGATCGTAGCGGCGACATCTCCCACCAGGAGCTGAATGACGTGATGCAGAAACTGCCAAAAAACAGTGCTCGCAAAATAATCACCCCACTACGCGGCCGACTCCGCTCCATGCTGGAGAGGGCCGAGGCACTGGTAGAGGCAGCGCGACCACAGACAATAGATGCCGCACTAGAGGGGATGCAGCTACGCTACCACACAGAAATTGAGCGATTAACGGCCCTCCAGAGAGTCAATCCCAGCGTGAGGGATGATGAGATCGATCTTCTGCAGAGCCACAAGCAGGCACTTGAAGAGCATCTATTGGCGACCAGGGTGCGACTTGATGCATTAAGAATGGTGGTGGCGGTATAGAGTGACTTCAGTCGTGATCGGCGGTGTAGCGTCACCCGACATTGTGCAAAATCCCATTGCGAGTGAAGTCGCTCCTTGTAAGTATGCTTCAATCTCGCAGATAGGAACCTGACAACTGACGTAACTATTCAGTTACTGCTCGGGTCGGAGTCGCTGGAGCTGTTCAATCCACTAATATACTCCCGCTCTGGCCAGTGGCGACTAATCATGGCACTGAGCCGGTTGAGGTTGGCGGCTTCCACTCGGCGGTAAATATCCAGCCCAGCGATCAGCATCTGTTGGTTACGCCGGTGCTCGGAATGCTCCCGCCAAAACTGGGACATGCCTTCCAAGGGCAAGCGTCCGATAGTGTAAGCCGTATTCGCATCGTGCAAGCTTGGAACGCCGTCATACATCTCTGCCGCAGAGTGTACCCGCTTGGGGAAGATCTGATATACCTCAACATCTACCAAGGCCTCGTGTTTCACCTGGATGTTTCCATTTTACAATTCCCCAAACCGCCTGATCTGTGGTCATTAGTGCACCGTAGAACACCTCTTCGGCTACATCGATAGCAAACACCAGGCACCGGCCCTCAACTTGCTCTGAAAGTTTACTCCAGTCGATACGTTGAATTTCTCTGGATTGGTATCTACGCTTTTTCATAGGGGGTACCTCCCATGTTACAGTTGAGCGACCACAAAATTGATCGCCCATACCTTAACTGTAGTTCTTGAGGGCCCCCTACTTACTCCTATGGCTGATTAGATTACCTTTAACTGTCGTTCGAAAGGCCCTTCTCTTACTTACGTTCTATAGCTGACGGGTAAAAATAGCCTCGTAACGGGGCCTCTGAATAGTTACCCAATTTTTATGGTAATCACCGTGAATAAACGTAAATGAATAATGGCAAGGTGTTTGGGTGAGATTAGGCCGATATTATTTGCGAATATTTGCGTTCATTCACGACAAATGTCTATTGAGCTTGTAGCTAACCCATGACCATGCAGTGGAAACAACTTCTGTCCCGTAAACGCCTCGGCTCTGACCAGCCTGCGGGCACTATCGCTGCCCGTACTGACTTTCAGCGCGACTTTGACCGCATTGTTTTCTCCTCTGCCTTTAGGCGGATGCAGGATAAGACGCAGGTCTTTCCGCTGTCGCGGGTCGACTATATTCGTACCCGTCTGACCCACAGCCTGGAGGCATCTAGCATTGGCCGCTCACTGGCCACCCAGGTGGGAGAACAGGTGATTGCCCGTCAAGGTTTAAGTGGGTTCGAGGCATCGGACTTTGGTGATATCTGTGCCGCCGCCTGCCTCGCTCACGATATAGGCAATCCCCCGTTTGGCCACTCCGGTGAAGATGCCTTCCGGCACTGGGCTGCCACAGCTGATTACGGCAAACCGAGGGTAGCCGTGTTGCAGGACAGCGAACGGGAAGATTTTCTCAGCTTTGAAGGCAATGCACAGGGCTTTCGTATCCTTACCCGACTGCAGAATCCCGATAATCAAGGGGGGCTACAGCTTACCTGCGCCACCCTGGCGGCATTTACCAAATACCCTCGGGAGTCTTGTCTCGGCGGCAGCCGTTTCAGTGGTGTCGGCGCAAAGAAGCAGGGTTTTGTCGCCGAGGATCGAGACTACTTTACCGAAGTGGCGGAGAGCGTCGGCCTGATACGTCGCGACCCCGCCCGCGCCATCTGGTGCCGTCACCCCCTCGCGTTTCTGGTGGAGGCAGCGGATGATATCAGTTACCGGGTGATCGATATCGAAGACGGCTTTCGTCTCGGTTATTTCACCCTGGCTGAGGTGATGGAGCTCTATCTGGTGATACTCCAGGAGCCTGAGAAGCAGAAGCTGAGAATGCAGGGGATTCGTGATGATAAAGGCAAGGTAGAGTTTCTGCGTGCCAAGGTGATTAATGAAGCGATCAGTCAGGCGATGAGCAGCTTTCTGGATAATGAGCAGCAAATTCTTGCCGGTGAGTTTGAGCAGCCACTGATGGATCAGATGTCTAAGCGACGGGCGTTTGAGCAGCTGGTCGAGGTGGCTCGCAAGAGGATCTACCAGGCTCGGGAGGTGGTGGAGATTCAGGCCGCTGGCTTCCAGGTGATCGGTGAACTGCTGGAGCGTTTTGTCCAGGTGCTCGATGATGTAGCGGAGCAGGGGCATCTCGCCCCGGCCCGAAGCAAGATGATCAGCCAGCTCATTCCAGAACAGTTCATCGGCCCGGATCGAGTCCCATCCAAAAATCTCTACACTCGGCTGCTCAGATTGACCGATTTTATCTCTGGCATGACCGACTCCTATGCGGTTTCGTTTTATAAGAAGCTGACGGGGATATCCTTGCCGAACGGTTAATATTGATTGTCAGCCGGTAACTATTCAGTGGCCCCTGTTACGAGGCTGTTTTTACCCGGATCTAATTCCCCCTACACGTCAAATGGCTTGATTATCGCCCGCCATCTCTTTGCGTCTTTGCCCAAAATAGCTTTAACCCATCCCCTCAGGAAGTATTTCTGAAAAATCATGAATGGAATCAAACTCTCCCGCCTCCCGTAGCGGCCCTTTGGTATCGGGCTTGAGCACCGCCAGCAGCCAACGGATACCGTACGCCCTCGCCGACTCAAGAACCGATGGGCTATCATCGACAAACAGCGTTCTCTCTGGATCAAACGGCTCTAGCTGCTGCAACTTTTTCCAGAACGCTTGATCTTCCTTCGGCAACCCAAGGTCGTGGGAGCAGATCACGGCATCGAAGTATCCACCCAGTTGGGTACGATCAAGCTTAAGTGCCAGCGACTTTTGATGGGCATTGGTTACCAGCACCAGGCGCTTGCCCAGCCCCTTTACCGCCTGAAGAAAATCCACCACATGGGGGTGAACCCCAATCAAATGATCCACCTCCTCCTTTAGCAGCGCGATATCGAGCCCCAATTCATGACTCCAGTGGTCGATACAGTACCACTCCAAAGTGCCCAAAATATCCCGATAGCTTTCATGTAGTTTTTCCCTTGCCGCCGCCACAGAGATACTATTGACCTCGGCATAACGCTTGGGCACATGCTCCAGCCAGAAGTGGTTATCGAAGTGAAGATCCAGCAGGGTGCCATCCATATCGAGAAATATTGTATCTATTTGGTTCCAGTCAATGATGCTCATGGGGTAAAGTTACCCCGTAACCCACAACGAAGCCAACCCTATGCCGAAAAAGCCAACCACCCACGAGCGCCGACTGGTATCCAGTACCGGGATTTTTAGAATTGAAGAGATGGATCTGGAGTTCACTAACGGCGAGAAAAGATGCTATCAGCGCGTTCTCGGCAGCCCCCAGGGGGCGGTGATGATTGTACCGCTGCTGGACGATAACACCCTACTTCTAATCAGGGAGTATGCTGCGGGAATGGATCGCTACGAACTCGCCTTCCCCAAAGGACGGATTGAGAGTGGCGAGGAGACGCTGGCAGCGGCCAATCGAGAAATCCAGGAGGAGATCGGCTACGCCGCCAACAACCTGGAACTGATCTCTTCGGTCAGTGTGGCACCCGGCTATATGTTCCATCAAACCCACATTGTATTGGCAACTGATCTCTACCCCAATCGCCTGCAAGGGGATGAACCGGAAGAGATTGAGGTGGTGCCCTGGAAACTGTCAGAAATAGATACACTGTTGCAAGCAGCGGATTTCACCGAAGCCCGCTCTATTGCCGCCCTCTTTCTCACTCGCCGCCATCTGCTGCAATGAGAATGGGTGAACCCTATAGCGCCGTTATCAGAGCACTCCTGCTGTGGTTCCTGTTTGCCGCCAACACCGTCATCGCGGAAACCGAGCCGGATGAGGCATTTGAGTTCGACGATGCGCCCATGTCATCACCGCTGGATCACCCCAGCTGGTTCAAAGAGAGTTTTCTCGACCTGCCAGATGACCTGGAGGAGGCGCTGACAGCAGGAAAGAGAGGTATTATCGTCTACTTTGGTCAGCGCTACTGCCCCTACTGCCAGAAGCTGATGGAGGTCAATTTTGGCCAGAAGGAGATCACCAACTACACTCGTAAACACTTCGACCTGATCCCTATCGAAATCAACGGGATAATGGATGTCACCGACTTTGACGGTAACACCCTCAGCGAACATGACTACGCCCTCCGTGAAGATACCCAGTTCACCCCGTCGCTGATCTTCTACGATAAAGAGGGTGAGATAGCCCTGCGTCTGAGGGGCTACTACCCGCCCTACAAATTTCTTGCTGCGCTGGAGTATGTAGCGGATAACCACTACCGTAACGAATCCTTCGCCGACTACCTGCAACGGGCGGAGGGGAGCATGGCCTTCGAGCCGGGGGAGCTGAATGAAGAGCCTTTTTTCACCCCGCCCCCCTATGCACTTGACCGCAGCCGCATGGCCGCAGGAGAACCCCTGGCGGTATTCTTCGAACAGGGCGAATGCCACGCCTGCGACGTACTCCACTCCCAACCGCTGCAAAACCCGGAGATCACACGGTTGCTGGAGACGTTTGACGTTGCGCAGCTCGATATCTACGCCGATACCCCCCTGATTACCCCCAGCGGAGAGGCCACCACAGCAAAAAACTGGGCACACAAGCTGGGGCTCTTCTACACCCCATCAATCATATTTTTCGATGAGTCAGGGAGAGAGATCATGCGCCTCGATTCCGTAATCCAGTTCTTCCGCCTGCAGCAGGTGCTAAGCTACATCGCCAGTGGCGACTACCGAGAGGAACCGAGTTATCTTAAATGGCGTGCGAAACAGCGACACTAAAGAGCCTCCTTATCGCTCAATTTATTCCATTTTTCCTTACCGTGAGCTATCTTCTATTTAATTCCCGGAGACCACCGATTTAGTATGCATAAAACCTCCGCCTCTTTTTCAGCTCAGGATATTGCAGCGGAGAACCGCCTGCTGCGGCAGCAGCTGAAAAATCAGACAGAGGAGGCGAGTCACAACGAGGCGATACTCAAGCGTTTCCATGAGCGTGAACTTACCCTGCTTGCCTCCGAAGGACTACCGGAGCTACTCAACTGCCTGACCGAAGAGATGAAACACTCCTTCGGCTTGCCCTCAACCAGTTTGATGCTCCATGACCCAAGTCATGAACTGCGCCACCTGCTACTCCACGCCGGTATTATCCCAGAAGAGCTCACTGAGGTTCACTTTGTTGATCACCTTGAAGATATCGAACCCGCCCTCTGCCGCTTGAAAGGCCCATGGCTAGGCCCCTTTCTGGGCGAGGACCACGCCTCCCTCTTTCCTGCGGGTTCAGCGCTACAAAGCGTTGCTATCCTGCCGATGGTCCGCCGTGGTTCACTAGTGGGCATCTTCGGACTCGGTAGCCGGGATCCCACTCGCTTTACCCGTCACCACGCCAGTGATTTTCTCCATCGCCTGGCGACTATTGGTGCCATCTGCCTGGAGAACAGTGTTAACCGCGAGCATCTGGTCATCAGCGGACTCACCGATGCGCTCACCGGACTGCACAACCGGCGCTATCTTGAGCGCCGCCTACGGGAAGAGGCGGCACGGGCTCGGCGCTATAAGCAACCCCTTAGCTGCCTGTTCATCGATGCTGATCGCTTCAAGCGTATCAATGACAAACATGGCCATGCCGCCGGTGATACGGTGCTACGTGAGTTGGCTCTGCGGGTCAAGGAGTCACTGCGTGCCTCCGATGTCGCCACACGTTTTGGCGGGGAGGAGTTCACGCTACTGTTACCACAGACCAGTGCCACCGAAGCACTCCACCTGGGTGAGCGTATCCGTAGCAGCATTGAGAGCAAACTCATCGCTATCAACAACGGAGAAAAGCTCAAGGTCACCATCTCTGTAGGTGTCAGTACATTCACCCCCGTCACCGGGGATGATGGCAACGAACTCATAGAGGAGGCCGACAGGGCGCTATACCATGCAAAAGAGCTGGGACGTAACAGGGTGGAGCTGTATCAGGCGGATTTAAACCCAACTGAAGTGCCTGAATAAACCTGGATAAAAAAAGCCCGCATCCGAAGAGTGCGGGCTTTAAATATATGGTGGCCGGGGACAGAATCGAACTGTCGACACGCGGATTTTCAGTCCGCTGCTCTACCGACTGAGCTACCCGGCCAGATCGGGAGGGCGTATTAAACCGACACAACGGCTTGGAGTCAAGTCTGATCTGCTCTTCTCCGAGATGTTTTCAAGCTTATCCATGAAAAATCACAGTCACGCCACGTTATCCACTCAGCTCAAAGAGACAGCGCTACTTTGGCACAGTAAACTCCACAGGCGTGCCACTGCCACTCCCAAAGAAGAACTTCTCCATCTCCTCTTCGAGAAACTTGCGTGCCTTGACCTCAAATGGGACCAGCCGATATTCATTAATCAGCATGGTCTGATGCTGCAACCACATCTGCCACGCCTCCTTTGACACACCCTCAAAAATCTTCTGGCCCAACTCACCGGGGTAGGGTGCACGATCAAGCCCCTCGGCCTCTTTATTCAGCTTCACACAATTCACCAAGCGGCTCATACGACATCTCCTAACAAAAAATTCCTGTAACTATTCAGTATCGGGCCCCGATCTTATTGTAGGAGTGGTCTCTCGGACCGCGATGAAACAACCACCCTGGTGCAACTATCCATCGCGCTTCGAGAAAGCGCTCCTACAGGGAAGTACGGCATAAAATATGCCCAACTCCTGGTAAAAACACCCCAAAAATAGGGATAGCTGAATAGTTACAAACTCCTTAACTCGTCGATCAACCGTGTCACTGGCGCTGCCAGCCCACGGGCATCGGGATTGAGCGAGTTATACCAGACGGAGCGGTTACCATCCATCACACAATCTGTAGCGTTATTCACCTCAACCACCAAGGGCATGATATCCAGATGAAAATGAGAAAAGGTGTGACGGCGTTTTGGCAGAGAGCTGAGCTGACAGACCCGCCCTCCTGCCCAAGCCAGACACCAGGATTCAGCCGCCGCTTCATCACTATACTCAGGCAAGCCCCAGAGCCCACCCCAGATACCTGTCGGCGGCCGCTGCTCCAGCAGTAACTGCCCCTTGCCATCATGCAGTAGCAACATACAGACCTGGCGACAAGGGAGCAGTTTGCGTGGCTTTGGCCAGGGGTAGAGCGTCGGCTCCCCCTCCGCCCGTGCCTGACACCCCTCGGCAAGCGGACAGCGACTACAGTCGGGCCGACTCCGGCGGCAGACCCCAGCCCCCAGGTCCATCATCGCCTGGTTGTACTCTGCCACCTGCTCATTCGGGGTAAGACCCTCCGCCAAGGCCCACAGCTGCTTCCCTACCGCCGCCTTGCCGGGCCAGCCCTCAATCGCGTAGTAGCGAGCCAACACCCGCTTTACATTGCCATCAAGTATCGTTTCGCGCCGACCTAAGGCAAGGGAGAGCACAGCCCCTGCAGTGGAGCGTCCGACCCCCGGTAGCGCCACCCACTCCGCTAAAGTCTCGGGAAACAGACCGCCATACTCTTCCCATAGCCGTTGTGCCGCCCTGTGTAAATTTCTCGCCCTAGCGTAGTAGCCCAGCCCCGACCAGAGGTGCATCACCTCATCCACCGGTGCCAGGGCAAGACCTTCAAGCTTGGGAAACGCCACCATAAAGCGCTCAAAATAGGGGATCACGCTGGCTACCTGGGTCTGCTGCAGCATAATCTCCGAGACCCATACGCGGTAAGGGGTGGACTCCTGCTGCCACGGCAAATCCTTACGACCATGCACCTCAGACCAAGCGAGCACCCTATAGGCAAACGACTCACTATCCCTCCACTCACTTATCTTCATCCTGACATTATAGGGTGAGCATTTGTGCGATAATAGCTCTCCTTTTTTCAACCGCCAGCCATAACTGTGAAAGCTTTACCACTACATCTCCCGGCTCTGTTACTGCTATTGATCCCAGTGGCTGCCAGCGCTCTCAGCTTTGCCCTGCCCCAGGCAGGGGATGATCTGGTGGGCGAGGTGAGTGAAATCCAGAGCCGTTATGAAGACACCCTCTCGGATATCGCCCGGGAGAATGACCTCGGCTATACAGAGATTGTCGAGGCCAATCAAACGGTAGATCCCTGGCTCCCCGGCGAGGGGACAAAGGTGGTGCTACCAAAGCAGTTCATCCTACCTCCTGGCCCCCGCAAAGGTATTGTGATCAACCTAGCCGAGTTGCGTCTCTACTACTACCCAAAGGGGGAGCAGCGGGTAATCACCCATCCCCTGGGGATAGGCCGTGAGGGGTGGAGCACCCCTACCGGTAGAACGCGGGTTACCGGCAAAAGGCACAAACCAAGCTGGCGCCCCACCCCAGCAATCCTCAAGGAGCATGAGGAGAAGGGGGATCCACTACCTACGGTGGTAAAACCGGGGCCAGACAACCCACTGGGGCAGCACGCCATCTACCTCAGCATGGCGGGCTACCTGATTCACGGCACCAACAAACCCTACGGTGTCGGCATGCGCGTGAGCCACGGCTGTATCCGCCTCTACCCGGAAGATATCGCCTCACTGTTTGATCAGGTAGAAGCCAATATCCCGGTACGCATTATCAATGCACCCTACAAGGCGGGCTGGCTCGATAACCGCCTCTACATCGAGGCCCACCCTCCCTTGAGTGAACAGCGTAAGGCGCAGGGAATCAACCTCACCCCGATGGTCTCCGCTATCGTCAGCGCCATAGGTGACCGGGAACTGAAACCGGACTGGGGGGTGATGAAGCAGGCGGCAATCAATCAACGGGGGATCCCAATAGCAGTCACCACCATTGATGACAAAAAGGGCCTGTCGCTAGAACCCCAATAATCTCCACAAAAAAGCGTAGCTTCTCAAAAACTCCGTGTCATAGGGGGAGTGCATCTGCACCAGATTATTGAGTAGTTACAAAAAAGCCCGGTAACCTATTAGGCCACCGGGCTTTTTTATTGTGGTGCAGTTGGTTTATTTAGCCATGCTTTTCTGCATCATGCGATCACACTTCTCGGCGCACTCGTCTGCTGAAGCCTGAGCCACATTGGCAGCGCTCATAGCGGCAGAGGCTTTACGCTCAGCTGCGGAAGCTGCGGAACCGGCAGAGTTGGCAGCCGCCATTGCCGCATCAGCGGTCTCCTGTGCCTTGGTGATATCAGCCTGCATCTGGGTCAGCTGGTCGGTGGTTGCACAGCCGGTAACCAGGCCTAGCGTCAGTGCCACTACAGACAACTTGGTGAGGGTATTTTTCATCATTTCTCTTCACTCCTAAAGTTTATATTTCACTCTTTGACTACGACCCGCTGGCAACTGGTAGCACACCTATGTAACACCGAGCGACTTCCCGCAAGTGGGATTATACTGTCTGTAGACAGACGGAAGTCTGTCTATATGAGACATAATTAGTAGTCTAGCTCTTCTCAAATGAAGAAACAGTAAAAAATGCATTTTCCGTTAATTTACCCCGCTTTCACACTAAAAAAGACCTTTGAACCTATCTTTTAGCTTATCTTCAAGCTTCTGTTTCAACTCCTGCTTCTTCTCTTCCACTTTTTTCTCCACCTTTGCCTTTTGCGCACCGGCGAGAACCGAACCAAAATCAAAGCTGTAATCGGGTGCGGCGTAGGGGCCGGTCAGGTGTACCGGTATCGGCACCCCCTTAAGATCATCCAACCCCTCTCCCCCCTGACCTTTTTCGGTACTGACTACCACCGCCTTCACCTTGTAGTCGAGGGTTTCGGCTACCAGATTCACCTGGCCAGAGCCATTCACTCGCAGATAGGGCGATTTTGCCAGAAGATCCTTGTTGGTCAGCACCCCCTTGTCAATCACCGCAGAACCTGCCAGCTCAGAGAAGTCGGTCTGTGGAGCCGCCTGGGCCTGCTGCGGTGCGCCTCCGCCCCCGATCTTCGCCTTGGCATCGCGGATCGATTGCGCGAGATTGAAGCCCTTAACTGCACCGTTTTCAAAAAGAAAATCCAGATCCCCTCCAAGGCTTTGCTTGATGGCGTTGACACTGTTGCCGCGACTACTGAGTTTGGCGTTGAATTTTCCTTTTCCATCAAAACGGTCTTCGCCGGTGAGATCTTTTACCAGCGGACCGGCGGAAAGATTATTCAGGTGGTTCTCTGTATTCATCAGTGGCGTTTTACCACTCACATCCAGCTTCGTCACCCCCTGGTAAGTGCCCTCATAGAAGCGACCGATCTTCTGACTCAGCTCCAGCTTCCCCTTGCGCGCCTTAACGGTCACTTCCAACTGCTCCGCCAGCAACTTATTGATGGTCAGCTTACCCATCTTCAACTTGCCATCAAGATCCAGCTGCCGCAAAGTCTCAATCGGCATCAACGGCTCGTCACCACTGGCCTTGGCTGCCACCTCGGGCGTATCAGGCGTCTCACCAGCCTCTTTAGCTAGCGGCAGGTAGCGATCCGCATCAATAGCGTCAATCTCCAGACCGAAAGCGACGGCGGCACCACGCAGAGTGGCGCTGCCACTGATATGCGTATCATCCAGGATGAGCGACAGCTTCTCCAGCCGGGTCACACCCCCTTGGGCATTCAACCCGATGTCAGCAGAGAGTCGCGTCAGTGCTGTAGGGTCAGCCGTCTCCGGTAGAGCCATCCCCTGGGCGGTCAGCCATTCACGAAGGTTGAACTCAGCCAGATTGATGGTACCGCTGAAAGCCGGTTGGCTGTTGAGGTTAACACCCTTCAGGTTGCCGTTAAGCTTGAGCGTTCCCGATGTCACCTTAAGGCCTTCAATAGTAGCCAGTGAACCATCCAGCGCAACCACCACAGCAGCCTCAAGATCGGCATGCGCCGCACCATTGGCAAGCGCTTTACCTTCGGCATCCACTTTCAGGGTGAGCCCGTCTATTCTCAGCTCACCCGCCTTCTGATCCAGAGAGACCTGGGCATCCATCTGCACCTCAGCCTTTATCTCGGGTACCTTGCTATCGAGCAGCATCCCCATCTCCAGAGCCACTGGCCGTCCTGGGGTAATGGCCCCTGAATTGAGTGAGAAGTTACTGACAGAGAACTGCTGTCCACTGCTACGGTCATCCCAGCTCACCTGGGCATTGTTAATATTGACACCACCGACTGTGAATGCGCTGATCCCGCCGGATGCTGACCCTTCACCTTTCTCACTCTCGCTCTCGGATCTCTTGCCACCCTTGGCCAGATCATCCCAGTTGCTCACCCCGGCACTATTTTTCGCTAAATTGAGCTGCAACCCCTCCAGCCCAATAGTATCCACCTCGACCTGACTGCTAAGCAGCGGCATCAGCTTTACCCGCACTGAGGCATGCTTCACCGCAGCAAATGGTTTGTCACCAAATCCCTGGGCATTACCCAGCTCAAGCCCACCTATCTCAACCCCCAGCCAGGGAAATACCGACAATTTGAGATCACCATCGATCCGAAGCGCACGACCGGTCTCCTCTTGTACTTTGGTAACTATCTCCCCTTTATAGTCATTCGGGTCAACAACCATCGGTACAATAACCATTGCCGCCACCACCAGAAGGAACAAAAGACCAACCAGTCCACCAAGGATTTTGAAGAGCTTACCCATCACCATCTCCATTTTGTAATCTACAGTCTATTAGCATGGCCCAAATAGCCGCCGAATACCACGTTCCGTTCGGGAAATATCGAGTAGTAATTCACCTGATATCAACATTTCGTCTACTATTCAACTGAGCGTATGGAGAAATTATAGTCAATAAGGCAGAGATGCCCAATTCATGGCAACAAGAGCACACACCGACAGTGCTATCAAGGATATTGCAGCTAAGGTGAACTAAGGAACCGAGTGCCGTTTCAGTTTCGGCGGGTAAAGACCATGCAGTACTACTGATAATGAACAGTATCGATCAAGCAAAAAATTTAGCGCTCTGCGATAGCGTCTCGATATTGATTGTTGATGACAACCCTAACAATCTGCGAGTCTTGAACAGCATACTTGTTCAGGCAGGGTATAAGGTACGCCCGGCGCTCAGTGGTGAAATCGCCCTGCGATCAATCGAATCGAGAGTGCCCGACCTGGTATTGCTGGATATTCGAATGCCCGATATGGATGGCTATGAGGTGTGCCGTCGTTTAAAGGCGAATGCTAAAACTCAGGATATCCCTATCATCTTTATCAGCGCCCTGCAGGAGGCCAAAGATAAGGTCGGTGCATTCCACGCTGGCGCTGTTGACTATATTATCAAGCCGTTTCAGCTTGAAGAGGTGTTGGCACGGGTCAAGGCACACTCAGAGTTAAGCACCGCCCGCAAGGCACTACAAGCGGCCTATGCTGAGATGGAGAGTCGCGTTGAAGAGAGAACCCGTGAACTCCAGGCATCAAAGCAGCGTATCGAACGCTCTGCACAGATAGAACAGACATTGGGTGAATTACTGAGACTATCCCTCCAACCCACCACACTGCACCGTTATCTCCAGATAGCACTGGAGGCTATCACCCGCCCCGCCACTGGACTCAACTTTCAGGAGAAGAGCGCTATTTTTCTGGTAGAAGAGGTCGATGAAAAAAGTGTGCTGCACCTGGCGGCATCACAGAAGTTCTCAGACGAGCATTTAGATGCCTGTAAAACGATGCCGCTGGGGCAGTGTATTTGTGGCCATACAGCAGAGCAAGGGAAGCTACAGCTCTGTCACAGCAGAGACGATCTGGACGAAATTGGAGTGGATAATACCAATCCCCACGGACACTACTCTGTACCCATAGTAGCCAACCAGACCCTCCTTGGCGTTATGATCTACTATCTTAAGCCCGATCATAAGCAGTGCAGTGAAGAGGAGTCGATTCTCTCTCGTACGGCGGATGTCATCAGTATGGGCATCACACGACGTTATGCTGAGGCTAAGATCGAACATTTGGCCTATCACGACGAGCTAACCGATATTGCCAATCGCCGCCTATTCACCGACCGTCTGATCCAGGTACTAAGATCTTCAAAACGCAGAGGCTATATCACGGCGGTACTTTTTCTCGATTTTGACCAGTTTAAGACCATCAATGATGCCCTGGGACATCTGGTTGGCGATGAGTTTCTCAAGATAAGCTCACGTCGTCTCACCGCCCTACTCAGGGATGAGGATACAGTCGCACGCTGGGGAGGTGATGAGTTTGCCATCTTGCTGCCAAATGTCTCCCGTGATCCCGAACGTGCAGCGGTAGACGTGCAAAATATTGCCACTAAGCTACAGCAGCAGGCTGCATTACCAGCACAGATAGAGAACAACGACCTACAACTTAACTGCAGCATCGGCATCTCCTTGTTTACTAACGAAAATGCAGCGTGGCAGGAGCTGATCAGAGAGGCCGATACCGCCATGTACCAAGCCAAGCAGAACGGTAGAAACCAGATCTGCTTTTACCGTGCGGAGATGCAAGCAGCGGCTGAGAGGAGGCTCACCCTCGATAAAGATATGCGTCATGGCCTGGAGCGGGAAGAGTTTGTACTCTTCTACCAGCCCCTGGTCAATAACGGCGGGGATGTGGTCGGTGCCGAAGCATTGATTCGCTGGAACCACCCTACAAAAGGGATGATCAGCCCGGATGAATTCATCCCCCTGGCGGAGGAGAGTAAACTGATCATTCCTATCGGCAACTGGGTAATGAAGACCGCCCTAAGGCAGATGCAAGAGTGGCTGACGAGGCCGCAATGTCCGGCAACATTTAAAAAAATCTGTATCAATGTCAGCTCGGTCCAGTTTACTGAATCGGACTTTAACAACCATGTGAACCGCTATCTTGCCGACGCCAAGATAGACCCGACATCTGTTGAGCTGGAGGTGACTGAGAGCACGCTGTTAATCGATATAGAAGATGCCGTAGAGAAGATGAAACAGTTAAAAGATGCCGGCATCCGCTTTTCCATTGATGATTTTGGCACAGGATACTCCTCCCTTGCCTACCTCAAGCGCCTCCCTCTCAACACACTGAAGATCGACCGCTCATTTGTCAGCCAGGTAGAGAGTGATGAGCAGAATGCTGCCATTGTCAGAACCATCTTCGCCATGTCGGAGGCGATGGAGTTTGAGGTCATCGCCGAGGGTGTAGAGACTATTGAGGAGTACCATTTTCTCAAGGCCCTCCACTGCACCACCTACCAAGGGTACTACTTCAACCGGCCATTAGCTGTCGAGGTATTTCAAGATTTTTTATGGGATAACTAGCCCATGAGTGGCAGTGACAAGCTCTGCTTACTGGTCTGCAGCAACCTCTACACTGAGTTCTCCTGTGCGCTAGAGGCCGAAGGTATCGATAACGTTGAACTCACCCACTACCCGAGCAACTGCGACCAGCCGCATCTCACACAAGCGTCACTTCAACAGCTGTTGGATCGCCACCCCGAATGTACTCATCACCGGATACTGGGCAGCCGCTGCCTTGCGCACCTTAGTGCAGAGCAGGGTAACGACAGCCCGCAGCTGCACATGCTAGAGCAGTGCTTCTACCCCTTTATTGATCCCGAACAAGTCAATCACTGGCTCGCCATGGACTACCTGCTGATGACCCCCGGCTGGCTAAATAGCTGGAGAGATCAGGTGACTGCATGGGGCGTCACTGAAGAGAGCGCTCCCGCATTTTTTCGTGGCCATGCAAAAAAACTGCTACTGCTCGATACCACTACCGACAAAGATAGCGCAGCACAGCTAGCCGCTTTCTCAGCCTATAGCGGCTTAGAGGCAGAGGTTAAAACGGTAGGCCTCGGTTATCTCCAAATCTACCTGAGCAGGCTGATTCTTGAGTGGCGGCTTGGCAACCTGGAGAAGAGATACAGCCTTGAGATCGCTCAATTACGCCAGGACACATCCACCTACGCCATGGCGATTGATCTACTGAACAGCCTCACCGGCACCATGAGGGAGTCCCAGGCGGTGGAACGTATCACCGAGATATTCAGCATGATGTTCGCAGCCGAGCGGGTCTATTACCGGGCCGCCGCCCCCGCCACTCCACCGGGGAAGAGCACAGGAGAGCATAGCGGTCACAACAAACCTTACAAACTAACGACTGATGGCTTCCAAATCCATATCGACACCTCAGACGCAACCTTGGGCTGGATGGTGGTAGAACGGCTCGTCTTCCCTGAACACAGAGAGCAATACCTCAATCTGGCCCTGACCATAGCCGGGGTCTGCGGCTTGGCAATAGAGAATGCACGCACCTACCAGATGATTAAAGAGGTGGAGGAGGCACTGCGCGCTTCCAACAGTGACCTCTCATTGAAAAACAGTGCGCTGAAAAACACCCTGGAACAACTTCATGCCACCCAGAAACAGCTGGTGGAAGCCGAAAAAATGGCCTCCCTCGGCGTTTTGGTAGCCGGGGTCTCCCACGAGATCAATACCCCTGTCGGTGTCTGCACCACCGCCGTCTCATCGCTGTCAAAACAGCAGCATAAGATCAGCACCCTGTTCGGCAACAGGAAGATGAAGCAGTCAGATCTGGAGCAGTATCTTGCAACCACCAGGCAGGTGCTGGAGCTAACCCAGAACAACCTCCACCGCATAGGTGAACTGGTAAAAGGCTTCAAACAGGTGGCGGTTACCCAACACAGCGACAACACCAGCCACTTCCCGATCAAAACCGTGCTGGAAAACAGCATAAGAAGTCTCGGCAGCCGACTGCGAGAACCTGATATTAATATTGGGATAACTTGTGACAGCAACCTGGAGATCGACAGCTACCCAGGTGCCTTCTCCCAGATATTTATCAACCTGCTGAGCAACTCTCTGGATCACGGCCTTGATCAAAGTGACAATGGCCAGATCACGATCGATATCACCCTCCGGGAGCAGCAAGTGCGAATCGACTACCGGGACAATGGCAGCGGCATCTCTCCTGATATTCTGCCAAAGATATTCGACCCTTTCTTTACCACCAATATGCAGGATGGCACCGGACTTGGGCTGAATATTGTCTACAATCTGGTAACTCAAAAACTTTACGGCATCATCCGTTGCCGAAGCACCCCTGATGAAGGGGTCCACTTCATCATCGAGCTACCTAATCCGATACCAAAAGATGGGGAAATAGAGACCATTACTAACACTACAGGCAGATAAAATGACCGATGAATTTGACTCCATGTTTGCTCCAGAGGAAGAGAGCGCAGCCCCAACAACCAGTGGCAAAACCTGGAAAATACTGGTGGTGGATGACGAAAAGGATATACATGCAGCCATAGACCTAGCCCTTGACGATATCGCCATAGAGGGCAGAAGCGTGGAACTGCTCCACGCCTACTCTGCACAACAGGCGCGAGGAATTATCAGCGATTTTGAGGAGATTGCCCTGGTGCTACTCGATGTAGTCATGGAAGCCCAGGATGCGGGCCTGCAATTTGTCCAACACATAAGGGAGGAGTCAAACAACCACCGCATTCAGATAGCGCTGATAACAGGGCAGCCCGGCTATGCCCCGGAGAAAGAGGTGGTTGAACGCTACGAGATCAACGACTACCGACTCAAATCGGATCTCACTGCCGAAGCGATCTACACCCTGGTCTTCTCCTCTATCAGAGCCTTCAGCAGCCTACTAAAACTCCATCAATACCGAATATCACTGGAGCAGCAGGTCGAGGAGCGTACCCGGGAACTGAGCCTCAAAACAGAGCACCTGGATCTGGCAAAACGTCTTGCAGAAATCTCTAGCCAAGCCAAAAGCCGTATCCTTGGCAACATCAGTCATGAGTTCAAGACCCCCCTTAATGCCATCCTTGGTTTTACTCAACTACTGCAGCGCACACCTGAGATCCCCCCCCATATTCAGGAGAGCATCCACTCCATCAATCTGGCGGGTAGGGCACTGCATCAGCGCATAGATATACTCCTTGAGGCGGGACGCATCGACCGCCTCGACATTAAAATCAACAAGTACCCTTTTAATTTGGGCGATTTGCTAAGCCAGCTGCAACAGTTCGGTGACAAAATCACCGCCGAACAGGGACTGAAATTTTCTCTTGTGGGGTTAAATGTGTGCCCACGGGATCTGATAACAGATCCGATAAAACTGAAGCGTATCGTCGAGTGCCTCATCGACAATGCGGCACAGTTCAGTGAAGTAGGGGAGATCAAAATACGCTTGTATAGAACCCGGAATTTAGGTGAGTCGCGACTGATCATCGAAGTAGAGGATAGCGGCCCCGGCATTATCATCTCCGATCAGCAGCGAATATTTGAACCCTTTATTCAGGGAGACCTGGGGATAAAGGCGGGCAGTGGCACAGGCCTAGGACTCGCTATCGGACGCGCCTATGCCGAAGCACTGGATGGCAAGCTGATCATAAGCGAAACCGGACCTGAAGGGAGCTGCTTCATGCTGGAGATCCCCATAGAGGAGGTTGGCGAGGTCAAAAGTGATTGGGACGGCAACACATTTGAGCAGAGCACCCCCCTCAACCCAGACAAATCGGTACCCAGGGAACTGCTTACCCGCCTGAGGCGGGCCGCACTCAATCTTGATGGTACAACGGTCAAAGAGATCATAGCCAAAATCGAAATTCATGACCGGCCACTGGCTGCGCGCCTATACAGAATGGCCAGGGGTTTTCACTATGATGAGATCGCCACGCTGATCAGCTGTTAGGCGTCTGTCCGAGTAGGGAAAAGTTGGAGCGGATAGCGGGAGTCGAACCCGCCTCACTAGCTTGGGAAGCTAGGGTAATACCGATATACGATACCCGCATAGGTGTGATAATTCTATGCGTCTCCGGGGTGGGGAGGCAAGAACCAATGTCTATTTTTTCCTGATTACCTATAAAGCTCAGTCACTGTAGTCAGTGGACTGACTACAAATATCTTTTTACCACGCCCATCATCGGGTTGAATTATTCTGGGCAACCCACTCCTTTGGTGTAAAATCCCACTCATCATTTGAAGTACAGGAAAAAGCATGCTGATCTATATCAACAGCGAAGAGCGAGAGATCCCGGATGATGCCAATATGGCAGCACTGATCAACCTGCTGGAGCTCGGTGACCAGCGGATAGCCGTTGAAGTGAACGAGACACTGGTTCCGCGCAGCACCTTCGATCACCACGCCCTGCTGCCCGAAGACAAGGTCGAAATTGTCCGGGCGATCGGCGGTGGCTGATAGAGCACCGCAACCACCACAGCCTCTCTGCAGATAACCGGCCCCCCTTCAACCCAACGACAGCGATTCAGTAAACAATATGACCAATCAAATAAAAGATTCATTCTTTGTTGCAGGCCGTGAGTTCCACTCCAGACTGCTGGTAGGCACGGGCAAATATAAGGATATGGAGGAGACCCGCCAGGCAATCGAAACCAGTGGGGCGGAAATTGTTACCATCGCGGTACGCCGCACCAATATCGGCCAGAACAGCGACGAACCCAACATCCTCGATATTCTTCCACCGGATAGATACACCATCCTGCCCAATACGGCTGGCTGCTTCGATGCAGAGACCGCCATTCGCACCTGCCGACTGGCTCGTGAACTACTGGATGGCCATAACTTGGTGAAACTTGAGGTGCTGGGAGATCAGCAGACCCTCTTTCCCGATGTTATCGCCACCCTGAAGGCGGCGGAGGTACTGGTCAATGATGGCTTTGATGTGATGGTCTATACCAACGATGACCCTATCGTCGCCCGCGAGTTGGAGAAGATCGGCTGTGCTGCAGTCATGCCCCTGGCTGCTCCCATCGGCTCTGGCCTGGGCGTGCGTAACAAACTGAATATCCGCACCATCGTCGAGAACGCTAATGTACCGATTCTGGTGGATGCCGGAGTCGGTACCGCCTCAGATGCCGCCGTTGCCATGGAGCTGGGCTGTGACGGCGTTTTAATGAATACCGCCATTGCCGCCGCAGACCAGCCGGTACTGATGGCTTCTGCAATGAGAAAAGCGATCGAAGCGGGCCGTGAAGCCTATCTGGCCGGACGCATGCCAGCGAAGCGCTTCGCCTCCGCCTCCTCTCCGATTGAAGGTCTATTTTTCTGATCCCAATGCAAAGATAGGTTCAAACATCTATGTAGGAGCGGCGCTCTCGCCGCGATGAACGTTGCACAGTCCGTGCTACACCCCATCGCCCCGAGGGCGGGGCTCCTACAGACAGCGACAATGGACAGATCTAACCAACCTCATGCCTGAGCACGAAAGCAAAAAAAACCGTCCAATAAAAAGCTATGTGCTGCGCACCGGTCGTTTGACCCCCGGACAAGAGCGTGCCTTTGACCAGCTTTGGCCCCAATACGGTATCGACTTCAACGGCCAGGCTCTCAGCTTCGAGCAACTTTTTGGCAACAGCAACCCGGTCCTGGCCGAAATCGGCTTCGGTAATGGCGAGTCCCTAGCGCAGATGGCCGCCGCAAATCCTGAAAACAACTATCTGGGTATTGAGGTGCATCGCCCAGGTGTCGGCCATCTGTTACTGAAAATTGAAGAGTTGGAACTAAACAATCTACGCATCATTCAGCAGGATGCAGTGGAGGTGCTGACTCAGGGAGTGCCGAATGCCACCCTCACCGGACTATTCCTCTTTTTCCCCGATCCCTGGCACAAAAAACGTCACCACAAGCGCCGTATACTTAAGCCCTCCTTTGTCTCGCTACTGGCCCAAGTGATAAAATCGGGTGGTTTTTTTCACACCGCCACCGACTGGGAGGACTATGCAGTGCAGATGATGGAGGTGATGAGCAGCGTAGAGGAGCTCTTTGAAAACAGTAGAGGTAAGAGTGAATACACCCCTCGGCCAGATTACCGGCCACTGACAAAATTTGAGCAGCGGGGGCATCGCCTCGGTCACGGTGTCTGGGACCTGATCTTCCTTCGCCGATGAGCAGCCTCACCCTTAAGCGCTTCCACAGCCACGGCCTCCATCCCATCGATCTGCACCTGCCTGCTGGCGTATGTACCACCCTCACAGGCCCCTCGGGCTGTGGTAAGACCCGCCTGCTGAGGGCCATCGCCGACCTTGACCCACATGATGGAGGCATAGCGCTCGACGGCACCCCCCTGGAGGAGATCCCTCCACCCCAGTGGCGTCAACAAGTTGGCCTGCTACCAGCGGAGAGCCACTGGTGGGAGGAGCAGGTAGCGGGACACTTCAAATCGCCCGCAGACGATCTATTGGCGGCACTGGGTCTACCCTTGGAGTGTATGAAGTGGAGCATCCACCGCATCTCCAGCGGCGAACGCCAGCGCCTCGCCCTGGCCCGCCTACTCAGTATCTCGCCCAGAGTGCTGCTGCTGGATGAACCCACGGCCAATCTGGATCAGCAGAACATTCACCGTGTAGAGACGGTCGTTGAACATTATCTCCAGAAATATGGCGCTGCTGCACTCTGGGTGAGCCACGACCCTGTACAGCGCCAACGACTGGGGGAGAGGCATCTGGTGATCGCCAACGGTAAGCTGAAGTGGAGCTAATCAGTCTAACTGCTCTCGACCTCGCTATCGCCGCCCTGCTAGTGGTCGCACTTGCCGCTATCTCCTGGCGCCTGCATCTGGGGGTGGAAAAGCGACTGCTGATCGCCGCCCTGCGTAGTGTAGTGCAGTTACTACTGCTAGGCCTGGTACTGAAAACCCTCTTCACTCAGGCCAATCCCTACCTGGTTGCCGCCCTCGCCCTCTTCATGCTCACTGTCGCGGGCTATGAGGTGATGGCCCGTCAACAGCGCCGCTTCAGCGGTGCCTGGGGTATGGGCATAGGCACACTCTCGATGTTCGTCTCCTCCTTCAGCATCACCCTGCTGGCGCTTCACCTGGTGATCAGGATTGACCCCTGGTACACCCCCCAATACCTGATTCCGCTGCTCGGTATGATGCTCGGCAACACCATGTCCGGCATGGCTCTCGCCCTTGATAATCTGACCCATAACGCATGGCAACAGCGAGGCGTCATTGAGGGGAAGTTGATACTGGGTGAGGATTGGGACAGTGCGATTGGGGAGATTCGCCGCACCGCCCTGCGAACCGGCTTGATTCCAATTATCAACGCCATGGCCGCCGCCGGTGTAGTCAGCTTGCCGGGGATGATGACTGGCCAGATCCTCGCCGGCAGCCCCCCCCTGGAGGCGGCTAAGTATCAGATCATGATCCTGCTGCTGATCGCCGCCGGTACCGGCCTGGGTGCTATTGTCGCCGTCTCCATCGGCTCCCGCCGCCTCTTCGATGAGCGCCAGCGCCTACGACTCGACAGACTCTCCAGTAATAGTCGCCATAGCTGATCAATGTTTGGAACACAGCGCGTTCATAGAAGGCACAGAGGGCACGAAGAGTTGCCGCTTTTTGAGCCGGCTGTCAGTGCTGTCAGAACAGACCACGCATCCGCAACAGCTTGAGGATCAACACCACAAAAGGTGAGCCATGCATCACCAAGTCAAATATATCGAGCGGTTTCACCAGCGTTCCTGCCGAAAGCATCTTCAGCTTCTCCCACAGATGGGGCTCAGGAAAAAAAGGTGCCAGCCCCAAAAACAGACAAGCAATAATGATCATCTGCAGAGAGATATTATCCAACCAAGCCATCAAACACTCCTATCTGAGCTCCCCATAGAGCTGCAAGCTGTAATTTCATCAAAACCCTCTGCCCGATCCATCAAATCAACGGTAACCTCTGCTGCCACCCATTTCATGTAAGCGTGGCGCCTCTATCCAGCCGTTGAAAAAGTTGAAACAATAGCCCTCCATAGCCATTACAGGGTACATCATGTCATCCCTCTCCATTCTGCTCCTCTTTGGCGCCCTTATCTGGTTCTGGCTCGACAGTGCCAGAGCACGGGAGATCGCCATCGCCGCCTGTACAACAGCCTGTGAGCAGCGCGGACTGCAACTACTCGACCAGACCGTTTCATTGCGACGGCTTGGCCTACGCTGGACAGACAACGGCATCCGCATCAGGCGCCTGTTCCGCTTCGACTATAGTGAAGAGGGCACCTTCAGGTTAACCGGCTACATCATTTTTATCGGTGTGACGCTGGAGGATTTCGGCTTCGCCCAGACGGATAGTGCTAAGCCCAATGAATAGGGTAGTAACAAGGTGATACCCCTGCGGCGCAAGTCACCCCTGCCATAACAAACCCTACTGGTAACTATTCAGTACCGGGCTCCAATCTTATTGTAGGAGCGGTCTCCCGGACCGTGATAAAACAACGACCATGGTGTAGCTATCCATCGCGTCTCAAGAAAGGGATCCTACAGGGAAGTGCGGCATAAAATATGCTCAACCCCAAACCCAGCTGAATAGTTACACCTACTTCACCACTTTCAGCAAAGGACGGCTCGGTGGTGGTGGAGTATCGGGGTCATCATCTGTCGGCCCATCACTCCCTGCATACTCCTCCTCTTCAGGAAAGAGCATTCCCTGGCCATTCTCCCGCGAATAGATACCCAGGACTGCTGCGGGAGGCACCAGGAGGTCCATAGGTGAACCGGCAAAGAGGGCGTTGAAAGAGATGTAGTCGTTACCCAACTCCAGATCACGCACTGCTGTCGGGCCAATATTGAGAACGATGCGCCCCTCTTCGACAAACTGTTGTGGCACAGTGACACTCTCTGCCTCCGCATCTACTAGGAGGTGGGGAGTCAGTTGATTATCCACCAGCCACTCGTAGAGGGCGCGGATCAGATAGGGACGATTGGAGCTCAGCATAGACAGTCAGGTGCCAGGAGCCTATTCTCAGAAAGGCTCCTGATAACTACTCGCGCATCTCATATTCAGATTCGGTCAGGCTAGCCTTAAAAGATTCCCGCTCAAATAGACGACTGGCATAATCCTCTACCGCCTGTGCCTGGGGGGGTAGTTCGATACCAAGCGGCGGCAGGCGCCACAACAGCGGTGCGATGGCACAATCGACCAGACTGAAATCGTCACTCATAAAGAAAGGCTTATGAGCAAAGATGGGAGCCGCCGCAATCAAACTCTCACGCAGCTCCTTGCGCGCCTTGGCCACACCCTTGCCACCGGCGAGGATGTCGTTCATCTTGCTGTACCAGTCCTGATCTACCCTATGCATAAAGAGGCGGGCACCTGCACGGGAAACGGGGTCTACCGGCAACAATGGCGGATGAGGAAAGCGCTCATCCAGATACTCCATAATGATACGCGACTCAAACAGCACCAGTTCCCGATCCACCAGGGTCGGCAGGGTTCCGTAGGGATTGAGATCCATAATATCATCCGAGATATCCACAGGATCCGTATCAACGATCTCAACGGTAATGTTCTTCTCCGCCAAAACCATGCGGACACGATGACTATAGGGACTCTTAGCGTCCGAATACATAGTCATCACAGATCGTTTGTTAGCAACAACGGCCATTCAACCCCCCAGCAAAAAATTCATTACAGGTTATAAAAACTAAAGGTACACAGTATACCTCAACTGCGCCCCCACGTGTTGTTAGCAACTTGTAACTATTCAGCTAACTCCGACCCCCTGGTAAAAACAGACGTAAAAATCAGGCAACAAGGACTCTCTGAACAAGTCACACATAAATAGAACCGCTTGGAGTTTAACCGCTCAAACCGGATTGGGAATATCGATAAAGCGGTGTTCGATGGTGAACTGCTCTGCGAGATGATCACCCAGCGCCTCAACACCGGATCTCTCGGTAGCGTGATGCCCTGCGGCAAAGTAGTGAATACCCAGCTCACGAGCCAGATGCACTGTCGACTCCGATACCTCACCGCTGATAAAGGCATCCATCCCGGCAGCAGCAGCCTCCTCAATAGCGCCCTGAGCCGCTCCACTACACCAGGCAACCCGACGTATCTCACCGTTACCTCCATCAATATGCAGAGGTTCCCGCCCCAGCCCCAGGGTAATTCTGCGCCCCATATCGAGCGTAGATTCCACCCTCGCTAGCTGCCCGTACCACACCAAACCACCCTGTTTGAGCGGCTCAGCCCTATCCACACCCAGCAACGCCCCGAGACAACAGTTGTTGCCCAACTGAGGATGCGCATCAAGGGGCAGATGGTAGACCAGGAGGCTGATGTGGTTGCGGATCAATGTCGCGATGCGCCGCCCCTTGGGGCCGGTCAACGTCTGCTGCTCCCCCTTCCAGAAGAAGCCATGATGCACCAACAGCAGATCTGCCTTCGCCGCTACCGCTGCATCGATCAGTGCCTGGCTGGCAGTCACGCCGCTGACCAGCCGACGCACCTCGCCACTCTCGGCATCGACCTGTAGACCATTGGGACAGTAGTCATCAAATTCAGTGGCAACCAAGAGTTCATCACAAAAACTTTCCAATGCAACCGTATCTACCATAACAACGCCTCACACACAGAACAAAAGACATGATAGATTGTACCCAACTTAGCTAACCCATGTCCGACTTGAGACAGAAAAAGTGGATCGCAGAAAGCAGGCCAGCGCACTGAGGTTGCCGATAGGTGCTTTTTTCTTTCGGGCGAGCTCCTGGGATTACGAGTAACTTCTCAATAACCCAGTGCAGATGGAACACTTTCAGGTGGGTGCAGTGACACCTTTTCAGGACGTACAGCAGCAGGGATCTATTCACCGCGTCTCCTGAAAAGGTGTTATTGCGTCCCTATGGCACGAATTTTTTGAAAAGTTACCATGAGAATACATAACTTACTGTCTATCTGAATATTATGCCGACAACTAAACTGATCGCCTTTCTATCCACCTCTATCGCCGCTGGCCTGATTGCCGCCATTATTGCTCTCAACCTGCAGTCAGGCAGTACGCCAGAGGTGCTACAACCGATCCAGGCACCGATGACCACAGGTAGCGGCCCCGTCTCCTATGCAGATGCGGTGAAGAAAGCAGCCCCCTCAGTGGTCAATATCTATACCGCTAAGGTGACCATTGAGCACTCCAACTCACCATTTAACGATCCACTGTTTCAGCACTTCTTCGGCGACCGTTTCAGCAGCAAACCAAAACAGAAACTGCAGACCAGCCTAGGCTCCGGTGTAATTATTAAAAGCAACGGATTTATTCTGACCAACCACCATGTGGTGGCTGATGCCGACAGAATCAGTGTCGTGCTCGCCGATGGACGCACCCTGGAAGCTGAAGTGGCAGGATCAGATCCCGACACCGACCTTGCCGTCCTTAAGACCGATGCAGACAATCTACCGGCTATCAACGTAGGGGATGCTGGTGCTCTCCAGGTGGGAGACGTAGTGCTTGCCATCGGCAACCCTTTCGGCGTCGGACAGACCGTCACCATGGGCATAGTCAGCGCCACTGGCCGTGACCAGTTGGGGATCAATACCTTCGAAAACTTTATTCAGACCGATGCGGCGATAAACCCTGGCAACTCTGGCGGCGCCCTGATCAACGCCTATGGTCAACTGGTGGGGGTCAACACCGCCATCTTCTCCAAAAGTGGCGGTTCCCAGGGAATCGGCTTCGCCATTCCCGCCACCCTTGCCCGAGGAGTAATGAACCAGATACTGCAACATGGGCGGGTGGTACGAGGCTGGCTTGGCATCGCTGGCCAGGATATCACCCCGGAGCTGGCGGCCTCCTTCGGGTTAAAAGATAATAAAGGTGTCCTGGTTTCAGCCGTACTGGAGAACGGCCCGGCAGACCATGCGGGGGTCGAACCGGGAGACATCATCATTCAGATCAACAACCAAACACTCTCCAGCTCCCAGGACGTTCTCAATATCGTCTCATCCACAACACCCGGCAGCAAAGTAACTATCCAGGGCTGGCGGCAGGGAGAAACCTATGAGATCAAAGCAGAGGTGAGTGAGCGACCCCAAATTCAGGAGAAGCTCTAAATAACTCCAGTTTCCGAGCCTCTATGACACCGGGCATAGCCGATTAGCCTGTAGGTAGGGAGCTGAAGGGTTTTTGACAGATTCCGGCAGCAGATGAAAACTCCTAATGAAAGTCACGTACAGCAGCAGGGATGCTGCTATGAGCGTACAGGGATCTATCCACCGCGTGCCCCGAAAAGGTGTTACTGCACCCTTATGACACGGTTTTTTGAGACGCTGCAAAATAACCTCTTAACCAGGGGCCGCTGAATAGTTACAGCGCGACTGCCAGCCTGTACAGGTTCACTCCAGTGAAGCTTCAAGCAGCCGGACCAGGGCCGTAAAAGAGATGTTATCAATGAGACGTCTTATTCCCGCTTCAATCTGTGGCTGCTCTGCTTTAAATTCAGCGGAAAACGCCAACACCTGTTCGCCATCCAGCTCAACCGCTGCTTGCAGTAACGACTCCCTGATACTCTGGGAGAGAGACCTGAGGTCCTCTGCGGTCAGCTCATGCGCCCGCTCACCACCCTGAGCCGCTGACACTCCATCTTCACCATCTACACCGGCATCATCTTGGAAATATGCTATTTGCACCGGCAGATAGACCGTAAACTTTGAGCCAACACCAACCTCACTCTCGACATCAATAGTGCCCTGCAACAGATCCACATAGTGGCGAGTAATAGCAAGGCCAAGTCCGGCACCACAATTTAGTGCCTCTTCACCAACCTGGGTAAAGAAATTAAAAATTCGCCTCAGGTCATCCCTGGCAATCCCGATACCCGTATCCGAGACCTCAGAGACCAGCTCTGATGGTCGCCCATCAGAAGCAGGGAGCCACTCCAAGCTCAACACAACCGTCCCCTGCTCAGTAAACTTGACCGCATTGGTCAACAGATTATGAAGAATCTGTCGAAACTTCTCATTGTCGCTAAGGACAGCTGCCGGTAGTGCAGGATCTACATGAAGCTGCATATCCAGACCTTCCGCCTCTGGGATGGCCGCAATCGAGCCCAACTGCTGGGCGGCGACATCCCGGGGAGAAAAGGGCTGCTCATCAACACTGCTGCGACCGGACTCGATATTGGCCATCTCCAGCAGGTCATTAAGTAGATGCAGCAGCTTGTCACCATTATCTTTAATGATCTCCAGCGACTGACGCATCCCACTGGTGATTGCCGGGTCGCGTTCCAGCAACTGGCTAAAGCCGAGTATTGCACTTAACGGGGTGCGTAGTTCATGGCTCATATTGTCAAGAAAGGCGCTCTTGGCACGACTGGAGCGTTCGGCCAACTCCTTGGCCACAATCAGATCCGAAGTGCGGCTGCGCACCCGCGCCTCCAACTCTTCATTAAGCTTTTGCAGCTCCCTGGCCAAACGTTTTCGTTCGGTAACATCCTCGGCCACTCCAGCCACCCGATAGACCTTATGATGATCATCGTGAATCGGATAACCACGATCATAGATGGTGCGCACCTCTCCATCTGCACGACGGATACGGTACTCAATTTTGAACCCACCCTTGTCTGCTTTGGAAAAGGCGGCCTCTGCTGCAGCTCGATCCTCCTCGATTATCGATGCTGTCCTGCTCAACGGATCGCTGTAGACTCTCTCCACCGGCGCCCCCCAGATCCGCTCGTAGGCAGGATTGATATAGATCACCTTGCCACTCTGCCAGTCGGTAAGCCAGAACACCTGGTCAATAGCTGAGGCGAGCTGCTCAAAACGGGCCTCGCTCATCTGCCGCCCCTGCTCAGCCTCTTTGCGCTCGACGATCTCGGCCTGTAGCGCAGAGACCGTTTCACTCAGATTACGGGTCATATAATTGAAGGCACCGGCCAAGTCATCCAGCTCATCCCGCCGCCCTCCCGGAATACGATCAAGGGCAAAAACAGCCGGTCTCTTTTCGATATTATAGCCCTGAGCATAGGCGGCCATCTGCTCCAGATGCCGACCAAACAGACGGTAGATAAGCGCATTGAGCAGCAGGACAATAATCCCCACCACGGCAGCATAGACAAGCAGGACAACCCATGTACGTTTAAGCAGGCGTGCGTTAATTTCAGAGATTTGCACCGAGACTGTGAGCTGACCTATCTTGCGACTTATACCCCGTAACTCAAACTGGAGATCCCAGGCGCGTGTGATAAATGAGCCGCTACTTCTGCCTCCCGAACGTGCCAGGAGAAACCCTTCGTGATCCACCACTTCGGCGAAACAAAAATCCTCCAGGGTGGTGATGCCATCAACCTGGAGCTGCAGGCGCTCAACGTCCACCAACCAGACATCATTGGCCAGCGTTTCAAGAGCCGTCTGCTCTATATGAGCAAAATTCTGCTCCATATTTTCCAGCTCCTGCCAATACTCCCGCAGCATCTGCAACGCCGTTGCCAATAGCGTTACTACCACACCAACAAGTAGAATAGTGGTCACCAGTCGACGCGCCAACCGCCCCTGGTAGCGTTTACCCTCAACCCTGAGATGCTGTAACGGCACCGAGCCTCTCCCCCTTTCCGGTGAAACGTTATTCTGGTAGTAGCGACATCAGCGTTTTTTCGGCAATGGCATCCCATGAACCATCCCGTTTCATCTCCGCCAGCGCCTCTGCTGCCGGCGTTACCAGGTGGACATACTTCTTATGTAGATAGATATACATCGCAACCCTTGCCAGTGGAGGTTCGTGAACCTGAACCTTCAGATTCAGTTGCTTTGCCCGCCACATCCCTTGCCAACGCTCATACAGCGCCACATCGACCCGCCCTTTCTGTAGCAGAAGAAACAGCTGCTGAGGATCTTTGGTCTTGAACCTACTCACATCCGAAGGCAGGTTCCGCTCAAAGATCTGCCAGCCGAGAATATAGCCCACCGGGTAGGGCTTAAGGCTATCCCAGCTGTCAACCACAACATCCTCGTTCAACGAGTAGGCGACAAAATCGTTATCGATCACCTTCTCAGGAACGCGCAGCAGATTTGGGTACTTCTTCTCCAGGCCAGCAATACGCATGGCAACACCGGCATCAACACCGTCATTGGCATTGGCCAAGGCCCGTGCCGAGGCACGGTAGACAGGCACTTCTCCCTCATAACCCAGACGATCAAATAGCTCAGCGATTATCAGATCAAGAAAACCCTGACGCTGCTCCGTGGTGTAGGGTGCACGGGTACCGGTATTGAGGTAGAGCTTCTCGGCACCCGCCACTGTGCAGGTAAGGAGGAGCCCTATAGTCAGAAGAGATAAATAGTACTTTCTTATTTCCATATTTTTACCTGTAACTCTTTATGCTGGTGCCAAATCGAGTTAGAGACCATCCAGCTATCTCTCGGTAAGTATAGTTTCTGTAAAAAATTTGGTAACTATTCTGTTGGTGCTCGGGGTCAGCGATGAGCTAAGTCGCTTGGCAGAACAGCTCAAAGTGCTGGAGGCTCAGTCTCACAGAGGAGGTATGACAAAAACCTGCATGTAGAAACCCCACCTCTGGGGAGGTGGGGTTTAGTAGAGACCGTGCAACGTTCATCGCGGCGGGGGCGCCGCTCCTACAGGCAGACCAAACGGTCTACTTCTTCTCGAAACGGTACTCGGCGGAACGGGCGTGGGCCGTCAAACCCTCACCCCGCGCCAGTATCGAAGCCGTCTCTCCAAGAGTGGCCGAAGCCGCTTCAGAGACCATAATCAGACTTGAACGCTTCTGGAAGTCATAGACCCCCAATGGTGATGAGAAACGGGCAGTGCGTGAGGTGGGAAGTACGTGATTGGGGCCAGCACAGTAGTCCCCCAAAGGTTCCGAGGTGTAACGCCCCATGAAGATGGCACCGGCATGCCGAATCTTCTCCACCATCGCCTGCGGCTCTTCTACCGACAGCTCCAGGTGCTCAGGAGCGATATGGTTGGATATCTCACACGCTTCATCCATGTCACGGCAGACGATCAATGCACCTCGGTCTCTCAGCGCGAGCTCAATGATCGACTCACGCTCCATGGTTGGCAGCAATTTTTTGATACTCTCTGCTACGCGGTCTACAAAATCGGCATCAGGGGAGATCAAGATCGATTGGGCATCCTCATCATGCTCCGCCTGGGAGAAGAGATCCATCGCCACCCAGTCGGGATCAGTTTTGCCATCGCATACCACAAGAATTTCAGAGGGCCCGGCCACCATGTCGATGCCAACTTGACCGAAAACTGCCCGCTTTGCCGTAGCGACATAAATGTTACCGGGGCCGACCACCTTATCCACCGGCGGTACCGATTCAGTACCGTAGGCGAGGGCAGCAACCGCCTGGGCACCACCGATTGCAAACACCCGGTCGATAGCGCAGATATGGGCCGCCGCCAATACCAGCTCGTTAAGCTCACCACCGGGGGTGGGCACCACCATGATCAGCTCATCAACTCCCGCCACTTTTGCGGGCAAAGCATTCATCAACACCGATGAGGGGTAGGCAGCTTTACCACCGGGCACATAGAGCCCCACCCGATCAAGCGGTGTCACCTGCTGACCAAGAAGAGTGCCATCCTCCTCGGTATAACTCCAGGACGCCATCTTCTGCTTTTCATGGTAGATACGGACCCGTTCAGCAGCATGCTCCAGCGCCTTCTGCTGAGCCTCTGTGATCCTATTCCACGCCTGCTCCAGACGGGCAGGCGGGATCTCGAGATCTGCTGCACTGCCTGCCAGCCAGCCATCAAAACGGTTGGTGTACTCCAAAAGAGCCTCATCACCATGACTACGAACATAGGAGATGATGTCGTTTACTGTCTGATTAACGCCGCCATCGGAGAGCGACTCCCAAGCGAGTAGCCTGTCCAACTGCTGCTGAAAATCAGCATCGGTGGTAGAGAGTCGCTTAATGTCAGCCATTGTCATCTCCTGCTGTTGTCGCCTCACGTACCGACTCTATCAACTGTGTTACGGTATCGTGCTTCATCTTCCAGGATGCCTTATTGACCACCAAACGTGAGCTGATGTCAGCGATATGTTCCAGTGGTATCAGGCCGTTGGCCTTCAGGGTATTACCACTCTCCACCAGATCAACGATCAGATCCGACAACCCCACCAGGGGTGCTAACTCCATTGAGCCGTATAGCTTAATTATCTCTACCTGCTGGCCACGGGCGGAAAAGTAGCGTCTGGCCGATTTGACATACTTAGTGGCGATACGCAGCCGGTCGCCACTCAATTGGGCTTCCGGCACACCGGCCACCATCAGGCGGCAGCGTGCAATACCCAAGTCGAGGGGCTCATACAGGCCCTCCCCTCCATGCTCCAGCAGAACATCCTTACCGGCGACACCAACATCTGCCGCACCCCACTGCACATAGGTAGGTACATCGGTAGCGCGAATAATCACCAACTTCACATTGTCGTGATTGGTGTCGAGAATCAGCTTGCGGCTGGTCTCAGGGTCATCTATCGGCTCAATACCGGCGTGGGCAAGCAGCGGCAGCGTCTGCTTGAATATACGCCCCTTGGAGAGCGCTATGGTAATCGGTGTGTTAAATTTCATCAGTTATTAAAATCTTAGTGGTATTTTTACAGTTGCCAGAGGTGGATGTATGCAATACACATTATATGATTGAGGCTGTGCAATACATTAATAGAGTAAAAAACTAATTAAAAGAGTTGACGCTTTATAAAGCCATGTTGTTAAATTTACTGACAACTGATAACCCTATTTAATCAGGTAGCCGCTGAATCTGGGCTCCCAGTCCGGCGAGCTTCTCTTCTATATTCTCGTAGCCGCGGTCTATATGGTAGATTCGATCGACCACTGTCTTGCCCTCTGCCACCAAGCCCGCCAGCACCAGGCTGGCAGAGGCGCGCAGGTCAGTCGCCATCACAGGCGCACCCGTCAGTCTATCAACCCCCGTGCAGATGGCGGTATTCCCTTCGAGCCGGATACTGGCACCCATGCGCTGCATCTCCTGCACATGCATAAAGCGGTTCTCAAACACCGTCTCGGTAATCACACCAACCCCTTCAGCTATGCTGTTAAGTGCAGTGAACTGAGCCTGCATATCAGTGGGGAAGGCCGGGTAGGGTGCGGTATGTACATCTACCGCCCGTGGCCGTTTCCCCTTCATATCCAACGTGATCCAATCGTCACCCTCCTCAATCTCAGCCCCCGCCTCCCGCAGCTTCTGCAATACGGAATCGAGCTGTTGGGGCTGTGTATCGCGAACGCGGATCGAGCCTCGGGTCATTGCGGCCGCCACCAGGTAGGTGCCGGTCTCAATACGATCAGGCAGCACGTCATAATGAGTGCCATTGAGCCGTTCAACCCCCTCGATGGTAATACTTGCAGTGCCCGCACCAGAGATTTTTGCCCCCATGCGGTTGAGGCAGTTGGCGAGATCGACCACCTCCGGCTCTCTTGCCGCATTCTCCAGCACCGTCTCACCCTCCGCCAGAGCTGCGGCCATCATCAGATTTTCAGTGCCGGTGACAGTCACTATATCCATCACTAGACGAACACCCTTGAGCCGCCCCGCCTTTGCCCGAATATAACCCGCCTCCACTTCGATCTCTGCCCCCATGGCACGCAGACCCTCGATATGGATATTGACCGGGCGTGAACCGATGGCACAACCTCCGGGCAGAGAGACATCTGCCTGGCCAAAGCGAGCCAGTAAAGGTCCCAGCACAAGGATCGAGGCACGCATGGTCTTTACCAGAGAGTACGGAGCGTGATATTCCCGAATGGTGCTGGTATCGGTCTCGATACGCAGTCGCTCATCCACCACCAGGGTAACACCCATATGGCCTAGCAGCTCCATTGTGGTGGTGATGTCGTGCAGATGCGGCACGTTACCCACGCTCATCGGGCCATCGGCCAATAGCGTTGCCGCCAGAATCGGCAGGGCCGCATTTTTAGCGCCCGCGATACGCACATCCCCGGAGAGGGGACCGCCGCCGGTGATAATCAGTTTATCCATCAATCAAAGGCCCAACCGGGAAAACACCCGTAACTAAGGAGCAGAAGCTCAGGGAAACGGGACATTGTATGAAATATAACGACAAATCTAAAGGGCTGTGGTTCGAGCCAGAGCACTCTCCGTCAGGCAACAAAAACAGACTGAAACACAGCGCCCGCAAAGACGTGTAGCGCCCACAGAAAAAACCATTGATTTCAGGACGTAATATGAGTGCCTGCATCCTGTTAGCCGTCGCCTTGCCAAGGACAGGAGCCTATTCGGGAATAGAGGGCCTGCGAATTAAAGTCGATTTTTGATTGGATAAATCACCGCAGCAGATGTTCAACATTACTGAGACGTGCGATACCCAGTAGAGAATCGGGAATATTACGAAAGGTGACTGCAACTCCGCCAGCATTGGCACGGTCAAGCAGCTCCAGTAACAGTGCCAGCGCCGAGCTGTCACTGTGGGTGACTCCGGCAAGATCAAAAATCACACGCTTACTATCGGCAAGAGAGGCCTCTGCGCTCCTCAGCAATCCCGTCACTGTAGAGAAGACGATATCTCCGGTGACCTGCACGCAACCATCAGCATCAATAGTTATCTCCGCCATTTAGGGAGCCTCTGGATAAGTCTGGATGAATCGAGTTGACTCAGGAGGCGCACTACTTATTCTTCTTGTTACGCGCTTCAAGCCGACTAATGAGGCCAGAAAGCTTGCGTCGCCTGATCTCGGAAGCGAAGTTAGTGCGGTAATTGGACACCAAGCTGACACCATCGATCAACAAATCGTACACTTTCCACTCATCTCCATCCAAGTAGAGCCTGTAGTTGATGGGTACCGGTGTTGCACCCTCACTACTCACCTCGGTATTAACCATCACTTCGCTAGCGCCCGCCATGGCACGCATTGGCAGGTAGTTGATCTCCTGGCCGGAGTAGTTGAGCAGAGCGGTAGTATAGGTGCGAATCAGCAATTCACGAAAAGCGTAGGTAAACGCTCTTTTCTCTCCCTCATCCGCCCGCCGCCAATGCTTCCCTAGGACCAGGCGTGACATACGTACAAAGTCGAAGCGCGGCAGCACAATATGCTCAACCAGCGGATAGATCCTGCCAGGGGACTCATCCAGCTCCTGCTTGAGCGACGCCACCTCCGCCAGGATTTTATCTGTCGTCTCCTTGACTATCGTGTTGGGCTCAGTGGCAGCAGTCGCCGGCTGGAGTGCAAAAAGCAGCAACAGCAGGGAGATCCACCCCATCAAACTCAGCCTATTCAGCCTACTCACTATTTCCACCCTCCTCCGCTTTACTAAATAGGAACTGCCCAATAATCTGCTCCAATACCAACGCTGACTGGGTCATTGTCAACTCGCCACCCTGACCTAGATATTTCTCACTACCACCTGGGTCCAGACCAATGTACTGCTCACCCAGCAGCCCCGCCGTGTAGATATTGGCGATGGTATCGTCCGGTATCGTATCGTAGCGTGACTCCACTTTCATCACCACCACCGCCTCGTAGGTTTGGGAATCAAATCTGATCTCGCCCACCCGACCAATTCTTACTCCCGCCATGGTCACCGGTGATCGCACCTTAAGACTGCCGACATTATCAAACCGTGCCGTTACATTATAGCCATCACCATTGCTGCCAGCACTCAGGTTACTCACCTGCATGGCGAGAAAGAAGAGCGCAACAAACCCCAGGGCCATAAATGCACCCACTAATATTTCCATTGTTCTACTGTGCACCATTGATCACTCTCCGAACATTAGCGCGGTCAAAATAAAATCGAGACCCAGTACCGCCAACGACGAGTGCACCACCGTGCGTGTCGTGGCACGACTGACCCCCTCAGAAGTTGGTACCGCATCATAGCCTTGAAACAGCGCAATCCAGCTACATACAAAGCCAAACACAAGGCTCTTGATTACTCCGTTGAATACATCTTCATGCAGGTCGATTTTTGCCTGCATCTGAGACCAGAAGGCCCCATCATCCACCCCCAGCAGACCTACACCGACAAAATAACCCCCGATGATGCCCAAGGCACTGAACATAGCCGCCAGCAGCGGCATGGAGATAAAGCCGGCAAGAAAGCGTGGTGTCAATACCCGCCTTATCGGATCCACTGCCATCATCTCCAAACCGGAGAGCTGCTCAGTCGCTTTCATCAAGCCGATCTCAGCGGTCAATGCCGAGCCCGCCCTGCCTGCGAACAGCAGCGCTGCCACTACCGGACCCAGCTCACGCACCAGGGAGGCAGCCACCATAACGCCCAAGGTCTGCTCAGCACCGAACTGCGAAAGAATATAGTAGCCCTGAAGCCCCAGCACCATGCCGACAAACAGCCCAGAGACACTGATAATCAGCATCGACAAGACACCGATAGAATGGATCTGCTGCACCAGCAGTCGCGGCCTTGCCGCCAACGCCGTCAGTCCCCAGAGTATATTGAGCAGCAGCAGATGCCCTCGCCCCAACCGTTCGAGTGTACCTATACCGCTGCGACCGAGCCGCGCCAACTGTTCTAACATGACAGCTCCAGCAGATCCCTGCTGAGTTCATCTGCGGGGTAGTGGAAGGGCACGGGGCCATCGGCCAAACCCTGCATAAACTGACGTGTCCAGGCTGATTCAGAGTTTATCATCTCAGCCGGTGCCCCATGTTCAATCACTTTGCCATTGGAGATCACATAGATCAGATCGGCAATCTCCGCTGTCTCCTGCACATCGTGGGAGACGATAATACTGGTCAGCCTACTGGCATCGTTGAGCGCACGAATCAGCTCCACCAACACCCCCATGGAGATGGGGTCCTGACCGGTGAAGGGTTCGTCATACATGATCATCATCGGATCCAGAACCATTGCCCGTGCCAGGGCGACCCGTCTCGCCATACCGCCGGAAAGCTCACTTGGCATGAGATCGCGTGCACCGCGCAGCCCTACTGCCTCCAGCTTCAACAGTACCAACTTGCGTAGCATCGACTCCGGCAGATCGGTATGTTCCCGCAGGGGGTAGGCGACATTCTCGAATACAGTGATATCAGTAAGTAGGGCACCGCTCTGGAACAGCATCCCCATACGCATGCGCAGACGGTAGAGTTCCCGTGTACCCAAGGCGTGGATATTCTCACCATCAACATGAATAGTGCCTGCCTGGGGGCGGAGCTGGCCACCGATCAACTTCAGCAAGGTGGTCTTGCCGGTTCCGCTGGGGCCCATGATGGCGGTGATCTTCCCTCTGGGAATATCGATATCCACGCCATCGAAAATAGCGCGCTCCCCACGATAAAAATGTAGGCCGCGTATCCTTACCAATGGTTCTTGATTACTATTCGAGTCTGCCATGTCCCATTATCTTTCTATATTCCAGAAGGGAGCTTATCATCAGTGTCATCATTTCTTGAAATTATACTTTTGTACCCTGGGTATATTACAGCGACAAAGACGAATATATTTCCACCCGAATTCAGGAGATGCCCATCAACTCCAACAACGTCCTTGCCTCCCGCATCTTTTCTACATCAGGTGCCTCGCCTACGACAAAAAGCACCGGCGTGATAGCGTCTGCTTTACCTTCACACTCAACCGACTCCAACACCTTCCGTAGAGTGCGAAGATCGGGCATATGCCCGCTATCAAGCAAGACCCCCTTGTGCTCACCCCCCTCATCAGGGGCGATAAGATGCACACAATCACCACCAAAATCAACCGCCTTAAAAATGGCTAGTGATGGATTAGCGACAACCATGGCAGCATCACCGCCCAGCAGTAATACACCTTTCAGCATTCGCCCAAGAGTAGCTGCACAAACATTAAATTGCCGTAACTGCTCTTCAGAGGTATCGGAGAGTTCGAGATAGAAACTGAAACCTTCAGGCACTTCATCGCACCACTCTTGCCACTCCGCCTCCCCCACACCACACCACTGCGGCTCGGGAACCAGCACCCCTGAAAACTCATTCGCGTAATAACCAAGGCACCAGTCACTCGGCAGGTCATCCGGGTAGAAGCCACCGACCCAGGCATCATGATCCCAACCCCTCGCTCCGACGATAAAACCGATATCAAACCAACCACGCTCTCCAGACATAAAGACCTCAGCACTAAATTTATGTAACTTCTCAAAAAGTCCGTGCCATAGGGGTGCAGTAACACCTTTTCAGGAGACGCGGTGAATAGATCTCTGTACGCTCACAGCAGCATCCCTGCTGCTGTACGTCCTGAAAAGTTGTCACTGCACCCACCTGAAAACTATCCACCTGCACTGGGTTATTGAGAAGTTACTAATTTACGACAGTACAATATGTAATCAGTTTCGATTTTTTCAACCGCCCCCCTAGACGTTGCAGGGGGACTTCTTTGTTTATAGCCATTCAAGACCAATGGTGACACCGGGGATATAACATCCTAAGCTAGCTACATTGATATAGCGATACGATTGCCATATATTAGCATATAATCATTTTCTAAAATGGATTCAGCCATGAGATTTCACTACTCCCTCATTCTGCTAGCACTTGCCATAGCCACTATAACTCAGGCGGAAACCTCCCCGGAGACTGCAACAGCTGAGTACCGCGAGCTGCCTAGAGAGTATCGACTTGACGGCGTGGTCGAAGCCGTCAACCGCTCAACGGTTTCTGCTCAAACCTCAGGGCAGGTTGAGGAGGTGTTCTTTGATGTCGATGATTATGTCGAGCAGGGCACCGTCATCGTCCGCCTTAAGAGTACAGAGCAACGCTCCCGTCTCACCCAGGCAAGGGCCGAGCTGAAAAGCGCCGCCGCCCAGCGCCAGGAGGCGAACAAAGAGTACCTGCGGATAAAGGAGGTCTTTGAGAAGAAACTGGTCTCAGGTACGACTATGGACAAGATCAGCGCCACCCTGAAATCTGCTCTGGCACGGCATGAAGCAGCCAATGCGGCCCTACAGCAGGCACAGGAGCAGCTGGACTACACTCAGGTGCGCGCCCCCTACTCAGGCATAGTCACCCAGCGCCACATTGAGGTGGGCGAGGTCGCCTCTCCTGGGCAAAAGATGATGAGTGGCATCTCCCTTGAGAAACTCAGGGTCAATGTCGATGTACCCCAGAGCCTGATTCCAACCATCCGCAAATATGGCCATGCGAGTGTAGAGCAGCCGGGAAATGGCTACGTTCCCGCCAAGAAAATCACTATTTTCCCCTTCGCTCACCACGGCAGCAACACCTTTAAAGTGCGGCTCGACCTCACTGAGGGAACCACTAACCTGTTCCCAGGAATGTTTGTCAAAACCACCTTTACCACTGGCACTCGCAAGCTGCTGCTGGTACCGAATCAAGCGGTGGTTTACCGTAGCGAGGTGACCGGCGTCTACATTGTTGGCGACAACGGTCATCTTTCGCTACGGCACATACGGGTTGGCCGAAAAGTAGGGGAGCAGTTGATCTCTGTGCTTGCCGGACTTGAG
>JBEVXV010000822.1:3866-7490 GCA_040505915.1 Sedimenticola sp. | reverse complement strand
TTCGTGTTGTCGTCGCTGAAATACGGTTGAATAAAATTCTGAAGTAACTGATTCGTGTCTTCCTCGTCCAGTGTCCCGTGGGTGGCTATAATCTTGTTTCCGTACACCGTTGCGTTGTACTTGGGGTTGATCCAGTAGAACGTTCCGTTCACCTTTTTATGGTTTGGTACAAATACGTACGAGCGTATCAGCACAGCGGAATGATTATCGTGTGAGCATATTTCTTCTAGCTCGCAGTTGCGGGATCTTCCGAGCGAATAGGCGATCCGCATGTGGCGCAAGTGACTCGATACGAGTTTCAAGTGATCGACGTAGTGTTTGTCGTCCTCTGCGGAATAGACGTAACACGTGGTCATTGTATCATTTGATTCACGGCCTGATACAGGTTGTTGTCGAACCTTTTCTGAGTGCACTCCATTCGATGACACGTGTGTTTTAATAACGAAATCTTGCCGCTCCCACATTCGACCAGAAGGTTGTTTACGCAGCATGTCGCGAACCGAGCACACGGCAAGATGCCCGCATTGTACTTGCAATCGCTGAGTCTCGTGTACTCATCGATCTTCTTCAGCTCTTCCGAGAGCCGCTTGACTCGCAGAAACTGATACAGGTGAAGAAACGCGTGATTAAAAACATCCAACGAAGATTTGGGTTCGATGACTTTTATTTTACTTTGTCTAAGTACGACTAGAGGATACTGAGCAAGTGCAACGTATTTCTCAACGGACGCCGATGAAAGTTCGAAGCTATCCGTGATTGCAGCCAAAACACCTTCGGCTGGCTGGTCGCGCCGGCTCCTCATGAACGTGCTGAGGAATTCGTGGTTGATTACCACCGACCGTTCGTCGACACCTTTGAGGAGAAAATATTTGGCGTCTTCTTCCACAGCCGATCGCAGACACTTCATGAACCTCTCGTTCATGCGAATGCATCCCAGTGACGGATCGCGTACAGTCGCTACACTGTCGTCTTTAACCGGCACGAGAAAGAAGTAGTACGCTTTCATGATTCCGTCGTCGAACTGCGGCTGGTATTGGGCATATACTGTAAAAGTTCCCGCCATCCCGCTTTTCTGGATCGAACCCACTCGGTGACGTGCCGTTTCAAAAACAACTTTATCGTCGCATCTTGATGGCCGAACGTATCCGTCAGACCGACCAATCCCATGTACGTAACTGTTTGGACGAACAGGACGAAGCACATCAATACCCGTCGCCAGTCAATACTGTCGTGCAACAACGCATCCATCAACTCGGTGAAATAACCCAAGTCGTGGCATCCTATTTTGACTTCGGACGAACACCCGCCGTTGATCGATAAGTACTGGACGAGGTCTTCTAGATCGTATTGGAAGTCGTTGTCAAGTTCAATCTCCCGTCCGTGACCAAAGTGATTTCCCAAACACACAATGACAAACTCGGCGCTCTCGTGCATCTTGGAGAATGACGAGGAAGTGGTTTGTCTTCGAATAAATACCAACAATGATCAGTCAGTTTCAGACTCGCTATTGTCGCTTTCGTCTCGTTTGTCGTAAATGTCGCCTACGATATTGGCTATTTTCTCGCACGTTTCGTTTTGCGATAGTCCGTCCGGTCTCAACATCTTCACGAGTTCGTACATCTTTAGCTCATTCAACCCCCACGCCAGCAGGTTCAGTGGTGCTTTAGAAGCTGCGCCGACCGATCGAACCACGACGTACCAATCGGCAAAAATACTTTTCGTCGCAGCCACGTGGTCGTCATCGTCAGAAACCATCGCGCGTGAAAACCGGTTGTACGGAATTCCGAGGACGGACATCAGTCGAGGAATGTCGTTTGCCGAGAGATTGCTCACAACGAAATCTATAATTGTCGCGTATCCAAACTTTGCCGTCTGCGACATCGCGATTCTCGAGTTCAGCAGCTGAGTGTCGATCAGTGCGTATACGCGATTCTCGTATTCGCCGCGCATGGCTGGGATCTCGTAGTGTACGAACATGCCGGGATTGCTCGTTCTGATATTGCTTTCTTCCCATCGTCTATGGCTATCCAAGTATAGTTGTCCGTCCGCCAGACGTTTGACGACGTACAGCTCACTGCGATGTCTCGCTATCGTGTACTGAAATGCGATATCGTTGAACCAGGACATCAGGGGACGTTCGCTCTCGTCGTCATTTGGCAGTAACACCCGATGTTTAACTTCTCCAACGTTAAAGACGCAACGATCGAAGCCGGCGGCCTCTTCGTGAAGCAAGATCAGATCACCCGTCACGTCCAGCCATTTGTTGTTGGAAATATCAAACACCTGATCGGAACTTTTATCGACGAGGCAAACGACGTCCTTGTTACTGACCACGATCTGAGGCGAACAGAGAGGCTTTTTGCTCTTTGGAATCGAGAGATAGTCCAGGTAATCCGTATGGTCGAATACGTTTCGTATATGACCGATCTGATGTTTTCCATCCTTCAGACCGGCATACACGTACGCGCACTCTTTGTGGAACACGACTTGTCGCAGGTGGGCACTTTCCAACGCTTCTAAAATCCGACGATTCAGAGGGAAATCGATCCAACGTTGCCCACCAGGCTTCGGACCGGCGAAATACTTGACGCTCTTGTCGGCCGTGTTCAGACACACGACGGTCTGCGGAAAGACGTCCCTGAATGCGTGATCGCCATTAGACAGTGTCACCGAGACGTTGTTGGTAGAGGCCACGTAATCTGATTTGAACTTCATCACCCTTCGTAAGATCTCTTTGACTTCTTCTTTGCTCGGCGAGAGGCGCAACAGTTCAACGTCGACGGATGCGTGACAAACGTCTTCGAAATGCTCGAGCAGTTCGGCCATGTAGCGCTTCCCGTTGTCGTCGACTAGTTCCAAGAAGTGAGCCAGAACGCCAACTTCTCTGACGTTCCTGAACTCGTTTATCATGAACTCGCAGAGGCTGTACGCCTGGTAGCTGTTCGCGAAATTGAAAAGCTGCACGTTCAGTTCAACTTCGTCACCCATTTCCCTGAGGAACTTGTTCAGTAAGCCGAGGTTGTATTCGTTCAGTTCCACGCGTAGTGGATTTTCGGCGATCGCCTTTCGACACAGTTCGCCCGAGAAGGTCTTCAGCTTATTGGCGGTGTACAGGTATTGTATTTTTCCGGCGCGCAGAGGATACACGTTCGTCTCTCTGCTCTCGTCTCTGTGTTGGAACCGCTCGCCGTCAAAGGATATTACCGGCCTCACGTACTTGCCATCGCTGTACAGAACGAACGCCTCGTCTGTCGTCGTTACGCCGCGCGGCTTGAAACGCATTGGCTGCGACGTTATTGGATCCGCGAAGAGATAAATGTTTGTGCCGAATAATAATGCGGCGGCCTTCAGCTCGATTTTACCGCCCGACATACAGCCGAAACGCCTGGCACCGGTCTCCCTGATGTAGCTGTCAACGCTCAGAAATTTTCTACTCGTCGCTATGCTAATCTCCCTGTCCATGACGTCCTTGCGTTTCAGCATCGTCTTGAATATCGCATCTTGCACGATGTTGGAGTGATGCTCCTCCTCGAAGAGCTGGTAGCTGATACTTCGGTACAGACTGCCGCAGTCGTTCGTCACGTCGTGCGTTTGGAACACTGAGCTGCGATCGTCCATTGGTCG
>JBEVXV010000822.1:0-3766 GCA_040505915.1 Sedimenticola sp. | reverse complement strand
GTCACCCTAGAAACGTTTCTCGAGTGCTGTCGAGCGCGTGCGATCGCTGGTATCCCGTAGCAGAAAGAATTGCTTGCACGGAAGGAATGACGCCCAGGCAAATCATAGCGTACGGATATAAGACGATTGATAACAGGGTGTGCTTCGAGAAATTACTCAACGAGACGGAGAGAGAGTTCGTATTGGAGAACGATTGTCTTTGCGAGTTGGTCACCGACAAGATATTCTATGCGCTCGAATCGAGTATTTCAGTGGGATCACCAAACTCGAATAAATAAATGACTGCGCTTGGGGGACTGTTCTTGATCGCATCAGTTACTTCGATTTACGCAAACCCCCTATTTCCAAGCTGCGTATGCCGATCGTGCGAAGAGCCCGAGACAGTTGGTATCGCGTATAAAGAGTTCTGCTACTACGCGAATGTTAACGATCGTCTGTATTCGAACAACGATCGAGTAGATCAGTTTGATGTATCGCACGTGGTAGGAGATATTGATGTTGCCGACGGTTTGATTGCTCTGGTCACTAAGAAACTGTATGACAAATTCAGACACCCGTTCGTGAACATCAGACCGTACAAAAGTCGCTTCTTCAAACAGACTACAGACAGTGAGTGCCTCAAATTGAACATACGCACTAACGCAATAACTCGTGGTGGTTGTAAACCTGAAGTTTCAATCATAAGGACAAGGGATTACAGAACCGTAGACGATGCCTCAGAAATGGGGTCCGCTCTATATTGCCCCAACGCGATCGACGGAGTGCTATTAGACGACGACGAGACGTGCCTGTACTTCGTAGACGAAACGGAGACGTGTTCGATCGCCACGATCGGCGACATGAGAACTTACGAACGTTTTCAACAACTTGTGGTCAACACGACATTGGACGAAACACCGAAAGAGTGTGGTGGCGATGATGAAACCTGCTTTCTCAAATCGTTCAACGAGGCGTACAGATCGTTCGTAATTTATCTAAATCTGGATCTCTCGAGAATTCCGGGAGATGTATACTTTCAGCAGATTGGCAATAAAGCCGGCTACTATCTCGCTGACGTCGTTAGGAGACGCTTGGTACGCGTACAATCGTACGCCGCTGGAATACAACTGTTGAAGGACGGGTACAAGTCTGTGGATTCCAAACACTTGTGTAAGGCTATTCCCAAAGTTCTCGTCGTCGTCACTACTCTCACGGCGGCTATTGACCGACCATACGTCTCCTCAACGATACCCGCCGAGCTGAGCTCAATCGTCACGAATAGCGTTCGGGCCAGCGGTCACCGCGCCAGCCTCGTCATCTTCGTGATAACGGTTGTGATTATCGTGCTATTTGGACTCGTCTTTTGTCTATGTAAAGTTCGATTACTTGTTCATAACTGGTTTGAATAAATTGATGTAGTAGTTTTCCTTCGCCTTTCTAATATACCTGTCGGACTCCCGTTCCAAAATGAAAATTTGAAAACGACTTTTAACCGCACGCGTACCGCTACCACATTTCACAAAATGGTCAGTGGCCCGACAAAGGCGACGGTTCGTTTTGGTATGAGAACAGTGTGTAGCTATTCGGTGTCGTAGGTTGTTGGTCTCGCCGATGTATTCGCCATGACAAGTCGTGCATCTCAATACGTAGATGACATCGTTTGCACCGCATGTCAAATCATCTTCCTCGACCCGGAAGACGAAACCGCATGCAAACTTGAAGGAATTCCCTTCCATGATTTGAGAACAGATAGAACACACAGCGCTGTAGCATGGTCTCACTTTATTTTTTCTCGACATAACTAAACAGAGTTTATCGGTGGTATGTACAAATACAATCATTCAATCGTACCAGGAACGTTACGCCTCTCACAGCATTTTATCACGGCATATATTGCAAACAGCAACAGCAGACATCCTATACAAACACCGCCAATGTACACCATGAAAAGAGTCTCGCCGTCTTGCCGAGTCTCTTTATGAGGATCGCTCTTTGGAACGGTCGAATTTATAGTTGTACCGGGAGTTGTACTGGTAGTTGTACCGGGAGTTGTACTGGTAGTCGACGTCGTCGTCTCTGCTGTGGTTGGTGGTAGCGCCGTACTATTCCTATTATCCTCAACTACGCACAAATTGAGACTCACTGGTAGATCGCATCGTTCCGAAATTTCCAGCTTCGATTGCAGATCGAAATAACTACATAGCTCGGAATGTCTGTCTGAATTGACACTGTCGTACTTAACGACAAGTTTAAGATAGCCGAGATCACTGGCTCGCGCTTGAGTTTTTGCGATCAAATACGGCAATATGTTCTCGTCGCCAAAGATCGTGTCGTCAAACATCCGATCGGTCAGCTTTTCGCAGGGCGTCTCGGACAGTTTCAGGCAGTAATTTCCTGGAACGGACACCGCATCTTCGTCAAACGTACATGATAGGTATGGTGCCGGAACGTACTCGTCGTAGAGGATGCTGTTCGACTCGTTAGCACCCAGCAGCACGCTGTACGGTTTCGAGCAATCTCCAATCAGCTTGTTATAGAAGACGTTGTACACTAAGCAGTCGTCTTTCGACGGTTTTGTAGACGGTTTTGGGACGAAGGCGTCTGACAAATTGAAGTCGCGCTGTGCGTAGAGTCCGAGCTTTTTTACGTCGAGAGCATCCGATAATTCGAATGCCACCTGCTGAAGTATCCTGACGCCAGCGTTGTCCGAAATGACGGCCGGTCGGTAGGCAATCGTACCGTTGAGATTTTCGGACGTTGTCGGAAACATGTAGTTTCTGTCAATCGAGCTGAAGTAACAGGTGCCGTTGTAGAGTTTTCCGATAGTCACGTCGTGTTGACATTCGTGGCATATGCAGTTTCTCATCCCGTAGCGAGAACTCCTACGTAACACCGAGGCTGCTGACGTCGGCCGTTTGATTTCGCAAAGCCTCTTTGGCGACGTGCTGCACGACATGGAACTCACTTGCTTCGATTGCGCATCTATGAACGTGCAGACATCTTTCCGTTTTTCGAGCCTGACGAGGTAGTCCAGCTGAGAAAACCGTTTCATGTGGAAGCCTGCTATCCTGTAGGCAGAATTGATGTCCGACAGGTTGTTCGCGTTCGGCTGCGTAATAGTGGTCAGATATTTATGTAGGTTTTCAAAGTTTCTCGGATAGATGTTCGCAGTGTGCAACTCGCAACGTTTCGTCGATGCCTTGACGCAGTACTTTTGTCTTCCCACCATGGACATCGCCTCCGCGTCGAATGGGCATGGGTCGTACGGCTGCGCTTGAAATTTCGGGAGCAAGAAATATGTGCTTCTTTCCGCCTTCATGAATATCACGTAGGGTCGAGTGCAGTCTTTGATTATCTTTCCCGCCTGTACGTCGTAGACGAGGCACTTGTTCGCCAACGGCTCACTTTCCAACGGTCGCAGGACGCGTCTTGGGGGAACCTCGTCTTGGACGTAGAACCCGATCTCGAATTCGAAGTTTTTCAAATAATACTCGTTGCTGACCTGTTTAAATACGGTACCGATGTCGAGACCGCCGATAATTGCCGGTGTGTAGCGCCAGCGGACTAGCCTGTCCCTGTTTCCTTCGATTACCCTGAACCGGTGTCCATTGTCCGTGCTGACATAGTAGCACGATCCGTTGTATATCTTGCCGACGGTGTTCTCCGGACGACACCTGTCGCAATAGCAATTCTGTAATCCGAACGAGGAGCTGATGCCGAGATCGTCTTTCGTCATCACTTTTTCCATTATTGCATCGCCGATCTCCGATGGAAACTCATCGCCTGG
>JBEVXV010000821.1:0-7804 GCA_040505915.1 Sedimenticola sp. | reverse complement strand
ACAAATGGAGTGAATGAAATCTAAGGGCGATAACTATCGACTTACTTTAAGTTTAAACATATTTTATTGCTCTAATTTGACATGTTACAGTGTAATAACAGTTAGTTCATACAAATGTTTTACAAAAAGAGCAAACGGGTTGGGCTACAAGTTTTTACAACATTAGTTACAGCCCGTCCCAATTGCTTATATAATATATCTAAAGATGTATAACAGGGGTAATATAAGTATTTGTTATGTTTTACCTTTTCTAAAGAGCAAGTATATGCTATTGTTCACATGAGCGTATCAGTCTAGAAATCATATGTCAGAAACGTTAATAACGACATGCTCATGATCAAATCAATAAATAACAAAATATAACACAAAAAATATAATTGTTCAGAGTAATAGTGTTGCACCCAATCAAGCCACCATGCACACGCGCTCGAAGCCCTGTGCCTTGATCGCGAGACCCCGCGAGGAGGGAATCGCGAGCACATACCCATAACCATTCGTTGTAAGTCTTAATGCAGGAACGCAGTATATATTCAGTTCGTAGTTGTTGTATTTTAATGACATCTTTAAATTTACTATTGCAGGAAAACAATATTTATGATCTACATGTATATCAGTTGTTAAATCGACGAGTGTGTTTAATATAATTATGGGCTTCTGTAAATATGCAAGAGTTATCTTCCATGGTAAGCGATTCGTGTCCAAATAGTAGAGTTTGTACAGATAGTGGATGGTATCTACGGGTTGCTTCAAATAAATGGACTCGCTGCTGGTGATATAATTGACATTTGAAAATAAACTGTTCAGCATCTTCATCTTCGACACTACATTCGCATACGGGTGATTCTCTAAGGTGATTTCTATGTAGGTCTGCATTAAGGTTACTGCATTTATTTCTCATACGGCAATGATAAATGGATAGTGTTCTATCACCGATTAGAAAATAGTCTGGAACAATAGGAGGTCTGAATAGTAGTTTTAATTTATTTTTAAAACCGTTTATCGTTTCGGAAGTTTGTATATCCTCATCTAGTTCATTCCAAGATGCTACTGATGACGGTATGAACGATTTGGAATACAGTTCGGTCCGTCTAGCTAATGTAATAAAATTATTCATATTACGTAGTCCGTATGTATTATTTGCTCCAACTAATTGTCGGAAAAGTTCGTGTAAATACGAGGGGAGTTTACCCTGTTTTTCCTTATATATTATTATAAGTTTTTGAATTTTTCTTCGATTTGATAGAGATACCCAACCAATTTCTTTGAGAAGACTATTAATAGATGATGAACGGGTTATTCCTGTAACTATTCTTGCTGCTTCGTATTGAAGTTTTTCGAGAGAGTCACGTTCGTAGTTTGTGCAACAATCACATGTGATTGACGCATATTCAAGAACTGGTCTCATGTACGATATATATATTTGATTTAAAGTTTTTCTATTTAATTTAAATTTTAACATTTTCATAGAACATAATACCTTAGACGCAGACTTAATGATATTTGAAATATGTTCATGCCAGGTGCCATCGTGACTAAGTGTTAGGCCCAAGTGCTTGTGATGTTGAACAAAATGAAGTTGGACATCATTAAAATATAGAGAAGGCTCTGTATATCTAGCTAATGAACAAATCATAGCATCCGTTTTAGAGGGATTAAATGTTACAAGCCACTGTTTTGCCCACGCTGTCAATTCGTTTAAGTCATGGTTTATATTGTGTTCTATGGTGTTCATATCGTCGGACGAGACAGCTAAAGATGAGTCATCAGCAAAAAGTCGTGTTGTACTGATTAGTTTGTCCGCAATATCATTTACGTATATAAGAAACAAAAGAGGGCCAAGAACCGATCCTTGGGGGCCCAAACAAAAAAAACAGTAGGCAAATCAGTTTAACAAATCATGAATAAAATAGTATTTTATTCCTATTTTATAACTATAAAAATTTACCATGCAAATGAGCTAACAAATCAGTAGTAAATCAGGAACAAAATAGTCATGAATATTCATTAGAGAATAAATCATTAATAAAATAGTTCAAAGAATCAGTAATAAAATAGTCCACATTTAAGTATTTTATTCCTAGTTTGTTGATAGCAACAAATCATTAATAAATCAGGGACTTGAATCATTAATAAAATAGTAAAGGAATCAGTGAAATTTGATATGTATATAAAGTTGCCACAGACTCGCACATTTTGCCTGTTTCACATGGAGCGGGCAATTGTAACAACATTTTGTATGATTGTGCACGCCCAAACATACACAATTTTGTATGATTGGGCGTGCTCAGAAATACAATATTTTGAGATTCTAAAAACATGTTAAAACTATAGCATTGACGAAAATCTAGCTATAAATTCTAGTCGGAAGAATTGTGTCTACAAGATATATATATATATCCAATTATTGACTAAAATTCTGCTAAATTATATATAGCCCTCTATGTGCGGTTTTTCGGGGCAAGCGTCCCCCCGCTCCATGTGTAAAAAATTGTTTGGACATACCCTGCATATCCTGCGAGTTATAAATAACAATTAATGATTGCAACGCGTCAAAGTCTATATTTTTGTCTCAGAAAGAGCAGAATAATTATTTAGCGAATGTAAGATGCAGGATATGTCCAAAGAAAGTTTTTACACATGGAGCGGGAGGACGCTTACCCCGAAAAACCGCACATAGAGGGCTAATTTAGCATAATTTTAGTCAATAATTGGACATTTCTTTAGACACAATTATTCCGACTATAAGTGAGACCATTTAAAGATAATACTAAAGAGGTACTTACGACAGAAGAGGTCTGCATAATTCCAAAAGCAATATACATGTAACACAAACATTTCAAATGATGACTTGCCCCTCTAAGTGAGTGTTATAAAATGAAATTTCGCTCAGATTCTGTGTAGTTAATTGTCTTATCTCCTAATCGCCCATTAAATGGCCAGTCCATGTGTTAGCCAAATCCTCAGGGAATCTCCCACTGGCTTTCCAAGTCAATAAAACAGTAATAAAATAGTGGTTCAGATTTCTGTGATAATCAATCAGCAATAAAATAGTCATCGGATCTATTTCATTCCTATTTCATTTCTCAATATGAGAAAGCTAAAATCTTGAAGTTAATAAATCAGTGATAAAATAGTGGCTGTGACTATTTTATTCATATTGCATTGAATGAATCGGTTATAAAATACTTTAATGTGAGGATGCTGTACTGTTTTATTCCTATTTTATTAAGTGCATCAGCTTCAAATCAGTCTAATGCATCAGAGAACACTATTTTATTAATCATTTTCTAGTATTTTGTCAATGATTTAGTTGAAAAGATTTTTGTTTGGGGGACACCAGCAGTTATCAATTTACTTTCAGAATAGGAAGCACCTACAAAAACCTTTTGTGATCTGTTTGATAAATATTGTCTAAACCAGTTATAAAGAGAACCTTCGACACCATTTTGTTTTAGCTTAAATAAGAGACCTTGATGCCATACTCTATCGAATGCTTTAGAGATGTCATAAAATACAATACACGTATGTTTTCTTTCATCGATCGCTTTACATATTTGATTATATATGTCTATTAATTGGTAAACTGTGGAATGACCTGGGATGAAACCGGATTGCTTTTTATAAATAAGATTGTTATAATGAAGGTGGTTATATACGTGTTTGAAAACAACGCGTTCCAGAACTTTACCTATACAACTAATCAAGGAAATAGGTCTGTAGTTGGAAGATTGATCGCGATCTCCTTTCTTAAACAGTGGCATGACATTAGCTTGTTTCCATTTGGATGGATAGTTACCTTCAAGTAACGATCTATTGAATAGCATACACAAAGGTCTGCATATCGTTGATGCGGATTCTTTGAGCATCCTATGGCTGATTTCGTCGGGTCCTGATGCTTTATGTACATTTAGTTTTAATAAAATATCTGTAATATCTTTCTCTAGTACTTGTATAAAATCTATTTTTGCCTGTGTATGTGGTACATAATCTGGTAGCGTTACATGAGAATCATCTACTGTTGATATTGAAACAAAATAATTATTTAAAACCTCGGCCTTCTCTGTATCAGTAAATGTATAAGTGCTGTCTGTTTTGCGTAGTGGTGGGATTGTTTCACAACTATTTGAATTTTCCTTAACTAGCATTTTAACAAGTTTCCAGCATTGACGGGGATCAGTAGTATTAAGGTCTTGCATTGTAAATTCTAAGTTGTCAAAAAAGATTTGCTTAGCGTATTTTTTCATATTGTTAACTTTATTACGTATTTCTTTGTATACACTCCAGTCATTTACTGTTTTAGTTCGTAACGCTATGGTTTTTTGACGGTCACGTTGGCGAGACGTTTTTCGAATAACTGAGTTATACCATGGTTTATGGTTTGGGCGTATTGTGACTAGACTGGACGGAATACGTACATTAATAATCTCGATAAGTTTGTTATGAAATGTATCGCACGCTGTGTTAAGATTACCAGTATTAATAAAGGACCAGTCAGTTGTCTGTATTAAAAAAATTAAAAGAATATAATCACCGCGATTGTAGTTCCGAACTTTTCTTTTGAAAGGGGCTGCTGATGGCATGTTAGACGATATATATACATATGTTCCATAGTGATCACTAATTTCTTGTGGTGTTTTTAATATTCCCGAGTCATATACAGATATTTCAGTGGTGACTACTATTGGGTTAATTAGTGTCTGCGCGTGTTCAGTTACTCGTGTAGGTTCTTTAATAACATTTGTCATGTTATTTATCATAGTTACATGTTTAAACTTATTGCTAGTAGTACTTAATTGGTCTTCATTTATGTCACCTACTAATATAATATGCTTCGATACTTCGGACGCCCGTTCGATACAAATATTTAATCTTTCCCAAAATTCATTAGCCAGATGTGGTGGGCGGTATACATTGCACAGAAGAATGTCTCTGTTCTTGTCAGTAATTTCAATCCATATGGATTCAGGTAATATTGATTCAAGGTCTGTTAATCTTCTTGACACACTAGCACAAGTTACATAAATAAGTAGTCCGCCGGAGTGTGCTGAATTATCTTTTCTAAATATTGTGTTAAATCCTTCAAGTAATAATGTCGTAGATTCAATTGTTTCAGTTAAGTGAGTTTCTGTGAAACATAAAATATCGAAATCGAGATAATTTTCTTTTACGTAATCTAATTTATTTCTAATACTTCTAATGTTTTGATGCATGATTGATAAACATGAATTTTCATTACCATCAGGGCCAGGATTACTTTCAATATCTCCTGATAATAAACTTAGTTTGATTAGAAACATGTAGTAGTCTATATTCATTAATATATTACTGTTATATGTATATGAAGAATCACAGTAAGTATTAGGCTGCATAGAAGATTCGGATCGGGTGATATAGCTCATGGCAATATTAAGTAGCATCAAACACGAAATGCATGACTGAATTATGACTGCGATATTGCAGGTCGTCTTAACAATATTGTAAATTAATTTAATGAGGCAATGTGTTGCATATTTCAACTGTTTAAACACGAATGATGTAGGATTTACCTGATATAAATATGATTTCGGGAGTCCCTGCGTTCGATTATAAAAGTTTCCAATTGCCGCTCGCCATTGTATTGTATCGTTAGCCATTTGGAAAGAGAGTTACAGTTATATGGGAAAGCGACACATTGAAAATGCAATCATGATAACGGATAACTCGGAACGCGAGTGGTGGAAGACATGAGGGTGCAACAAGAACACATAGAACAAAAACATGTAGCAACAGTAGGTACAAACATTCTGACATGATGGGGGTGAGTGGGGGAAAAACCCTACTAAAAAGTATGAACATTCTTACCAGGTTCAATATAGTACGAGTTGTTGATGTGGTACTACTACATCCTCCCACTGGCGTATGATGTTGGTGAATTAACCCGATAAATCGACCACCTCCAAAACTGTACATCTGGAGGCGGTCATACAGGTTATATCCATAATAAGATGTTAACTGATCGATTCCCTCACACTGCTGGCGAAAACGAAAGTATGCGAGAGAATCTCACAGTATGGTATACAATCTTAAATATAAACCCTGCTCTCTTATTGGAAACCCAGTAATTAAAATTTACCCATGTATGATTGGCAAAAAGTGTACATCTAGACAAACCGGCTCTTGAAGAGCCGTCCTGTCACGATGTGCACCCCTTGCGAGTAAGCTCTTCGTTGTATACACACAAAAACCCAACAACAACAACATTTTGTTATCGACTTACTAACTGACTTACTCACTGGAAATGGCTTTTCTTTTATTCAGCCGTTCGTTCTACGGCCCAAACCCCTGGTCGGATCCACTCCAAATTATGCATGTCGATTTGGATCATGTGTGAGACGAAACTTACACTTTTTTTCAGAAATCTCTCAATGCTACTTTCCACGTAACCGGAAGTGACGTCATACTTCCTATAACTTCCTTATTTTCCAACCGATTTCAGAAATTATTGTTGCATTGTAAAGCTGACAATTTTCTACCTCGACCTGCCTGACAATTTTCGGCTATCTGCTCAAATAAGAGAGCTAGAGGCATTTGAAGTTGAACAAGAGCGAGGCAAAGCCACGAAGGCCGGGTTTTGAAAAAGAAAACGTTGAAAATGGCTAAGTCGACAAAGCGGGGAAAATAGGTCAAGGTCAATGGAAGGTCACATGTTTGATGGTGGTTTGTGGTGGGCACCCCCCAATTATGAAGTTGTCCAAGATTGGGCGCGGTAGGTGGTACGATAACTGAGAAACGGACCTAAACGCAAAACTTAACGTTGACAAGCCGTCAGATGACAACGAAGCGCGCCGGGCGGCGGTATAGTTGTTGAGAAAGTAACTCAAACACAAAGGTTAACCCGGATTTGTGAGTTGAAATTAAGCGTAAAATTGCTAAGTCATTGAAAGGTAAAAAGTAGGTCAAGGACGTTCATGGGTGGGTGGTTTGTGGTGAGGCACCCAAGGAGTAAGTTGTGGCCGAGTTTGGTAGAGTTAGCCCCAGTAGTTGTTGAGAACCTGATTCAAACACAAAGGTTAACCAGGATTTCAGAGTTGAAATCAAGCGTAAAATTGCTAAGTCATTGAAACGTAAAAAGTAGGTCAAGAACGTTCATGGGTGGGTGGTTTGTGGTGAGGCACCCAACGAGTAAGTTGTGGCCAAGTGTGGTAGAGTTAGCCCCCGTAGTTGTTGAGAAACTGACTCAAACACAACGGTTAAGCAGGATTTCTGAGTTGAAATTAAGCGTAAAATTGCTAAGTCATTGAAACGTAAAAAGTAGGTCAAGGACGGTCATGGGTCGGTGGTTTGTGGTGAGGTACCCAAGTTCATGGGTGGGTGGTTTGCGGTGAGGCACCCAAGGAGTAAGTTGTGGCCAAGTTTGGTAGAGTTAGCCCCAGTAGTTGTTGAGAAACTGACTCAAACACAAAGGTTAACCAGGATTTCTGAGTTGAAATTAAGCGTAAAATTGCTAAGTCATTGAAAGGTAAAACGTAGGTCAAGGACGTTAATGGGTGGGTGGTTTGTGGTGAGGCACCCAAGGAGTAAGTTGTGGCCAAGTTTGGTAGAGTTAGCCCCATTAGTTGTTGAGAAACTGACTCTAACACAAAGGTTAACCAGGATTTCTGAGTTGAAATTAAGCGTAAAATTGCTAAGTCAATGAAACGTAAAACGTAGGTCAAGGACGTTCATGGGTGGGTAGTTTGCGGTGAGGCACCCAAGGAGTAAGTTGTGGCCAAGTTTGGTAGAGTTAGCCCCAGTAGTTGTTGAGAAACTGACTCAAACACAAAGG
>JBEVXV010000820.1:0-4605 GCA_040505915.1 Sedimenticola sp. | reverse complement strand
CATGGTCCGAGGTCCGGGACCTTCCAAATTCGACTTCGGACCTTTGCATTTTGCAAGCAGTAGGTCCGCCGGACCTTACTAAACACAATGTTTTTTTTTTAAACCAACTTTTCTAGTATGCCAGCAGTTATCGAAATTAGTCATGACACTGCTTCTTGCTCACAATGCCACATTTGAAAACCTGTGTTGTGTCAAATAAGATGGTTTGGCGACACATTACGATATATATTGCCCATAGACATGTGGTTGGAGATTTTACTGACATATTTGGAGACATAATATTTCAAGCTAAAAACTCTGGAAATTTTTCAATTTATATATATCCCGCCATTTCTAAAAGAGATGGCAAAAAACATTACTATAAATAATATCAAATGTTATTAACAAGAAATGCGAACGTGAATGCATATTTGACCGAAGCTGCTATGTCTTTCCGCAACCTAGGCAGTTGGGGTATATTTACCGTTAAAGGCCCAGCTTACACCCAAAATAAAGGTCGCTTGATTTTACGCGTACATGTGCTGGAATCTAAACATGGGATAATGCCTGTGTTATAGCCCTTACTAATTATACATTGCCATTAAAACCTATGTCAATCACTTTGGCACTTGTCTAGAAAGGTGTTTCATGTACTTTATGGCCATTTATCACCAATCTCGATCTGTGTTAAATCCCTGTGGTCAAAAGGGGAGGTGCACATCTTCAATATGTGTACGATGCATGTGCAAAGTTTCAGATGGATTGTTTAAAACTGTGGGAGGAGTTGATTACACAAACTTGATACCCTATACAGTGTAGTAGACTAACTGGAAAATTGTGTCTGCAAGACACAAGAATGCCCCCATTGAAACGAAGGCAGCCCGGACCGAAACAAACAAAGTGAACATTTGTGACGGACGGACAAACGGACTTGTCGTCATGGGGGCATAAAAAGTGTTGAAAAGACTAGTTTGATATTTTTCTCAGATTGAGTCGTTTTAACATAATTACCGTGGGATTAGCCCTCTCATCATCAATCATCTGGCGTAGTTCGATCGGGACGTCGCTTGTCGTCGCGGCATCAGCGCGGACTGGTTGATGGGGTAGGTCATTTAAAATCCACTTTGATGTTTTTGATTTTAATCCTTTTTCTTTAACAAACTCACACCACCATTTCAGAGAATCTTTAGATTTAAAGAATAATGTAAGTTGCTTCATTTGTTTGTCAAGTCTTTCAAAATTGATGGATTCCACAGTAGGTTTCACCAGTTTGGGCTTAGAGTTCTGGGCTGGGGTGACATCCATGAATGTATTGTCCATTAATTCCCACGGCTTATCCTGTTGGCCTTTGTAATATGCCTTAATATCACTTCCGGTTCTTTGAATTTTAAAATGCAATGGCTGTGTGTGTTTCTGAACTACGTTTATCATAGGGCTCAACCATTCCCTAACGTCAAACATTGTTTCTACCAATCCTGGGTTCGGTAACAGGTCCAATATTTCAGGAATTGTTTCTGCATCGTTTCGTCTTAATTTTTCTGCGATTCTACTAAATGCCGCATCCACATCCTCATGTGTATGGCCCACGTACAGAAAGGAAAGATGAACCTAGAAATATATGATGTAAAAATATAGTATGGTACCATCAAACCGAAACACAAAAATTTACCAACATGTCCACAAGGTACTCGAGTGTATAATTTGATGGATTACTGGTTGTTCCATGGCTGATAGAGGTGTGTGTGCTTTAATTATATTTATGGGTGGGAATTGGCTCGATGACCTTCCATACCCGGGCTGGGACATACCCATCAAAGACGCCCACGGACATGCGATGCAGATGAATTTGGACTGTGCATCAGACGATGTGTGCGCCAATGCGGAGTATAGCTGTCGGCCAATTCCGGCCTAATTTCGCGCTACACCCCATGCACGGTGGACATGCCCTAGATAGAACCAGTCATCATGTCCTTGGCTGCCTAGGTAAATCCAGTATCTGGGTAGAACCAGTTACTGAGTATCTGGGTAGAACCATATCTGATCACCAACAGCCTGCCGCTCTCTGGTCTTAGCCGGTACCCACTTTACAGTTAGGCATCTGCAGCAATGAATGTGGGTAGTGTCTGCTCATGACACACACGCCTAGACCAGGGATCGAACCACCAACCCGCAGATCATAGTTGCCTATTGAATCTGCAGGCGAGCGCTCTAACCCCACCCCCGGCTATGCGTGCTACCTTAACTGATAGAGGTGTAATTTAAATCAGTTGGATCCGCAGCCAGGTTGACATGCCGGTTTTAATCCTGTTCCTTACATGTAAGTAAGGAGAGATTAATATACCTAGTATGATATACAATGTAGTAAAGCTAAAATGAAGTAAAGCTAAGAGGGAATATCAGCACTAAATTTATACGTATGATTTATTCAGCTCTCAATTAACAGTATCCAGGCGCCTTCATAATACCAGAATCACTTAACCTCATCTCATATAAGTGTTTTTAAAGATTTGATTTGATTTGAATAGGGTTTTACGTCCGTTCAACAGCTAAGGTCATATACAGACGGGTCAACAGGCTCAAATCACGTATTCTCCTGTATGGTGGGGGGTAAATCCCAAAGTCAGAACTGAGTATATTTACATCGAGATACACATATATTCAGCCCTGACATTAGAAAAAACATATTTGGTGCCAGGCCATAACACACATTTAACCCCTACCCCTAAAAGTAACAGGATTAGGATGAACCCTACTACTATAAGGGGCATAACCCGACCCAACTCTCGCATACAAGAAACTCAAAACTGTACCTGAGAGTAGAATAGGGTACAACATATTCCGAGATAATTAAGGAACCCCATCGTTAAAATCCTTTTACTCGCCTTTTACGAGAAGCAGGATATACTGTGGTTTATTCTTTCCTGGGATCAGACGCAGTTCATCCACCCCCACACCACAGGGGGTTGTTTTTAAAGAAAATACCACTGACCTGGAAGTAGTTTTCCTTTGGCCACATATGCGCCTTTTATTTTTGTGTGTAAATACAATACCTGTAGGAACATATTTTCAGATGTGTCTCCATGTCAGCCTCATACTTACCTCTCTGAATATATCCTTTCGTACAAGTAACTCGCAGAACGCCATTACATATTTGTTTTTATTTTCCCTCCAACAGTTGTCTGCTTGTATGTATAGCGTTGCTGGCAAGGTATTACCCTGTAAATAAAATAGAAAATAATATTTCCAAAGGAACAAATGAGCCAGGAGCAACAACATGCATGCAACACATCTAATTGTGTTTATTAAAGCGGGATGGTGGGATTCTATGACTAAAACCATAAAAAAAAATAAGAACCCGCTGTTTTTAGAATGCATTGAAATAATACAAATGTATGTCTCACAAAATGACATACAGCTGGTTTTGTTTGATTGAATCAGAGAAGTAATTATGCCCCACCAACGTAGTGGATGGGGCATTTAGGATTACCCTTGTCCGTCCGTCCCGTCCGTCCCGTCCCGTCCCGTCCGTCCGTCGCGAAAACTTAACAATTTTGAAAACTTAACAATTTTGAAAACTTAACAATTTTTTTTTTACTATCAAGGCCTCGGGTGGGGCATTCGTGTTCTATGAACACATTTTCTAGTTTATTATAATTCTCTGATTGAATTAACCGTTCTCAACATATTTATTTATTTTTATTATGCCATGCACTCAGTTAGACAATGGAGATATTAATGGACAGGGGAGACAACATTCTATTTTTTCGCAAAATGCATTTATTCTCAAAAGTCACAATTCTGAGTGTCACAAAGTAAAAATGTAATATGCATTATTGAACAATGCCGTCATATATACGGGAACGGAAAATAAAAATAATATGATCTTAAATCCTTAATTACATTTTAAGAAATTTAGAGGATTGACTCCCCTATATGTTAATATCTCCAGTTGTCTAACTGAGTGCATTGCATGCGGATTAGGAGCGATCATACTAGACCAGTAATAAATGTGCCAAGAACGGCTCATTTAAGCAAAACCAGTGTGTGAGACAGTTTCATTCAATACAATCCCCAATATGGAGCTATTAAAACAGATTCATATTTTGTTCATAGTTTTAGTCATAAAATCCAACTATCAACCTTTAAATACAAAATACCACACACAGCAGGTACATAATTATTATTATGTTCATTGTATCATAATTAATTGCTAGCAGTTCACAACAGTTTGTGAAATATTGAGGTCATATATTATCAAAATAATTAACTGAAAGTCAATTGTTCTGAAATGATTGTGAAAAAGAAAACACAAGTTGATAATGCTCATGTACAAACATGAACCATTGATATGTCATCATCTGGCTATATCAGCCAGGCTGGCATAATCAAACGTATATACAAATCTTCTCTTTTTCTCTTCTTCCGTCAATAATCAAGATCATTTACGAAATAAACCTGGGCCACCTAATCCCAACGCGACTAATCAGCACTGCTGCTGCATTGTTTAATTAGGACAATATAATGTCGCTTATAACATTAACAAGAGCTCCGCGGAGCGAGGTGTCCCGCCTGCCGAGGCTGGATTGTAAATGAATGCTTACCCAACAACAAATGCTTACCCCCATA
>JBEVXV010000819.1:0-4148 GCA_040505915.1 Sedimenticola sp. | reverse complement strand
ATTGAAAAATTTGCAACTTAATTTGTGTGGTCTAGGCCCTATATGATTATCAACCATAATTTGTTCAATATACAATAGCTGTAGGTCACGATGTAAACAAGTGAAGAGTGAAAGAAAATTCGAGAGAAAGATTTTAATTAAATTCTTAGTTATTTCATCACCGTTGTGGTTTGAGTTTCACTGAACATGTTCACAAACTGTATATAAACTTGCTCGTTATGTAAATAGAGACTTATTCTTGAGAAATTGTGTTTTATATCGAATTTTATACCGGAACAATCCGGTGATACTGGCAGCCATCTCACCCCACCCACTTGTATAAAACAAACTTTTGTGCATTCTGCGCGATTTTTACGAAGATTTTACCGATTACTTTATGCGACAACATGGCGTCTGGGACCAGTCAGGACCTGATCATCTACGGCACGAGGACCAGGCGTTCGTCGGGCTGCATAGATGTGCAATCTACCGTGAGACCTCCGACTACGACTAAACTCAGAGAAAAGGGCTATGAGTTGAACAAAACTAAAGCACTGAACAAAAAGCAACTGGGATGTGAAAATACACACCTTGAGTACGAACTTAAAGCAAGCAAAAACTTTGTGATCAGCATGAGCACTTCTGCGTATGAATTTGCTCGGTTATCTATTCCTGAACTGTTAACTACTCCAGATATGAGAGAAATGTACTCGCTAACCTTTGAAGACAGTGTTGATAAAAATGGCAGTCATGTAGACCAGAGCATTAAGGTTTATAACCGTCGTCAGGATGGGACCTCGGGTAGACAACTGAAATTTACTATTAATTTCTACCATACCACATCACGTATTCTTGTGAATGGAACATATCTGAAAATTTTTACGGAAGACATATTTGAAAACCTATGTACCAAAATCCGACAGAACTGTAAGAAACTTACAATGCTGAACAAATCTGTAGCTTCGGTGATGGATGGTATTAAGCTACCAAAGTCCCTGGGACTGATGCAGATACAACATAAACCACTAAAATCAGACAAGTGCACTCCGAACGAGCCTGCTGAATCTGATGTAGACCAGTGTATTTGTCCCATATGTAATAAAGTAGCAGGTCTAGACACCATTGCATGTGACGACTGCGATGGGTGGTTCCACTTTGGGTGTTTAGGACTACAGGCGAGTGAAGTTAACAAGATAGACATGTACAACCCATATATATGTGACTCGTGCAATGAAAATCTACTCTATGAACCCTTGAGGCGTGCAACTGATGGCCAGCTTGTTTCTGATAGGGACACTACAGAAGTGAAAACTGTACAAACAATATCATCACGAGGCTCCGGTATCAGTGACACCATACTATCCTCGCAGCAATCTTCAGAAACAGACACTCTGATCCAATCTCCCTCCAGACAGTCATTTACTACTTCATCATATGGCTCTACACAGCAGCAGCCACACTATACTACAGCTGAATCAGACAGTATCCTTGACCTCAACCCTAATTGTAAAACCACACAATCACATATTAGCACCACCCAGCCACCCCCTATATCCCGGTCTGGAAATGTCGTAACAACCATAGTAATCCCCCCTGAATCAGTATGTCCCGCCACCAGCAAGGTCCAGGTAAACAGTGTTGTGAATGGTAAATCGAAAGATGCTAGTATCTTGTTTTTGAATGTTGGACATACTCCCATTGTTACAGACGAGTGTAGCAGTGGTATAGCGCCTACACCCCCAGCTGCTAAGGCTAGGAAAACTCAGACAAAGAATGGGACTAAGTCAAAATTGGATGAGTCGGTTGCTCATAGGACCTATACGATTGACCTTGAGAACAAGGTCAGACAGATGGAATTTACCATTGACCTATTGCAAAAATCCAGAAACATATCGTCTCATCCAGCTAGCACCCTGTCAGGCGATTCTCCACCTACACAACAATCAGAGAATATGCCATGTAAATGCTCTCATGAATTGGACCATAAGCTTCTAACAAACAGAATTCAGGTCTTGGAACACCAGCTGGTGCAAAATATGTGTATTACTACATCCATGCACACACAGCTTGCACTCCAATTAAACAGGGAGCGGGCAGGTGCACGTTCTCCAATGCAATGGGGTATGCCCCCACCTCCGCAGTATTACCCTCAGCCACAGATAAACCCATACTTCCAGCCATTTCCCCAGGTACCAGCCTACCCCCCCTGGCAGACGCAATTTCCAGGTTACCCAGTCCCTAATTTACAGGTCCCCATGTATGCACCCCCTGCATATGGGCAGCCGGGGATGGTACATCCAGCACTGGCACATCATCACAACATTTACAATCAGCCACCCCCAAATTTTCACCGGCCGGCCTCATACTCGGTAGCAAACGTAAACTTGCACCCGCCTACTTCATCCAGACAAACTAGTCCCGTCCACGCCATGCCGTGTACTAGAGATACATCCACCAGCATCATACCTCACGTAGATTCATGTATTGAACAAATGTCTACACAGTGTACACTAGTAGACACACCAACAAACACAAAAGTCACACCAGTAGACACACCAACAACCACACAAGTCACTGAAAATCAATGCCAGCAGGTGGAAGAAGAAAATCCATTTATAGTGGGCTCACCTGAATTGGACCAAAGTGACAGTCGGATAACAATGGAAGAAGCCAAGCAGTGTGAAGTCGGAAAATGGGAAGTGAATAGCCGGCAGATAGAACAGCAAACTAATTATGATGAACAGCCAATAGCGTCACCCGCTCCAAAATCGCCAAAGAAGGACAATGTTCATTTTTTATGGATCCCGGGCCTCCCCCAAAAACCACCGGATGTGGAACCGCTTCTAACAGAGGCTGCAACAACCAGAATATCCAAATAACTTCATTTAATGTTGAAGGCTGTCTGACAAACGCAGCATATCTACAAACATTACTAAACGATAGTACAATAGTTTGTCTGCAGGAACATTTCTTGTGGGATTTCCAATCCAATCATTTAAATCAAATCTTGCCTGAACATGATGGTTATTTAAGATGTCACGACTCATTTGATCCAATCTCAGGATTTAAAGTACCAAAAGGTCAAGCTGGGGTAGCAATACTATGGCCGAAAGCATGGACTGGCTACATTAAAAAGTTACCTGATGGTAATGAACGTATTGTGGCGATAACTATCAATGCGGCAGAGAAAATCTGCCTTATCAACACATACATGCCAACAAACAATCCCAGTGTAAAATCTGATGAACAATATCTGGAATGTCTCGATATACTGCATAATATGATCACAAAATATGAAGTTGACTACAAAATAATCTTGTGCGGAGATATGAATGGGACTCTACTACCGCCACGTGAATACAACAAACATGATAGACTTCTGCAGACATTTATGAAAGAAGTGGAACTCAAGCGAATACTCCAAACTAACAATCCTACATTCATACACCATAATGGGAAATCTAAATCTCAGATTGACTATATACTGCCAAGTGAAGCGGATATCATATCAAAGTGTAGCATAGCTGATCAGGAACACATAAACCTATCTGCACATTTACCTGTAACGGCTGAGTTATCTGTGAAGACGCCGACCGTACAGTCTCGAGCAAAGAAGAAAGAACTAAGCTCCCATAAACGCATCCTTATGTGGGATAAAGTTGACTCTGAAAGATTCTGTCAGTCAGTACAGGAAAACCTGAGGACACGGTTCACTGAAAATAATGAAAATGGCTCCCAAAAAACAATGGTTATAGTTGACTGCCTAATTAAAGCTGCAAACTGTTCAGTTCCAACAAAAACTACATGTCTGAAAGGCCCTACATGGAAGGCATCTCCGATAGTGCGGGAATTACAAAATAAATGTAAAATTAACTTTAACTCCTGGAAAGTCGAAGGCAGGCACCATGATGGCATGGCGTATGAACAGATGCGACAATCTAAGAAGGACCTGCGATCAAGAATTAGGCAAGAAAGATGCATGGCTAAGAAAGATCTATACCAAGAGTTAATGCGAAACCCAAACTCCAAACTGTTTTACCGTCTAATACATCGTAACAGGAACGGGTGTAAAACAAATGCAGCATGTATATCTTATAATGGCTCGGACATATTCTCGCCGGAAGAACAACGACTGTGTTTTGCTCGATTTTATGAAGATTTAGCAGTAC
>JBEVXV010000818.1:0-6789 GCA_040505915.1 Sedimenticola sp. | reverse complement strand
ACTGTAATGCCTCAGCCGGAGCGATATAGCATTGAGTGTCACCGATCGAAATCAAAAGAAGGCGTCTGTATCTGTCCTTTAATAACGAAGTGGTGAAAAACTGAAAGTACAATAAACAATACTGATCATGATGAAGATAAAACTGGATGAAATATGATAGAAATGCAAATTGTCAAAGGCAAAAGGCGTAATATGTTTACTTAGAAATAGCTCTCAGAATCAGATAAATCTGACCCGTATCAAGTTACAGAAGGAAATATGCCTAGGAATTACCCAGAAATCACGAACTAAGACGTGATAAATTGTCCCGGGTACGAACCCGTATGCATATAAAGTTGGGTACGAACTAGTACATGAACGAGTCTATACGACTAGATGAATGAGCCTAAAATAGCTAAACGGTCACGAGACAATTTCTAAGTAAACATAACATGATGAATATAACAAATACACGAACACTTTGGGCCATATAGGTGTGTGGGACTTGTAAATGTAGTTTAAATTGAACCACGGTCAAGATTCCAGACTCGTGGTGAGTAATGGCGTCGTTCTATACAAATGGCTGTAATAATTTGCAAGGGAGATAATTAAGTATCAGCCTATTAGCGGATACCCGCATATGAGATTCGTACCAGCCAGTTACGGACCACAACAGACGTCCCAGACGCTGGTGCAGTATAGTAACAGCACACTCCCCGTCTGATATCAGTGATGTCACAATGAAGATTTTAAAACTGTCACAAGATTTCTCCAGTGTGAACTACCTAAAGAGGATATGCATAAAGGAATATTTCCAGTATGTGTAACAAATTACCCACCATACTCGTGACTTAATGTTCACAAAGATGACGAGGACGATTTCCTCTTAAACATATAACTAAAACTTTATCCAGTACGAGTACGTGTGTAGAATATAATCTACATCGACTGAGGCTAAACATGAATATGTATGCCGAATGTGATGGTAGGACAACAAAACACGATGACGCGTCTCCAGTACGGATAACTAGCATATGGACGTGTCCATATGACATACAACTAGTGCTACAATAGTGAGTGCGCACTATGATGACCATTACTTAAGGCTTGGTGTTTCTCCAGTGTGAATACGCATTAAATAATGACTCTATGGAGAACTCTGGAGTGCTCTAAATTTTATAATTTAGCGCGCAACTCTCCAGAGTGAGCACGCATGTCGTCTGTTTACTATGGCTCCTCTCCTATTTCGTTGTTGGCTACCAACAAAACCATCTTGGTGACCGGTCGTGTGTATATCGACGGTTTGCCATCTCTAATCACGCGGACTTCCGCCTTGCGCACTTTTCCATCCTCACTAGGGATGGAGTTGATGATAGCACCAACTGGCCAATCATTCCTGCATACGTCGCTATCCATCAGTAGCACGACATCGCCACACCGGAGATTAGCACTCTCGTAGTGCCACTTACGTCTGCATTGTAACGTTTGCAGGTACTCGCGCCTCCATCGACACCAAAACGTATCTGCCAGTATTTGGACTCGTTTCCATTGGGCTTTATACATATCCGTCAAGTCAAATTGTCCTAAGGAAGGTGCATTACCAGACTTCTGAGTAAGGAGCGTTGACGGCGTAAGTATTTCGGGATTTTCAGGATCCGAAGACACGGAGACGATAGGGCGCGCGTTGATAATGGCTGTAACTTCGGCCATCAGAGTGATCAGTACCTCGTGGGTGAGACCACTCGCCGTTACGTCGGAAAGCATCGAATCCAAAATCTTGCGAGTGACTCCTATCATACGTTCCCATGCTCCTCCCATATGGGAAGCATGTGGTGAATTGAATAGCCACACAGTTCCCGTCTTATACAGGTAGTCCTTGACTGGACCGACTTCTACGTGGAGTGCCTCGATATTTAGACTGTCGGTAGCACCCACGAAGTTGGTCCCACAATCTGAACGGAAAACCTTCACCTCTCCCCGAATTGCGACGAACCTACGAAGAGCGTTAATAAAAGAAGATGAACTCAATTCTTCAACGACTTCTATGTGTACGGCTCTGGTAGTGAGACAGGTGAACAGTATTCCCCAACGTTTCTTGTTTGCCTGACCTCCTCTTGTGCGACGACTAATGACTGTCCAAGGACCAAATGTGTCTACTCCAACTGAAGAAAATGGCGGACCAGGAGTAACGCGGTCGGACGGTAAGTCAGACATCTTCTGTTGCACGAATTTTCCGCGTAACTTTCTGCATTTGACACATGTGTGGATCACGGATGATATCAAACGTTTAGCGCCGATAATCCATAATCCAGCGCTTCTTATAGCACCTTCTGTGAAGTGTCGTCCTTGGTGTTTCACCTCTCCATGATGATGGCGCACAAGTAACGTAGCTATGTGGTGTTTTGCTGGGATAATGATAGGGTTCCTTTCATTAGTGCTAATGTCTGCTCTGCTCAAACGACCGCCAACTCTGAGAACTCCGTTGTCATCGACTACTGGGTCTAGAGACCGCAACGGGCTATTACCGGGCAATGGCCGGTTGTCTGCGATACACTCGAGATCTTTGTTGAACACTTCCCGTTGGACTGCTCTAATAACGGTGTGTTCCGCTGAGCGGTAAGAGTCCACTGTTTTAGCTTTAGGACACGCATGCCAGCCCTTGCATGGACTGGTGTTGTGATATCCTTGCGCTACGTGTTTAAGACGCGCGATAGTTTCCACTAGGTCGCTCCATATAGAAAATCTTTCAAATCGGTGAGATCCTAGTATTTCTGAATTTGCGACGTGCGTTTTCAGGACATCGACCACCGGTCTCAACTCGTTATCCTCGTCAGCGTTCACGATATCGTGTGTACTCTCAGGTCGCTCGTCGTCACTATGGAGGAGGGATACTGCTGGTCCTTTCAACCATAGACTTCCATCCATAGTTGCAGCTGAAGATGGTCGCGTTGCGCAATCAGCTGGGTTCATGTTCGTAGGAATGTAGTTCCACTGTTCCGGTTTCGAATATTTGTGAATGAGTTGTACTCTGTTGCTGACATACACGTAAAACCTCCTCGTTCTATTGTTTATATACCCTAGAACCACCTTGCTATCGGTGTAAAACCTCACTAAGTCTGCTTCTATACCCATGTGGTCTAGTATTGTCTCAGACAATTCAGCGGCTAACACGGCAGCACATAGTTCCAGACGCGGGATGGTATGTCCATGTTTAGGAGCTACTTTAGCCTTACCCATGATGTACCCCACATGTTCAGCGCCGTCTGGACTTGTAGTTTTCAGGTATGCAACCGCGGCGATTGCTTGTTCAGATGCGTCTGAGAAAAGGTGTACTTCCCTTCTAACACAGTCACTGAGTGAGCTAGACGAGTATGTACGTGGCACGTGGAGGTCCTGTAGGAGGCATAGCGAGTCTCGCCAATCTATCCACTGCTGCTCGTATTCAGTCGGCAGAGATTCGTCCCAACCTCTACTTTCTGTCATCAGTCCTCTTAGGAGTAACTTTCCTTGGATTGTGACAGGCGCGACAAATCCCAACGGGTCAAACAGACTGTTGACAGTGGATAGAAGTCCGCGTCGTGTATACGGTTTCCTTTCTCCGGACACTTGGAACGTGAACGAGTCAGAGTTGATGTCCCAAACTAAACCGAGACTTCTTTGCAATGGGAGATCAGTGTCATCTAAGTACAGCTGCTGAAGGTCCTTTGCGAGGTCGGAAACCGGGAATGCCTTCCTCACCTCGTCGTTGTTTGAAGCGATTTTGTGTAATCTAAGATTGCCTTCACTTTGGAGTGCGTCCTGTGTGCGCTTCAGAAGGTCGATTACTTGAGGCGCAGTGGATCGGGATGTAAGTCCATCATCCACATAGAAGTCGTTATCAACGAACGTCTTGACGTCTTCACCGAAGTCTTTGACACTGTCTTCAGCCGTTTTGCGAAGACCTAACGTGGCGATTGCGGGTGAAGGTCCGTTGCCGAAGACATGGACGCACATCCTATACTCAACGAGAGCGTTGTCTGGGTCGTTATCCTTGTACCACAGAAATCTAAGGTAGTTTCTATGAGCTTCATTCACGTAGAAACAATGAAACATCTGCTGAATGTCGGTAGTGACCGCCACGGCCTCTCTACGAAAGCGCAGCAACACACCAAGAAGACTATTTGTCATGACCGGTCCTGTCAGTAGAACATCGTTCAGTGAGACTCCGTTATGTTTCGCGGATGAATCAAACACTGCTCTAATCTGATTAGGCTTTTTTGGGTGGTATACGCCGAATATTGGCAGATACCAACATTCTTCGTCGGCACCTAATGGCGGAGCCAATTCAGCGTGTTTCGCGTCGAATACGCCCTGCATGAAGCTAAGGAAGTGTTCCTTTTTATTAGGATATTTCTTGAGACTATAGTCTAATGTCTTAGCTCGTTTAACCGCTTGCTGCCTATTGTTCGGTAGCCGTGGTCTGTCGGCACGGAATGGGAGGGGAGCTTCCCAATTTCCGGCTTCGTTCTTATGGAATTCCCTATCCATGATTTCAATGAATTCATTATCGTCTACAGACATTCCCGGCTTGTCATCATGTCTAGTCTTCTCGAACAGTGAGGCACCTATATGACTATCAATGTCTGTACACTTGTGGTTATGACTATCATAATGGTGTCGACCCTTGGTATTGTCCTCGATTACCTCGAAACTATTTGGGCATGGTTCGAATAAAGTTGAACGTCCGTTGGCCAATAAGTGAGTTTTGTTCACATTTACACGTTTCGGTGTGTGCACCTTCCCGAGACAAGTCTCACCTACAATTACCCAGCCGAGATTAAGTCGTTGTGCGTAAGGCGAGTTTTGTAGACCAATGCGCTGGTCTAGTACGTGGTGCGCCTCTGGTAAGTCTCTACCTATGAGTAGAAGAACAGGTGTGTGTTGCTCAACTGGAGGAATATCGCCGATAATGTCGTTCAGGTGCAGATAATGTTCGGCTATTTCGGGAGAAGGTATTTCTTCTCTGATTTCGGGAATTTGATTACATTCAATTAGAGTTGGCAACCGTAGCCGAGTGCCACCATCTAACGTTTCTACTATGCAATCGCGAGCTTGACGACCGGACGTCACAACGTTTCCTGCACATGAAGAGAGTGTATATTCGATTTCCTGTCCATGTAGGTCCAAACCGTTGAACAAGTCCGTCTTCGCTAAAGACCGATTGCTTTGCTCATCGAGGATAGCATATGTCCGTATTGCATTTTCTGGGTGGCCATCTTCGTACACGTTTACTAGAACAACTTTCGCACAGGACTTTCCGCTAAACTCAGAGCCGCAAATCTGCGTGCAGTTTGACGACACATTCTCCAATTGTGAGGCATTTCTCTCCCCGCCGTGCCTTTGCGGAGATTGGGAATCCTTGATTTTAACCGAGTTTTGGCCCCGATAATTGTCGACGTGTAGTGCAGCAGGATGACGGTCGCTACCACATGTCTCGCAATGGATGGTCTCGTGACAAGCAGGACTTAAATGTGCGTATGAATTACAACACCTGAAGCAGATTTTGTTATCCTTCATTAATTTCCGGCGATCTTCTATTGTCTTGTTCCTGAACGTCATACATTTATTCAATGCGTGTTTCGTTTTGTGGATAGGACATACGTCGATTGAGGCAGAAACATGTCTAGTTTCATTATGTTTAACCTCTGTTTTCTTTGTGGCTACAAAGGACTTATCGCGGCCCTTAGCACATGGCGGATTTCTCTTAGTACCAGAATCGGATGGAGCGTCGTACGTGAAACTGGGGTCGTTTTTGACCTTGCTCATATCTCTGATAAACTCGCAGAATACACTAAACGGAGGGTACGTAACACCGTTGCGGCGTTTGTATTCTACAGCCTTTCCAGTCCATTTTTCTTGTAACTGGTATGGAAGTTTGCACACGATAGGCTTGACACCAGCTGACGTGTCGTAGTAAGCTAACTGCGCGTTGAATTTCTGGTCTTCTTTTACCGACTCGATCTCGCAGAGTAGGTCAGATAATTCGTACAATTTAAGATAATCTCTGTTTGTCAACTTCGGAAAGTTGGTCAGTTTCCGTTTCAGGGAATCCTCAACCATTTCTGGGCAGCCATATCTATCGTTCATACGTTCCCAGAGTCGATGTAGAGCCACTTCAGGGTTATTAGCATTTGACGCTCTAATGCTAATAGCATATTTTGTGGATTCATTACCCAACCATTTAACTAGCAGATCCAACTCTTCAGATGGTGATACACGTAGCTCGGTCATTACAGAAGTGAAGCTCGACCTCCAGATCATGTAGTTCTCTGGTTTGTCATTGAAATGGGTAAGTCGAGACAGAAGTAAATCTTTCTTAAATAGGTAACGATTGAGTTCAACGTTGGGAGACTGAAACTGATCAAATGGCGATGGATAGAACGGTTGCTTATTACCGACATCACCAGCACCATATACAAATGCAGGAGCGTCAGCATTTGTAGGAATATTTATGGCATGTTTCAGATGTGTTGCTGAAACAGGGACATAATGTGGAGACGGCTGCTCTCCAGTGTGGATGTGATTTGCATGCACAGACCGCTCGGTATCGAGTGGCAACGGCTGCTCTCCGGTGTGTATGTGACTAACACGCACGGGCTGCTCTCCAGTGTGGATGTGATTTGCATGCATAGACCGCTCGGTATCGAGTGGCAACGGCTGCTCTCCGGTGTGTATGTGATTAGCGTGCACAGGACGCTCAGTATCGAGTGATAACGGCTGCTCTCCGGTGTGTATGTGATTAGCATGCACAGGACGCTCAGTATCGAGTGG
>JBEVXV010000817.1:0-7165 GCA_040505915.1 Sedimenticola sp. | reverse complement strand
ACCCCGAACAGTGTCTCATCGCCGTTCATGGTGGTGCTGACATATTGGGTGCTCGACAACCACTGGGCATCCATAAACCGCTCACCGGCAGTTGTATTGCCGTAGCGGAAGTCGAAATAATCGGTGTTGATATAGGGAGTGGCGTTGGCTGGAATGACGCTTTTGCTGCTGTTGGATGGAAAGCCGGTATATCCTCTGAAATCTGTCAGTGAATAGAGCGCTTTGATATGGGGTACCCGCCAGTCGGTGTAGCCACCCAGGTTCATCTCTCTGGCAACCCTCTTGGCTTCTTTCAGGCTTACCTTTTTAGCATCAACCGACCTGGACCACATAAGGCCGGTAGTGAGGTCATCGACCGTGCCGTTACCGTTATCTCTGAAGGAGGCCGTCGCATTGCTGTACTGAGCATCCTGACCATGAAATAGGCTACCGCTACCGGGGCAGGAGATCTTGCGGCTATTGTTAAAACAGTGAACCTGCCCGGTGTCATCCGCAGGTGCTGCTATTAGAGTAGCCGTCAACAGCTGTGTGATAAGTGTGAGTATGAGTGAAGCGGATAAGGTGATAGCGCTCTTTTTCATTTGATACTCCATTTTTGATTTTGAATATCTACCCAATTTCATTCCCCAGTCAGCAGGAGTACTTTCCGGACCAGACATTATCCAGCTCCCTTCGCCCCCTGTTTGATCTCCGGTTATCTGCTTTTGGCTCAAAGCGCAACTCACCACGCCGGTCACTCCACGCTCGACGATAGTATTTTCTGCGCTCTCTGACCAGCACCGTCCTACACTGGCAAATGCTGTTTCTACAGCCGCTCAGTGGCAGCTGGATGTTGTCACTGGAGGAGAAGGTGATCCCTTCCAACTCACCAATGGCTTTGCAACAGCTGCTTTCCGCGATGATACTGAACCCGCTGAACCCTTTCTTACTTTTCCCTCCCACTTTGGAAGCAGCAGATCTATCCCTTGCTGCTTTCAGGTAGCCAAGGCCGAGCGGGAGTGCTCTACGGTGAAATGAGTAGAGCCCTATGAACCCACTGATGGCCAAAACAAGTATTATTATCATGATCACGGCTTCTCTTCTCCTCAAATAACCCTGCGTCTCTCCGTTACTGGGTGTACCCCTAAGGAGAGCGCTTGGTCTTGATGGGAAAGATAGGGAACAAAAGAGGAGCAAAAGTGGAGTGAGTGTGAAGATAATGTGAAAATGTACTTTTCGATTTAGTCGTCAGCATGTAGGCTGGCTCACATTGAGATTAGATAGTTATGATATTTAGTGAGGTAACAGATGCTACGAGTCGTGGTGCTCTTCAACGATGATTTGATTTACCGGCTAGAGACCGATAAGGATGTGGTGAATATCGGCCGCTGGGATGCCAATGAGATTCAGCTCGATAATGTAGGCGTCTCTAAAATTCATGCCAAGATCAAACGGCTGGGGCAAGACTATACCCTTGAGGACTGCAACAGTACCAACGGCACCTTTATCCAGGGGGAGCGGATTACGACAGCCCCCCTGCCCAGCGGTACTGTCATAAAAATATCCAAATATACACTGATTTGTGAACGCAGAGATGAGATAGAAAAGTCTAGTTTTTCTGTTGATTCAATACCACACACTATAAAACTGTAGTGCTGAAGGTAAAGCCGTAAACCCTGTGGAGGATTCTGTCCGTAGGAGCGCCGCCCCCAGAGCGATCGGGGCTTGCACGGCCTGTGCGACACTTATCGCGGCAATAGCACCGCCCCTACGTCTATATTTCTCGATCCAGGGGTCAGCATCAGATTACACTGTATGAAGCGGCGTGGGCTTCTAACGCCTTGCTGGGGGTCCACCTGCTCCTCTGCTATGGCTGTCGGGCACACAGGCAACCAGACCAAGACCAGGAAGGTCACGGCAGCTCCCGTTTACCCGCCCACGGGGATCATTGATTGAGCAGCTAGTGCCTACACTTTTTTGGGAACAGCTGTCGATTGCAAACTGAGGCGGTCTCATTGAGCTTCTCCCTGTCCCTGTATTTATTGGGTTTGGCTGAAACTGTGCCGGTGGTGGCTGTGCGTTTTGTTGTTGTCGCTGCGGCTGCCAACCTGGGGGAGGCAAAGGAGAAACCGGCCGGCTCTCAGACTGAGCAACGGCCTCATCAACAGCAATAACTTCTCTGACATAAGCGACCCCCTCTGCTGGTTCTAGGGAAGAGATCGGTGCGACAATAACAGCCGGTTTAGCGGTTACTGCCGGAGGTTTTTCCACAGCGGGTGGTTCTGTTTGTACAGCGTAGCGCTCATTCAGTGGCCTGTCTGCCTCGGTTTCCTTTGTCAGATTTACCGCCACCAGCGCGACTATACCCAACAGAAGCCCACCCAGAACATGGGTAACTTTGATAGAAGAGCCACGGCTGGGTGAATTTGATCTGGTGGTAGGGGCTGATAAGGGCTGATGTGCCGCCTTGGTATTTTCATACTGCGTATGGCCCAAAGATACCGTATTACTGCCATCAAGCAGAAGAGACAGGGCATCTATATTTTGAGGCCGCTGGTTGGGTTTAATCGACATGCCTTTGATAATGGCGTGACTAAAAGCTGGCGAGAGAGAGGGATTCAAGGTGATAGGCGGGGTAAGGGTATCATCATGCAGGCGATCTATTGCACTGGGTGGAATCTTCGCGGTAACCAAGTAGTAGAGGCTGGCCGCCACTGAGTAGACATCGGTCCACGGCCCCTGTTCACCTTTGGCGTAGTATTGCTCTACCGGTGAGTAACCCGGTGTCAGAATCACAGAAAGGGTTGCTGTCTTCTCACATATATATTGGCGGGCAGAGCCGAAGTCGAGCAGTACGGCCGTGCCGTCAGGGGTCATCTGAATGTTTGACGGCTTGATATCGCGGTGAAGAAATCCCTGGTCGTGAATCAGCTTAAGCCCGGCGAGGAGAGGCTTGATGATGTTGAGTACCTGGAATTCAGGAAGAGTCCCACCTTGTCTCTGAAGGTACCCTGAGAGGCTGCTCCCTTGGTAAAAATCCATCACCAGATAGGCAGTATTATTCTCTTCGAAGAAGTCCCTCACCCGGGCGATATTAGGGTGAGAGAAGCGAGCCAGAGTACGTGCCTCTTCAAGAAACACCCGGATACCGTCGCGGTAATCGGGCTCACTCACTCCGCCCTCTATTCGAATAGTGGTGCTCTCGCGATTGCGTACAGATATGCCTGCTGGAAAGAACTCCTTGATAGCAACCCGGGTATGCAGTGAACGATCCCAGGCGAGATAGGTAATGCCAAACCCCCCGGGGTTACCCAATACCTTTCCAATAAGAAAGCGCGTGTTGAGGATCGTATTATAGGGTAATAGTTGGGGGTTTCGGTCCTTTTCAATCGTAAACCCGCAGTGAGGGCATGGCTCTACGCTCCCTTTGTCCTTCATACATCCCAGGCACAGATCGTCTCTCTTTTCCATTATTTAGACCCTGGATAACATTTTTCTATTTTTGAGGGGGAGCTAGCTTTTACCAACTGACCGGGTTCGTCAACAAAATTTACATTGGTATATGGTATCAGGTTAACGCTATAAGCAGGTCTATAACAGCATATCTGGTGGCAAATGAATTCATGGTGCGCCCCCTTGTAGGAATGCTGTCTCGAAGCGTCATGGGCATTCGACCAAGGTCTGAGCGACCATAGCGGTCAATTTTGGATCCCGGCCTACGCCGAGATGTCGGTTGTTTTTTCTTATTTGTCCCAACGGATGTTATTTACTAAAAGTGTATCTACAAGTGGCACCCAACCCTCACTGAGGGTTAACTACAGGAGTTTCGTGCAGCGCTTTTGTCGTTGATGTTAAGTAACTATTCAGCTGGGTTTGGGGTCGGAGTCGATAGCGCCGTATAAAGGTGCATTTTCCACCCATCTTGACGCAATCGACTTCGACCCCTACTGAAAAGAGCCCCAAATACAGGTATAGCTGAAGTGTTACGATGTTAATTCATCATGGGGCCGTGCCATACGAAGAGGGTCCAGCAATTGATGCAGTTCCTCTTCATGCAAGCCGCTGAGTTCATATGCCACATCGATCACCTCACGCCCTTGCTCCAAGGCGGTGCGCGCTATTTTACCCGCGAGTTCGTAGCCGATACGCGGTGTCAGTGCGGTAACCAGCATGACATTGTGTTTTACATGCTGTCCGAGAGACACCGGGGCAACTTCGAAGCAGCTAATCGCCTGCTCCTCCAGCGCAGCTGATGCCGCTGTCAATAGGGAGAGTTGCTGCAACAGATCAAAGGCCAGGAGAGGCAACATAGTGGCCAGTTGAAAACGGTTGTCTTGTGCTGCTGTAGCAATGGCTGTATCCAGGCCAATGACCTGAGCACAGGCCATACCCACCGCCTCTAGGGATACGGGATTGACCTTACCCGGCATGATGCTGCTACCCGGCTGCAGCTCTGGCAGTTTGATCTCACCAAGCCCTGCGGTTGGGCCACTGTTCATCCAGCGCATGTCTGTCACTATCTTTAACAGTGTTATCGCTGTGACGCGTAGCTGCCCGCTAAGCTCCACGGCTGTATCCTGAGCACTGATGGCGGCAAAGGAGTTTTGAGTAGGCTGGAAGTGAAGACCTGTACGCGAAACAAGCGTAGAGGAAAAGCGCTGCGCAAACTCAGCGTGGGTGTTCAGGCCTGTGCCTATAGCGGTCCCGCCTTGAGCAAGCCGCAAAAGCCGTTGCTCCACATCGACCAGACGGTCACCATCCATCTCTATTTGTGATGCCCAGCCAGACAGCTCCTGTCCTATAGTTATGGGTACAGCATCCATGAGATGCGTTCGCCCTGTCTTTACCGTTTTACTAAATTGCTCGGCGCGTTCGGTTATCGCCTGTTGCAGAGAGTGAAGTGATTGTTTCAAACGTTGCAGTTCAAGCACGGCACTGACATGGATAGCCGTGGGTATGACATCATTGCTGCTCTGGCCAAGATTGACATGATCGTTGGGATGGACCCGGTACCCCAATCGACGCCCTGCCAACTCGGCGATCACTTCATTAGCATTCATGTTGGTGCTGGTACCCGAGCCGGTTTGAAACACATCGACAGGAAACTGCTCATCCCAGAGACCCTCAGCCACCTCACAGGCGGCACCTTCGATAGCCTGAGCCATATCACCCGGCAACAGACCAAGAGCGCCATTGACCTTGGCAGCACAGGCTTTGATCAATCCAAGGGTATGAATAAATATGCCGGGAAAACGCAAGCCGCTGATCTTAAAGTTATCCAGGGCAAGCAGTGTCTGCTCGCCATAGAGTACCCCTTCAACGCCACTTGGCGGGGAGGATGATGCAAATAGCGGTGCTTTTTTCATCGTCAAATCTCCTTTGGGAGAGGTGATAGCCTGACCATAGAGATCAATTCTAGGATTCTGTGGGATCACCATATTGCAGAAGATGAGCCGGAATATCTGGCGGACAGACACCACACTGGCGATTACCCGGCAACGCATAATCGATAAACTTGGGATAGGGCAGATCCATCTCATTCATGATTTTTACAAACTCATGCTCCGGCCTGCCGCCGCCCAAACGTGGGTTACGCACCTGCTCCTGGGCGATACTTGATACCCGGTAACCTTCATAATCATGGGCGGGATAAACCAGCGTCTCTTCGGGCAAAACAAAGAGCTTCTCATGAATACTCTTGTAGAGGGTGGCGGCACAGCCATTCTGAAAATCGGTTCGACCACAGCCATCAATTAAAAGGGCATCGCCAGTAAGTACCCGGTCACCCGTCAGGTAGGCGTGATGCCCATCGGTGTGACCCGGCGTAAACAGGGGTTCAATTGAGCAGCTGCCAACCATTATCGGACGTCCCTCCTCCACCGGTTTGTCGACACACTCAAGTCCATCACAGGCGGGATGTGCAATCTGGCTACCTGCCTCTCGCTTGAGGGTTGCCGCCGCACTGATGTGGTCTGCGTGAATGTGTGTATCAACGGTGTAGAGGAGCTTTAGATTGAGAAGGTTCAACACCTCCATATCCCGCTGCCAAGTGGGAAGTACCGGATCAACCAACACCGCCTGCCCCGTTGCCTCACAACCGATCAGATAGGTATAGGTGCTGGATACTGGCTCGAACAACTGCTTAAAAATCATAAACTCTTCCTCTTCTGGGAGTAGATCATTCCAAAGTCACTCATTACTCTTCCAACTCACCACTACCACCTGCCCTGAAAATTACCAGAAAACAGGCCATCACCTCCGCCGAATAAACCCACACCATCGGGTAGACAGAGTGATATCAGGCTCCTAGGAGCCTGTCCGAGAATAGGACACCTACTGCGGAAAGCCCATTTTGGCCCTTTTTTCCGCTCATTTTCGTTGAATAAGAGCAACTATTCGCCTCAAATGACCGAAAAAAAGGACTCAAAATGGACTTCCCTCGCTACGGTGCCTATTCTCGGATAAGCTCCTAGTCTTTTTCAACTCAAAATAGATCTCCAGACCGTTTACAGCATCACCTTCATAGAGACAGGGAGGGTACTCCAAATCAGGGACATCATGCAGGCTGAACGGATCGGTTGTAGTTCCAACGTGCATAAACCTCTCCTCAAAATTAAGCAGTGCCCACAACTACATCCTAGTATATTACTAGGAATATATTCACTGTAAAAAAGGAGGGTATTACGACTACTGTAACAGCTCGGACCCTGCTGCTGGGGTTACTGTTACCGCCCATGCATATTGCTGGCAACCGGGCTCTCCTTCTGTAACCGAAAGTGCCGCCGCCTCGCCCGCTCTCTCAGAGATACCAGGCTCTCCTTATTACTAAAATAGCGGTAACTATTCAGCCGGAGCTCGGTGTCGGTGTCGGTGTCGGTGTCGGTGTCGGTGTCGGTGTCGGTGTCGGTGTCGGTGTCGGTGTCGGTGTCGGGTCGGTTGCGGTGTCGGTTGCGGTGTCGGTGTCTGTGTCGGTTGCGGTGAGATTGTAGGTAAATACACTATTTTTCACCGCAATCGACTCCGACCCCTACCGCAAAATAGGCTCAAACTACTATATGAACTCCGAAACTTGAGTTACAAATAGTAGTTGTTACCTAGGAATTAAGTGTCCATCAGAGGTACTTGGTATCAAGCGCTGACACAAGGTCTCTCTTGTGCTCCTCTTCCTGCAACAAAATATCCTCTA
>JBEVXV010000816.1:0-3659 GCA_040505915.1 Sedimenticola sp. | reverse complement strand
ATCGGAGAGAGACGGTAGAGGTAAAAGCGCTGCCGGGAGGGGTTAACGCTTGGGGTCTTCACCAGATGCACGGCAATGTATGGGAGTGGTGTGCGGATTGGTATGGGGCGTATCCGGAAGATGAGCAGGTTGATCCCCACGGACCAGAGAGGGGCGATGACCGCGTGTTGCGCGGCGGCTCCTGGGGCGACATCGGCAGGAGCCTGCGTTCTGCTTCCCGCGACAGGGGCAGGCCTGGTGACCGCGGCCACCCTGCTGGTTTCCGTCTTGCCCGAGGTCAATAGTGCCGGTAGCGCGGAGCGCAGTAGAGAGAGAGGAGCCGTGCCGGACAGATGCCGAGGGACGAGGTGTCGGTCAGGTACGGCGGAGGGCAGTGGTTAAACCCCAGTATAATGCGCCTGCCGCAATTTATTAGGCCGCATTCGCTTTGGTGCCGATCAGTTGATCACTGCCACCATTGATCTTGATACGACGGTGGAGAAAGTTGTGGTCGTTGCTGTCATCGCTCTTACCCCCTGCCACCTTCAGGATGTTCTGTTTGATCTCGATCCCAAGGTCATCTTCGGTGAAGCCCGCCACGGCCATGGTGATACGGTAATTATCTTCACCGGTTAACTCAATGTTGTAGGGAGGGTAACCGTTGGACTCATAGCGGTATGCTGTCTCCAGGGCGTTGGCCAGACGATCAAAGCCGATGCGGAACGAAAGAGTGGGGAGAAATCAAAAGTAGTCATAACTCTCTTATTCGATTCCGAGGGTTTTTGTTGGGGCAGTTCAATCTATGTTCGGTTAGGTGGGTCGTATGCTATGATTACTTTGTAATCCACATGAATGCAGGTGATGACATGACTGCCAGAAATATATCTCTCCGCATGGATGAAGATAGTATTGACCGGGTAGACCGCTTGGCCAGTGCGATGGGGCGATCCAGGGCTTGGGTGCTCAATCAAGCAACCAAGCGTTATCTTGAATATGAGGAGTGGTTTGTTCAGCAGGTCGAAGTGGGGATTGATGACATCAAGTGCGGTAACACCGTTTCAAATGAGCAGATCCTTGCCGAAATCCACAAGAAAATCGAAAAAGCGCAGCCTGCATGAATGTCGAATGGTCTTCGAAGGCCAGGATCGATTTGCATGACATCTTCGATTATATTCTCCAGGAGAATCCGGCTGCCGCAGTCAAGGTTCTGGAGGCGATCGAGCAAGCGACGCTGAAACTTTCCGACCACCCTGGTATAGGTCGTCCAGGGCGTGTCGAGAATACGCGGGAGTTGGTTATTTCCGGGTTTCCATACACTCTTCCCTACTGTGTCGAAGGGGATGTCGTCACTGTAATACGCGCCATGCACACATCAAGAAAATGGCCGGATTGACTGTTGGATAAAAAAGTTGGCTATATCCGGGTTTCTCCAACACATAAAAGCCTAAATACGGCTGTTTTTGTAATGTTTCATGAAGATTATGACGGCATTCATAGTGTATGTAAATTGCTCGGAATCTGTGCAGGGTTATCAAGGTCACCAGTCGTCAGATAAATCATATCAGCGAAGTTGCCCAAGCCGCGAAAACCAGAGGCTCTATTCTTGACGATTTTAATAACCCGATTAAGCCCCTCGCCAACCGCATTCGTCAGACGCCTATCAATGAAAGTAAGCACATGATCGAGATGATTATGTAGTAGTGTATTAACGAACTTTTTCAGCGATGGGATACGGCTTTTCAGTGCGGTCGTCATCCAGCTTTTAATAAACTTCTCCGCTGACCCACGATAACTGTAATTCCAAAAGTGCTCGAACTCATCTTTAAGCACCCAGGCGCGGTGAATGCGTCGATTACTGTTACGTAGATTATTGAGGAAATGAGTGTTTCCCTTTGTGCGATTATCTGAGCGCAAGGGGGTTCTGGGAACGCAATGCTTGATTTTTCCCCTCTGCTTATGCCCTGGACGGAGGATGGCATAATTAAGTATTGTGTCCCCAGATTTCCCATTGATTACCTGCTTCCCTTTCGGTGCGCTGTTGCCGGGTGGCGAGGAGCGATATGTAGTTATTGCGGAGCCTGTACTGATATGAAAATAGTGATTACTTCTCACCTGTAAAATAGTCCATAAAAAATACATAGAGTAGCGATAAAAGGTTTTTCGCGTATTCAGATGAAATATTTGTTAGAGTTTGATTATGTGGAATATTCGTATCCTGAGTTCAGGAGAAGTCGCTGTGCTGGGCTCTCTGAATGGGTACGAGAACACATAGGATGGTTCTCAGTCGGCGATGCTTTGGAAAGAGTGCTTTTTTGAGTGATCTTTACCAGGCGTTAGCCAGTGGATATCAGAGAGTCTCCTTGGCTAACGTGTTGTAAATAATAAGTAACTATTCAGTTAGTGCTTAGGGTTGGTGTCGATTGCGGTGGGATGGTGGGTAAAGGCACTGTTTTTTTGCCGCAATCGACGCCGACCCCTGGTGAAAATAGCCTCATAACTGGGGCCACTGACATAGTTACAATAATAATTAATATAGCAACGACAGACCCTGAAATAGGATTCTTGTCGGTACTGTCAGTTTGATAGTCATCGGTATAGCAGAGATTATAAAGAGAGGATGGAACGTGTTGTATATAGATTTTCACAAGAGATTAACCGCTCTGGTGCTACTGCTTGGCAGTAGCTCAGTTTTAGCTACTAGTCCTGTGGAGCCTGGTGGTGAGTATGAGCAGGCCCTTGAGTTGACACCTAACCTGGAGAACGGAAAAAAATCCTACATGATGTGTACTATCTGCCATCGCCCTGAAGGGTGGGGGAGAGAGGATGGCATGTTTCCACAGATTGCCGGGCAGTTAGCCAGCGTCACCATTAAGCAGTTGGCCGATATCCGGGCGCGTAACCGTGATAACCCGACGATGAGACCGTTTACCTCTGCCCGCCTTCTTGGCGGTGTTCAGGAGATTGCTGATGTAGCGGCTTATATTGAAAATCTACCGATGAATCCACGTAACGGTGTCGGTTCCGGCAACGACCTTGCACGCGGCGAGACGATCTACGAGAAAGAGTGTACTGAATGTCACGGTGCTCAGGGTGAGGGGGATCGTGAGGATCATATTCCGTCAATCCAGGGGCAGCATTACCGCTATCTGATGCGTCAGTTTGAGTGGATCCGTCATGGTAAACGGCGCAATGTCGATCCCAAGATGGTCAAGCAGATTAAGCGCTTTACCGGCCGGGATGTAATGGCTGTTATGGATTATACATCACGCTTCAAACTGCCAGCGGAGAAGGTCGCAACACCGGGTTGGCAGAATCCTGACTACCCCAAATATGCGCGTCAGCCTATGCCGCATACGCCGTATACCCCTCGCTACCGACGGCCAGTTCCACCACCGAGGCCGGCATCGGGTATGTATTAAGCGGTTTGCATGTGCCCTCTTGCGGTGCGCAAGTTCAGTTTATAGCGGTTTAACAATTCCGTCCCCCTGAATTGGGAGGCGGTTTTTTATTTTTGGCTGCTTATCTATTCAGTAAAGTAACTCACTGCTGTCCCGTTAACTTTGTAGTATGTTGCAGTAACTCCTTTGGAGGAGGTGTTTTTTAGGGCGCATATATCAACAGCAACATGACATACTGCAATAGAACATTCCCTCTCCCTATGAGGGAGAGGGAGTTAACGG
>JBEVXV010000815.1:0-5878 GCA_040505915.1 Sedimenticola sp. | reverse complement strand
CAAACCATGGCCTATAAAGAGGCCGCTAGGGTTCAAAGGGTGAAGCACTGAGTTAAAGTGTGTGCTACAGTAGCACCATTTACAACCGACGCTCATTACGCCTGTCACTTGCTACAGTAGCACCATTTACAACCGACGCTCATTACGCCTGTCACTTGCTACAGTAGCACCATTTACATCCGACGCTCATTAGGCCTGTCACTTGCAGAGGCTATTGCTGACGTCAGAGGCTATTGCTGACGTCACAACATGGACGCGTACTAAAATTTTCGGGCTCATAGTTATACTTATATTCACAAAAAAACGTGGTATTGAGGACTAAATTTTTAGTTCCGTGGTATTGTCTTGTATTGGGAATAAGTATGAGTGCGGGAACTGACAGTTTCGTTGACGTTGTGAGGCGAGGAAAAAAATCACCGGGTGTTTCTAAAAATACGCCGGCACGAGCAAATCCTACTAGTAATGGCGGCCAGCCCAATGTTGACATACGGAAGCGACAGCGAAATTCCACAGGAGGTGCGGCAAGTAACATTACAAACATTATAAAACAACCACAACAGATGCTTTCTGATCCAACCACGCCTACTGTGTCTACTATGCCCCTGAGTAATTTCAAATCCATGTCTGTTGACGAGAAACTAGACGTAATATTTACATCAGTGCAGGCCATGAATATTGTACACAACAAGGTCAGTGACCTGGAAAGGAATGTGTTGACAAACACTCGAGACTTGGACAAAACCACAGACCGTGTCAAAGTTCTTGAATACAAGTCGATTGATCTGGAAGCTAGGAGCCGGCGAAACAATCTATTGTTCCGTGGGATCCCCGAGACTGCCAATGAGGATAGTCTATCCGTGATCAGAGATTTCTTGTCCACCCAGCTACAACTTACGCCCGACATACCAATACACAGGGCCCATCGTCTAGGTCGCATGCAGTACAATCGTGGCGAGCGAGGTTTTAGGCCCCGGCATAGACCCATCATAGTAGCTCTTCGCGATTATCAGGACGTGGAGCTGATATTGTCAAATACACGGAATCTAACTGGCACCGCTTTTGGAATAAATAGAGACTACCCGCCTGAGATAGTAAATGCACGCAAAGATCTGTACCCTATGCTTAAACGTTATCGTGCGGAAAAACCTGACTCGAGGGTAACCATCCAGTTCCCAGCGCGGTTACTTATTGACAAAACAGTTATTGTTGACATGTTTCCTGATTGGTACGAGGTACTGAAGCGTAGCCGTCACGTGACCACCCATACTCGGTCAACCACACAGCCGTACTCGATTGGTGACTCGAATATTACTATATCCGAATGCTCAGAGAAATCCACCGACTCCATGGAGCAGGAGGTGGACATTGTTATACACGATTCGTCACATGTTCCATTGGCTCCTGGGCAGCCGTCGTCCACGCATGTAAATTTTAGCATGGAAAGACTACTGACGGATAGTCAGCCTCAGGCCACGGGTCAGGATGTGGGTAATTCGTCGAATGATCCTCTACCGCAGGATGTCGTAAACCGCTCGAACTCTTCCAAAACAAATATTCCTACGTAGGGGTGCGTGGGAGAAGTTCCATTTAACACAACAATAAACAGTCATAAGCCACGTGACATAGTAGTAAATGATATTGACAGTAGTGAGAATAGAGGTGCTGCAAATGACAATACTAATATAAATTCTAATAAGTTACAAAATACACGTAAATCTAAAGTTTTGGACACTGACACAACACTACGTACACATACAAAACAGGTCAAAGGTCTTGATATTGGCTTACTTAATGTATGTGGTCTTAAACATAGGTTGCAATACCCAGACTTTGTGGAACATATACAGCAGTTTGATCTGTTCTCAGTATTGGAAACAAAGCTCGACAAATATGACGTTATCTCAATTCCAGGTTACCAGTTCATCGCACAGAATAGAAAGCAAAAATATATTAGGAAATCGGGAGGTATAGGACTTTTTGTTAAAGACTGTTTTTCCGAGTATGTCAACGTTATAGAGTCTGAGTCAGACTACATAATGTGGATAAGAATAGACCGCAAAATGGTATCATCTAACATAGACATTGTTCTGGGCTTGATATATCAACCCCCCGAGTCATCCCGTTTTTACTCAGCCGATGAGTCTGGTAACCTTGATTTGGAAATAACGTCAATGTGCGTAGAGCATTCGTATGTATATTTGCTAGGTGATATCAATGGTCGTACATCACATGTTGATGACTTTACACACTACGATGATTTTATTGCAGAGCATTTTGAGTTTGACAGTGCACTTACGGAACATTTTAATAAGTATACCTCCCTAGGGCATTACAACATGTCAGTAACACGAACATCTATGGATAAAAAAATAAATAACATCGGACACAAATTATTAGAACTCTGCAAACTAAATAACCTGTTTATCTTAAACGGAAGGTGTGGTTCTGATCTAGGAATAGGTAGTTTCACATTCAAACAGAGCTCGGTTATTGATTATATCATATCATCGTTCGATGGCTTGAAATATGTTTCTAACTTTAACATTACTGAACTAGACCCCTTATTTACTGATGGACATAGTTGTCTGTCAGTCACACTAAATTTAAAGTTGGTAGACATACACGCAATGCCGCACAAAACAATTACCACAAAACCACGATGGAAACAAAATAAAAAACAGGAATTCATAGATAATCTTAATCCTGAAAGCATAAATAACATACTATCAGAACTTAGATCGCTAGAAGAAAACAACATAAATGTAACGAGACAGAAAATAGACACAATCACGAGCGACATCTCTAAACTTTTTGAAACGTCCGCCATAGCTAGTTTTCAAAATTCAAGCAGAACAGGTAACTATAATGATAAACCATGGTTTGGTCCGGAATGCAAACGTCACAGAAAGGTATATATGAGATATAAAAATATACATAAAGTGTTCCCAACGATAACAAATAAACATAACTTAAAGACAGCAAGCAGGAACTATAAGAAAACGTTAAACAAACACATTTCCAACCATAAAAGGCGAACACAAAGTAAATTAAGAGAAATGAAACATAATAGCCCAAGGGAATTTTGGAAAGTCTTGAATGGTCTTGAAAAAACAAAAACCAATGAAAATATCACCCTAGAAAAGTTACATAATTTCTTTAGGGATTTGAATTCTAACCCCGATGTAACTGAAAACGAGTCTGACCTTACTATAAATATTGATGACGATGATGAGATCCTTAATTCAAAAATCACTGAGGCTGAAATTATAAAAAGTGCATCAAGGTTAAAAAACCACAAAGCATCTTCAAATGACAACATTTTGAACGAATTCCTGAAGTATACGCTTGATAAAATGTTGCCAATCTATAGCTCAATTTTTAATATCGTCTTAGACACCGGAATTTTACCAGAATCATGGTTAATAGGTTTTATTAAACCGATATACAAAAATAAAGGTGACTCTGCCCAGGCAGAAAACTATAGGCCGATAACCATACTTAGCTGTTTCGGTAAGCTGTTTACATCAATACTAAACGACCGTCTTAATAGATTTCTTGAACATGAAAATATTTTAAATGATAATCAGGCCGGATTTAGGAAGAATTTTTCAACGAATGACCATATGTTTGTGTTATACTCCCTAATTGAAATCCTTAAATCACGTAAACAAAAACTATTCTGCTCTTTTATTGATTTCAGCAAAGCTTTTGATTCCGTCTGGCGAATTGGTCTGTGGCAAAAATTACTAGCGAATAACATTTGCGGGAAAATCTTCAGAGTAATTTACAACATGTACCAAAACATAAAATCATGTGTCAATTTTAAAGATGAACAGTCTTCTTTTTTTTCTTGTGGAGTTGGCTTGAGACAGGGTGAAAACGTTTCCCCGATACTCTTTTCTCTATTTTTAAACGACGTAGAACAATTCTTACATATAAACGATTGCAAGGGAATAGAAATTGATAATACTGGTTCTGACATGACTTTTTACCTTCATATTCTTATATTACTTTACGCAGACGACACCGTAATTGTATCAAATGATGAACGACATATGCAGTATAGTTTAAACTGTTTCAACGAGTATTGTAAATTATGGAAATTGAATATAAATTACGATAAAACGAAAATAATAGTATTCGGAGCCAGAAACTGTAATAAATATAAGTTTCAGATAGACGGACATAATATTGAAATAGTCGATAATTTTAAATATCTAGGTGTATACTTCTCAAAAACCCGTAGTTTTTACAAAGCCAGACAACATGTCGCTCAACAAGCACGTAAAGCAATGTTCTTGCTATACAAAAGAATACGAAACCTCAGCCTCCCTCTAGACATTCAACTTCAATTGTTTGACCAAACAATCCTGCCAATACTTCTATATGGCTGTGAAGTATGGGGTTTCGAAAACGTTAAACTACTAGAACAAATTCAAAACGAATTCCTCCGACATATTACCAGGTTACGAAAAAGTACTCCACTATATATGATTTACGCTGAATTAGGTAGATACCCACTAGAAATTGAAATAAAAACACGCATGATAGGTTTTTGGATCTCTATAATTAATGGAAAATACTCTAAAATCAGCAATCTTGCATACCTCAAATTAAAAGAAGATTATGACACTGGAACACGCGTTAACCCCTGGATAAATCATATAAAACTCATTTTAGAAAGCACAGGACGAAATTACCTCTGGTCCCAAGAACACTTAAGTAACCCACATGCATTAAAAAGGGCAATAACTCAAACATTAAAAGACCAATATTTGCAGAATTGGAACAATCTATTGACACAGTCATCGAAAGGAAGGAACTATCAAATCTTTAAAGAAAACATTACGCTTGAAAAATACCTAGTGAGACTACCAGAATCTAAACACATACCATTAATTAAATTTCGAACAACCAATCACAAATTACCAATAGAAACAGGACGGTGGAATAACATCGAATTATCAGAAAGGAAATGTAATAAATGTAACATGAACACAATCGGTGATGAATTTCACTACCTTCTCGAATGTCCACTTTTGTTAAATGATAGAAAAAACTTACTTGCAAAATATTATTATGCTCGTCCCAATATATTAAAATTTCAGCAATTGTTACAGACAACTAACAAAAAAACTCTATTTAATCTGTCAACTTTCGTCCAAATAATTATGAATACTTTCAACTAAATTTCATCAGTCAACCAAACGTATAAATACCGCACATTTGAAATCGCAATGTGAGATAGTCTCTACACTTCTCCCCTCGTCGTATATATCCCGTGTTTAGGGAACACCGGCTTCATCTGCTTGACGGACATTGCCGAAATCCGCACTCGGCTTTCTCCGTAGCTGAATCCGTGACCGAGGGTGTTTCCGTCGCTTATCGGATCCAGTTGCGAGTGACTTATGCCGTGTATGCATTTTTCGGCCATGGTCGGAGCAGTATAGCTGCACAAAAACTGCTTCTTAATATTAGTATCTTTGAATACAAGGAAATGTCATCATATTACTATTACACGTCCAAAACTCCACACTATATTCCCATAAATTGTTAATACCGTACCATACATACATGTGTATAGCTTATTGCATATATTGAAACCAAGTTTCTAAAAGGTATAATGTGATAAGGGAGACAACTCCTACATATTTGTATTTATATCCCACCAACGATTAGTTACCTTGATCTATATGTCGCTAAGCTTCAGTCAAAACTGGTCTGTGTTTTCTGTTTTTGAGCACCTGCATATCCTGCTTTTACGGACATTGCCCAACTTCGGACTCTGCACTCTCCTCATCTGGCGACATAATCGGCGGTATTCCTGTCGGTTGTGGAGGCCAGCAGCGGAAAGTCACTTGCATACCGAAACACGTTT
>JBEVXV010000814.1:0-7875 GCA_040505915.1 Sedimenticola sp. | reverse complement strand
GGGAGGATCCGCCGCCAGACTTTGCTATCTACCCACTATCAGAGGTTGAGCAGCGATATCTGGCAGAGGTTTCGGCCCGTTTTAGTGGTGACAGAAAAGAGCTGGCGGAAAAGCTGGGTGTCAGTGAGCGCACCCTGTTTCGCAAACTGCAGAAGATTAATACTAGAAACCACAATTGACCGCTCCAATTGGGTAATTTCTAAAAAAACCGTGCCATAGGGGGGCAGTAACACCTTTTCAGGAGACGCGGTGAATACCTCCCTGTACGCTCACAGCAGCATCCCTGCTGCTGTACGTTCTGAAAAGGTGTCACTGCACCCACCTGAAAGTTATCCATCTGCACTGGGTTATTGAGAAGTTACCAGAATGGAGCGGTCAACTGCGAAATCTAGGACAGGCTCCTGAGGTTCAATGCACCTCACGGTCACGAACACCCAGCAGATAGAGAATGCCATCGAGACCGAGGGTGGAGATGGCGTGGCGCGCGTTCTCACGCACTACCGGCTTGGCGTGGAAGGCGACACCCAGGCCAGCGATGCTGAGCATCGGCAGGTCATTGGCACCGTCGCCGACAGCAATGGCTTGCTGGAGGCTGATACCCATCTCGGCGGCCATCTTCTGTAGCAGCTCTGCCTTCTTGGCACCATCCACCACCTCACCGGTCACTTCGCCGGTGAGGCACCCATCGCGGATATCGAGCTCATTGGCGGAGATGCAGTCCACCCCCAGTTTTTTTTGCAGGTGGCGCGCAAAGTAGGTGAAGCCGCCGGAGAGTATGCCAACGCGGTAACCCATCCGCTTCAGGTTGGAGATCAGCCGCTCCGCTCCTTCGGTAATCGGCAGCTTATCCGCAATCTCTTTCAGTACCGACTCATCTAGCCCTTTGAGCAGAGCCATGCGCTGCCGGAAACTCTCCTTGAAGTCGATATCCCCCCGCATTGCCGACTCAGTGATCTCCGCTACCTGTTGACCGACACCCGCCGCCTTTGCCAGCTCATCGATCACCTCTACCTGGATCAGGGTAGAGTCCATATCGAAGACAATCAGTCGCCGGTTGCGACGATAGAGGTCGTCGGCTTGAAACGCCACATCAAGCTCGTTGGTGTGGCTGATCTCCAGCAGCTCCTGGCGCAGTGTAGCGACATCATCCCCTTCGCCACGAATGGAAAACTCGACGCAGGCACGGCGATGGCTGTTGGGCAGGTTAAGTGAGAAACGGCCGGAGAGGCGGGTGATGCCGTCGATATTAAAGCCGTTATTCGATACCACCTTGGCGATGTGAGAGAGATTGTGCGCGGTCAGCTTGCGTCCCAACAGGGTGACAATATAGCGTGGCTTACCCTGTAGTCCGACCCAACGTTCATACTCAGCCTCCTCAATAGGGGTGAAGTTGATCTGCAGACTCAGCTGATGGGCTTGAAACAGCAGATCCTTCAGTACCGGGCCGGACTGTGCCTCGGTAGGTACTTCAAGCAGCATCCCGAGGGAGAGGTGCTCATGGATAACCGCTTGGCCGATATCGAGGATATTGACGCCGTTATCGGCCAGTACGTTGGTAAGGGCCGCTGTCAGTCCAGGATGATCCTTGCCGGTGACGTTTAACAAGATGATTTCACGCATGCTAGAGCCCGTCACTCCCATCGTGGAGTTCGGGCTCCAGGTTGGGTGGCATCTGTAGGTAATAGCCCTGTTGATCCAGGCTATTAAGTACTTTATCGATATCTTCACGGGCAAGCGGACGCCCTGGGTGAAGCGCTAGCTCCATCACCAGTGAAGGGGTGCCGAACCTTTTCATTAGCGCTTCGGGGAGTTCATCGAAAGCATCCTCCTGAGTAAGATAGAGATACATCTCATCTTTGCGGTTGCTACGGTAGATCCAGCAGGGGATAGTGTCGTTGTCAGGTGGACTCATTGAAGCTCTTATCTGTTGCCGTGTGGTTGCTGCACTATTCTAACACCGAACCGCCAGTGTCAGTTTGAATCAGTGCCCTTTTGGCGGTGGCATTCAGCTGTCTGATCTCCCACTCTCTACGACAGGCGCTAGCCCGATCCTTAACCTGCTCGCAGTAGACCAGCACCACGGGCCGTCTTGCCCGTGTGTAGCGGGCACCTTTGGCGCTGTGGTTATGTTCGTGAAGTCGGCGCTCGAGGTCGGTGGTTATACCGGTGTAGAGCGAGTTGTCCCGGCAGCGCAGGAGATAGACATACCAGTTGTTCATCGCCGCAGTGATCAGTCAGAAAAGAGAAGGTTGTAGGGACGCTGTAGCGCTGTAGCCAACTGTGGCACCGAGAAGTTGCGGCTCTTACGGATAAACTCAGCACCGTCGAGAAAAATCAGCAGGGAGGGCACGGTAAAAATCTGATACTGAGCGGCCACCTCCCGCGCTTGATCGCAGTTGACCTCTTTCAGCGTGATATGGGAAAAGTCGGCAGCGATCATCTTAGCCACCCTCGGCTTGAGGTCACGGCAGACATTGCAGCCAGCGGCGGTGAACCAGACCAGCAGAGCCGGGTTCTCCTGGATCTGCTGCTGTAGTGATTCAAGGGTGGAGATGCTTTCAAATGGATTTGTCATTCAGGTGATACTTGGCAATCTGGTAATTTCTCAATAATTCCGTGGATTGTGGTTACAGTCCCTCCTTTTCAGGAGACGCCATGAATACCTCCCTGTAGGCATTCAGCGGCATCCCTGCTGCTGAATGTCCTGAAAAGAAGAGTCTGCAAACAGTCGACCTCTTGACGGTTGCATTGAACTATCGAGAAGTTACGCTATTTGTGGTTATACGTTTCCCTGTGTACTCTGTTCTGAGATTTAAAACTCAGAAAAATTCATTCTCACTGATCTCCATGTTGTGGGCAGTCTCCACACTCCCGCTCTCGGCGAGACGGATCTTCAGCGACAGGTTGTTTCTTGAGTCGGCATTGCTCAGCGCTTCCTCCAAGGTGATTTTACCCTCTTTGTAGAGCTGGTGGAGGGCCTGGTCGAAGGTCTGCATGCCGCTCTCTGTTCCCTGCTCCATCGCCTCTTTGACGGCGTGGACATCCCCTTTCTGAATCAGTTCGGCAACAAAGTTGCTGAGTAACATGATCTCCACTGCAGGTACCCGCTTGCCATCCTTGCTCTTTACCAGGCGCTGTGAGACTACCGCCTTGAGGTTGAGTGAGAGGTCCATGTAGAGCTGGTGATGGGCCGTGTCGGGGAAGAAGTTAACAATCCGGTCCAGCGCCTGGTTTGCGTTGTTGGCATGGAGAGTGGAGAGACAGAGGTGGCCGGTCTCGGCGTAGGCGATGGCGTGTGACATGGTCTGGCGGTCTCGGATTTCACCAATAAGGATGACATCCGGCGCTTCGCGCATAGCGTTCTTCAATGCCACCTCGTAGGAGAGGGTGTCCAGTCCTACCTCGCGCTGATCGACCACCGATTTTTTGTGAGTGTGAAGAAACTCAACCGGATCCTCAATAGTGAGAATGTGGCCTGTGGTGGTGCTGTTGCGATGGTCGATCATTGATGCCAAGGTGGTCGATTTACCCGAGCCGGTGGAGCCGACCACCAGGATAAGTCCACGGGCCATCATGATCAGGTCACGCAGAGAGGGGGGAAGGCTAAGCTCATCGATGGTGGGGATGTCGCCTTTAATGTAGCGAATTACCATAGCGACATCGCCGCGTTGGCGAAAGACGTTGACACGAAAACGCCCCAGACCACTCATGGAGATAGCTAGATTGGCCTCCATGGTGCGTTCAAATTCTGAGATTTGATCATCACTCATGATCGAATAGGCAAGCGTATGCACTGCACCCTGTCCGAGGGGGGTGTCGCCAATCGGCATGGTGCGTCCTTCCGCCTTTAGGTTGGGGGGCGCGCCGGTACTAAAAAATAGGTCGGAGCCATTTTTCTGAACCATCAATTTCAGATAGGGGATGATCTCCATTATTTTCTCTCCGTCGGCTTGTCTAGTTGTTTTGTAACTGTTCAGCGGCCCCTGTTACGAGGCTATTTTTACCTGGGTTCGGAGTCGATTACTCACATGGATGTGGGCAATCGACTCCGAACCCGAGTGCCAGCTGAATAGTGACATTGTTTTATTGATTATCGCTAATTATAGGCGACCTGCAATAGGATAAGTTGAGCTGTTATTTAGAAAATACCTGGGCTACCCATAAAATTCAGTCAAAGATGAGATCAAGCGAGCCACATGGGTGTCTATTGGCGCTTATATTTTAACCTGATGCAACTACCCATCGCGCTTCGGGAAAGCGCTCCTACAGGGAAGTGCTGCGTAAAATGGGAAAAAACGGTAATTTTGCACTAGGCGTTCTATTCTCAGGCAGACTCCAGGGGACAAGCTGTGCCTTAGTGGACTATCCTGTGGCTACAGTGAATCAATAGGGGTGGTAAATGGGTAGTGATGAGGTAATAGCAGCCACGGAGTGCTGGATAAAGAGTGTGGTGGTGGAGTTGAACCTCTGTCCCTTTGCCGCTCCGGTGGTGAATGAGAAACGGATTTTCTACACAGTCTCCGATGGCCAGGATGAGACAGCGATCTTTTACGACATGCTGGAGGCTCTGGATCGCTTTCAGCAGATGGATGCGGAGGTGGCGCAGACCGGTTTTCTGATTCTCTCCCAAGGGATGAATGAGTTTGATGAGTTCAACGATTTCTTCGCTGTAGTGGAGCATCTGCTGGATGAGAGTGGCCTCACCGGCACTCTTCAGGTGGTGGGTTTTCATCCAGACTATCGCTTTGTCGGCAGCACAGAGAGTGATCCGGCCAACTACACCAACCGCTCACCCTACCCGATGTTTCATCTGATTCTTGAGGATGATCTGGAGGCTGCCGTGGCCTCCCATCCCGATCCCGGCTCGATTCCACAACGGAATATAAAGCTGTTGCGGGAGTTAGGTGAAGCCGAAATGAAGCGGCGTTTGGCGGCCTGTCGGCAATAATCACCCCTATATCCGTTTATAAGCAGAGTGTGATTGACATTGAAAGTTGTGTGGCTATTTGCTATAGAGTACAGATCTGGTTAGGTTTTCCGTAGTTTTATGCCAGAATAGCAAGTGTTATACGATGTTTTTGCCCATTAAATTCCACAAGAGAATAGAGCAGAGATGGGTAATGAAAAATGGTTTGGTCGACAGTTGCGTGGTCACGAATTTATTTGCGTTTATTCGAGCCGGTGATTACCTGTATTGGTGAACGTGGTTGTTAGGCCTCAGTTATCCAAAGGAGGATAGTTATGAGTAGAGTATCACGAACAATGGGCAATATTTGCCTCACCTGTGGTGTGACCGCCGTTGCGGTCATGGCATTTGTAACGGCGGGTACTTTGATCTGGGTCTACCTGCTGTAGGGTTGAACCCGCTTCACTGTTACAAAGGGCCGGTCAGCAACTGTTGCTGATCGGCCCTTTTCTATTTTATATGGTTCTGTGCAACCGCCCTGTGATCTGGTGTGGAGCAAACTTGTTCGTGATGAACGCCCCTCGGACAAGCTCCGAGGTGCTGATCTGGTCGGTTTCTGGATTTCCGGGCAGACTCTCAGTCAACTACCCAACAGCAGCGACTCCGACTCATCCAACGCTTCGCTTACCTGCAGCCAGGACTCTTCCGTTTCATTGAGGCTGCGATCGACACGGCTCTTCTCCGTCAGCAACTTTTTCAGTTGGGACTTATTCTGCTCTTCGTATATTTCCGCTTGAGCCAGGGTGCTTTCCAGTTTGGCCTGGTTGTCACTCAGCTGCTCCAACTGCTGTTCCAGTTTTTTCAGCTTGTTACGCAGGGGTTGGAGTTGGCGTCTCCGCTCCGCTTCCTGCCGCTTACGCTCCTTGCGGGCGGTGGCGCTATGCTCTTTTTCATCCTCATCGTTGCTGACCGGGTCACCCCTCTCTCTTTCGGCCAGCCAGCGAGGGTAATCGTCCAGGTCGCCTTTGAATTCAGTTACCTGGCCGTTATTCACCAGTAACAGCTGATCGCAGGTGGTGCGCAGCAGGTGGCGATCATGGGAGACCAGTACCATGGCCCCCTCATAATTTTGTAGCGCCAGACTGAGTGCGTGGCGCATCTCCAGGTCGAGGTGGTTAGTGGGCTCATCGAGTAGTAGAAGATTGGGGCGTTGATAGACCAGCAGTGCCAGTACCAGGCGCGCCTTCTCTCCGCCGGAGAAGGGGGCGACCGGACTATCGGCCCGTTCACCTGAAAAACCAAAACCGCCTACAAAGTTGCGCAGTGACTGCTCGCTCGCCTTTCGGTCGAGGCGGGCCAAGTGCTCCAGGGGTGTCTGGTCCAGGTGCAGTTGATCAAGCTGGTGCTGGGCAAAGTAACCGATTTTTAGATCCTGGGCAGTCTCGCGATCACCCTTTTGAAGCTGAAGTGTACCGGCCAGCAGTTTGATGAGTGTCGATTTGCCCGCACCATTGGGACCCAGCAGACCGATACGGTCGCCGGGTGAAAAGCCCAGGCTCAACTGCTCAATGATCCGTATCTCGCCGTAGCCGACATCCACCTTTTCCAGACGCAGCAGGGGATTGGGTGACTTCTCCGGTGGCTTGAAGGCGAAGTGAAAAGGTGAGTCGACATGGGCGGGGGCGATCAGCTCCATCCGCTCAAGCGCCTTTAAGCGGCTCTGGGCCTGACGCGCCTTAGTCGCCTGGGCACGAAAGCGATCGACATAACTGCGGATATGGGCGACCTCGCGCTGCTGTTTCTCAAAGGCCGCCTGCTGGTTAGCCAGCCGCTCTGCCCGGGTGTGCTCAAAGGCCGAATAGTTACCGCTGTAGAGGGCCATCGACTCCTGCTCGATGTGGGCGATATGGGTGGTGACTGCATCGAGAAAGTCGCGGTCATGGGAGATCAGTAGCAGGGTGCCGGAATAGGCCTTGAGCCACTGCTCCAGCCAGATCACCGCATCCAGATCGAGGTGGTTGGTGGGCTCATCCAGCAGCAGCAGGTCGGAGCGGCACATTAGCGCCTGTGCCAAATTGAGGCGCATACGCCAGCCACCGGAAAAACTGCTCACCGGGTGATCCTCTTCTCCCGGTTTGAACCCCAAGCCGTGAATCAGGCGGGCGGCACGGGAGCGGGCAGTGTAGCCGCCGATATTCTCCAGTCGGCCATGCAGTTCGGCCACCCGTTCACCCTGGTGATTCTCCTCCGCCTCTACCAGCGCCCGCTCCACCCCTCTAAGCCCTTCATCACCGTCGAGCACATAGTCAATGGCCGGCCGGTCATCGGCCGGTGTCTCCTGGGCGACATGAGCAATCACCCAGTCACGGGGGCGGTAGAAGTCACCTTCATCGGCGTGTAGCTGGTTACGGATCAGAGCAAAGAGGCTCGATTTACCTGTGCCGTTGGCACCGGTCAACCCCGCCCGTTGTCCCGGATGGATAGTAAAGCTGGCATCAGCAAAGAGCTGACGTGTGCCGCGTCGGAGTGTGAGGTGATCGAACTTGAGCATGGCGGCGGATTTTAACAGATTTATCTCTGCCAAATGTAATTTCTCAATACCCCAGTGCAGATGGATAACTGTTAGGTGTTACTGTACCCCTATGGCACGGAGTTTTTGAGAAGTTACCGCCAAATCCCATTACTTGAGGTCGAGCGCATAAAAGGGAGGCAAGGATCGGTGCCCTCGCCGCAAAGGACGTTGCACTGACTACGTCAAGCCCTATTACCCCATTGGCGGGAAAAACCCGCCAAGCCAGCCTCATTCTCCGGCGATGGTCATCGATTCGATCAACCAGGAGCCGGTGCGGATGCTGCCACGGGGATCGATGTCCCGGCTGACGGCGACCAGCTGCTCAAACATCTGTTTCATATTTCCGGCGATGGTGATCTCCTCCACCGGGTATTGGATTTCGCCGTTTTCGACCCAG
>JBEVXV010000813.1:0-5446 GCA_040505915.1 Sedimenticola sp. | reverse complement strand
TTTATTTTCAAGTCAAAATATCGAAAAAATGGCAAAAATGCAATTTTTCAAGATTTTAGGCAAGTTATGTGGGCTGTTTGAAAGTGTATCAAAAGAGATAAACCCCCTAAATCTTTATAAAACACAGGATTAAATAGTAAGAAACTTGTCATAATGTCTGTTTAGAGGGGAACAGGGGGTCCCTGGGGGTAAGGGGCAGGGGGAATGGGGTAGGAGGTAGGCGCTGAATGAATGGTGTTGAACGTATTTCAGCTTATCATTCAGAGGTTTTTATCCTACTGCCTGTGACCTGACCTTACTCCCTGTGCATTGGGCCATTGGGGCCTGAGAATCAGTGAGTCAGTGGTGGGGTAATGAGGTTACTGGGTTGGTTCACGGTGCATTGAAAATTTTCTCTGTTGATTTCAGGTGACTGTGCATGTGTGAGATGGCTAGTTTACCAACTAAACGCTTGAGGAGATCAGCACCATCACCAAGCCCACATCCACCTGTTGATATAGAAAAATGCATCATTTGTCAGACGGATCAGCCACACCTTAATACTACAGGCAGTGATACGGGCACAGAACGGATTGTTCAAGCAGCATCTATTCGAAAGGATGTTGTGTATGATAGACTTCGGCAGGTCGACAATAGTAAAATTGTTTACCATGTTAGTAATGAATGTTATAAACAATATACTCTGAAAAAGACCCTTGATAGGATTGGGTTAGCAGGCTGTAGTCGTCCCGAATCTCCTGATCCAAGTACACAGCAGGGCTCATCTAACTCAGATTCTAGGTCTAGGAGATCATCAACTGCGTCTAGAGACTCTGCATGTAAGACTGATGATGTTGACATTTTCTCACAAAAGTGTGTGATATGTGGAAATGCCAAACACAACAATGATTACTCAAAATATCGCATCTCAGAAAAAGGGAGGGCTGATGCCTTCCTGAAAGCAGCTTTGCTTCTGCAGGACGAGGTATATACCAAAACTTCAGACTTGCAGGATGCAAATGCAGTATTCGGAGCTGACCTGTATAGCCATAAGACATGTATTCGGAACTATATAAGAAAAGGAGAAAAACTCTCAGGGTCGCAAGCAGCTGGTCAGCGGAAGTTGGATATATTTCAGGATGTATTGAAAGATATAGAACCTGGATTGTACTCTGGGAAATGTCACGACCTGTCATTTGTAGCCGATCGTTGCAACATGTCTTCTAATGAAAAGCAACTGAACTACAAGTTCACAAACAGAGATGTGAAAATGTACCTAATCAGTGTGTACAAAAAAGAGTTGTCATTCTTTTCGCCTCCAGGTTCTAGTAGGTTGCCCACTATGTTTTTCAGAGTGGGTGCTAATACACCGCAGGTACAATCAGGCATGTCAGGTGGAAATGATTGTGACTTGAACGCAGATGTTTTGAAACGTTGCGGCAGGTTGTTACGGCAGTGCATTATGAAACATGACTTTGAACTTGATGACAAATTTTGTGACTCTACTGAATTAGAGGATGCTTACAATGCTATAGTCCTTCCAGATCAGGTTGGACATTTCTTCTCAGGATTGTTTGATGTTGATATTGATTGTGATGATGGAGAAGGCGCTGAGGCAAATCTGGAAGACTCTAAAATTGACTCAGAAACTGATAAGCATGATAAGATCTTGTCTGTGTTCCAAGTGATATTTTTCATTTTGAACAATGGTAGAAAACGTACCCCCCTTCATATGCTGAATTCTGAAGCCGTTTACAATGCCTGTAGGTCCAAATTATTGGTAGCAAGTCTCAATAGGTTTGGGCTGGCGGTAAGTTACGATGAAATCCTGCGTTATCATTCTGACATGGCATCATATGTTATTGAATCCAGTCAGGGTGGGGTCCCTCTTCCTAGTAATTTTGATAGTAAACAGTTTACCATGGGGGCTTTCGATAATTTTGATCACGAGGAAGCCACGTTGTCGGGTATAGGGGGTAGCCATGATACGGTAATGGTCCTAATGCAGGACAAACCTGAAACTATGAATGGTAAGCCCAAAAGGTCAGAGACAAATGTATCACACAGGGATCGGCAATTTAAAGAAGAACTAAGTTGCCAGGTTCTCAGGAAATACTACAAGGTATCAAAGAAACCAACTCTTTCAACCTTGTATGAAGTTCCTGAGGAGCATTTCAAGATGAATGAGGGTGAATATAAGCAGGTTAGGGCAAAGGATGTAGCCTGGGTAGTAGGTAGGATGGACCTGCGTGATGATGAGGTCGGTGAGACCTGTGAAAAGCAGACCATGCCGTCCTGGAGTGCCTTTAACTCTTTGGTCACTAATGAGAACCTTCCTGTAAAGATAGTAGGGTTCTTACCGGTACTACCCTATCCAGTAACACAACATGCAACGGTGTACACTGCGTTAAAAAACTTCCAGGAAATTCTTGGGAAACTAGAGCAGACCCACCTCCCGGTGGCATGTGACGAGGGGGTCTATCAGTTTGCTCGACAAATTACAATGCAAAACCCACAGGAATTTGAAAACATAGTCTTAGTTTTAGGGTCCTTTCACTTGATAAAGGTGCTCATGGGTGCAATAGGAAAGTTCATAGATGGAAGTGGGGCGGAAACTATCCTTACAGAGTCCAAGGCTTTTGGTCCTAATGTAGTACGATCTGTCATAGATGGTTCACATTATGTTCGTTCATTGAAAGGATTGATGATTTTGGCTGAGAGCATTGAGATATTACAGTGGGCGAGGTTCTTTCACTGCAAGGGTACGTCAGCTTACATGGATGAACTGGAGATGCTGAAGCTACTAAAAGATGCAGTGTCTGAAAAAGACAGAGAGCGGAGCAAACGTCTTCTTGATAGATTTGTAGACTCCTCGCGCATGATCGATGACTTCAATGCCTTTCGGTCAGATCTACGGAATAACTCTGAGACCTTTGTCTTCTGGGATACATTCGTTGAGATGGTTTCTATCCTTAAGGACCTCGTCAGAGCAGACCGGGAGGGGAACTGGCAGTTACACCTTCAAAGCATCCAGTCCGCCCTGCCAATCTTTGCAGGATGTGACCGCACCAACTATTACCGATGGGCATCAGTCTACTTGGAGGATATGCGGAGACTGCAGAAGGATGCACCAGACGTGTATGAGAACTTTGCTGCCGGAAAGTTCAGCATAAAGAGGACTGCTGGAAAGTTCAATGCGATTGGAGCTGACATGTGCCTAGAACAGACCATCAATAGGTCACAGAAGAGTGCCTGTGGAATCATAGGTAGCACCAAGAAGAAGAAATTCGTTGCTCAGTGGGAGATAATATATCATGAAATGTTGGCAGTGGTCAATATTCAACGGCAGATCAGTGGTGTTTCACTCCCAAGTACTGAACTTACAGTTGGTCATGAGTTCAATGTCTCGGCTACGTTGAACTCTGAAAAGTTAGCTCGTGATGTAATAGAATACATCAAACAGAATGAAAACCCAGCAGGTGTGTCTGAAGCAGACATTCAGGTGGAGCAGCCAAAGTTGCACAACATTCTTACCCAAGAAATTGTGTCAAGTGAAATCCGTGATGACCTTCTGAATTTCATGACGAAATCCAGCGATCTCTATGACAAGTTCCGCCGTGAACGGTTGGTCAAAAAGGAAAAATCACTGTTTGACCCAATCCACAGGAATAACTTGAAGACATTCAAATCAATGAAACCAGAGAAAGGAAAGCAGCAGGTTGGAGAACAGGAAAGCAAAAAACTTGCTAAAGCTCAAAAGATATTTGACATTGCTAGAGTGAGAAATTATGATATGAAGGAACTGCTGAGGCATGACTTAATTGAGAAAAGCTACCTGTTTGATGAGAAAGGACTTATGTCGAAGCCAAATAAAAGTGAACTTTGCAAAGGCTTGGAGGATGAGCATTTAGACAAGAAGAAAGACTATCTGCCCCCAGATGAATGGAAAAAAGTGAAAACTGCTAGCATCGTTGATGTGATGTGTTGTTTACGCCAAATTAACACATCATCCTTGAAGACGTTTGGAGATCTTTGTGCACGGTTCCTACAGATGGCATATGGACTGAGTAAAGATTCCAATCGTATTGACTTCGTCTTCGATACATACGTGGAAGGCTCCGTAAAAGACAGTGAACGTCAGAGAAGACAAAGGTGCAGTCCAATTGATTTGAATGTCATTTGTGAAGAGACACCACTGCCAGTTTCTATGGACGCTTTCTGGGCATCATCTGCGAACAAGTCAAAGCTCCAGGGACTCTTGAGAAACTATGTACTAGCACACACAAGGCCAATGACTGATATCGTTTTGAGTGGAATTGGATTCTCACCCAATATTGACCCATGTCAGGGCATTTTCAATGGCAGTGACCAAACCCCTGTGCCAGATTTGGATCTCGACATTGAAGAAGCCGATGTGAGAACAATCCCACATGCACTTAATGCTACCAACTGCGGGGCAGAACGAGTTGTTCTGCTTTCTAATGACACAGATGTGGTAGTTCTTGGATTGCATCACTGGAGTATTATGAAGGCACATGGGTTAAAGGAATTGTGGATAAAGGCTGGCATTGCAGCCACCACAAGATATATTCCCCTCCATACGTTGGCAACTAGAATGGGCCCAGAGAAGTGCAAAGTTATCATCCCACTTCATCACCTGACTGGATGTGACTCAACAAGTAAATTCGGAACGAAAGCGGCGGGTTTGAAAGCCAAGCCTGAGAAATTTCTCCAGAACTTTGCCAGGAATCCATATGATACAGATTTCAACCTAGTGGAAGAATTTCTGGTGCAGGTCTATCCATTGAAAGCTCCAAGTGATTGTCAAACAATGGACCACCTCAGATACCACGTATTCCACCACAGTTCCAAAACAATCCTAGACCTTCCACCAACCAGCAGATTGATCAGAGGCCATATTCAGAGGGCTGTCTATGTGTCGTACATGCAGACACACTGTTTGGATAATCCACATCTTGATCCCAAAGACTTCGGTTTCTTTGAACAGGATGGCCTACTGCGTCCAGTGCGGGATCAAATTTTGCTGCCAGATCACTTTCCAATGCCATGCACATGCACTTCATGTGCAACAAAACGTTGTTCCTGCGGGAAGCGTGGCATCAGGTGCTGCCCTTACTGTCAATGCCAAGCTTCAGGCAAGGGGTGCAAGAATGTAGGATAGATCATCATGCAGTAGAATAGATTCAATCAGATTTCACGGTGGTTTGAATGTCAGCTCCACTTTCATTAAGAAACTTTCCTAGGTTGTGAAACTTCAGTGAAACAGCAATGAGGATGTTTTTACTGGTTTAGTTTTACTCCTGTGGGTTTTGCATGATAGCCCTGTGTCACCGGCAACTGATTTTCTTAGGTTATTTGAACAATTCATCATATCAAATTGTTTAGCGGTAAAATGCTTAAAAACGGCATTTTTGCGATTTTCCAATATTTTCGTCTTGGGCCTGAG
>JBEVXV010000812.1:0-4598 GCA_040505915.1 Sedimenticola sp. | reverse complement strand
TTGGAGGAGGTAATATTTGTTTTTCTTGCCACTGCGCGGGGCGGTTGCATTTTAACTGTTTGGGCCGTATATATGTTGTCTGTTAAGCTTGATTTTGGTTTTGTGATGTGTCTTTCTGGTACCTGTACCTGTGGGTTAGGGTTAGAGTTTATTTTGTTTATTTTGTTTGCCTCGGCGGCACCAGTTATTGTTGTGTGTTTTGTGGCAGTTGTAATGTTTGAGACGACCTGCGCAGTTATTTTTCTGCGCAAGGCGTCCCTGCGTTTCTGTTCGCTTTCAAGGAAAGCGAGATAGTCCCAGAACACGGGGCATCTGTCGTCGAATGCCCCGTGCCCCCTGTAATTGTAACCACTATCATAGCAGTTCCTGCACTGATAGTGATACTTCTGTTTCTTCACGGGGCATTCATTATATTTGTGGTTGTAACCACAGTAGGGGCAACTGACTATGCCTGTGGGGCAGGCACCTGCTGTGTGTCCGTGTTGTTGACACCCAGTGCAGCGGACGGGTTTTTGTTTTGTCACCATGACGGTCAGGCTCTTCCCCTCATTAATGCATGTTGCAGGTATCACACTGAGGGGCAGTGTTTCCCTATCAAATGTAGCCAAGATAGTACTCTTATCTTGTCCTAGTTGGTGGGCTGCAATGATCCCATTTTGCCTGGCGTTTAGTGCCGTTAGCAATTTTTCATTATTTTTGTCTTCTTTTGGGACTTGAAAGGACAGGTCTGGGTGCTGGATCACCCCTTTAACTGTTTTTACAGATTGGTTTGATTGTTTTCGGGCCAAAGTTTTACGTACTTTCTTACTGTTTGTGAGTGGGCTGACCTTGTGCCCGTGCGGCCCTATTTTGTATAGTCGCAGTTTGTGGTCCCATTTCGCAGGGACCGTGACCTTGACTACATTTTTCCCTACCCATCTGGCCAAGGTGCATTTTATTTGGTTTTGGCAGATACCCTGCCCCATGTGGACTTTTATATCTGCTTGTACGTCCAGAGTGCTAACGGTCCTAGGGCCGAAGGCAAGGAGGACCTCTACCTCATCATTGTTGGTGGTTTCGTTTTTACTGGCCTGAGTTTGAGCCTGGGTTTGAGCTTTGGCCTGGGTGTGAGATTTGGCCTGAGTCTGAGATTTGGCCTGGGATAGATTCTGAGTGCTTGGAGCACCGTTTGCGGCTTTTCCATTAGCCTTTTTGTTTGAGGGTGAGGCCCCACCGGATGATACCGGGGAGCGCCCTTGCCCCCCTCTCTTATTTGCGGGATTTGGAGTTTCCATTTTGTTTAGTTTTACTTTGTTATGATGATTCACAAATTATTCATATGTTCATAGAATATCACAATACCACTTCATTAAAATACAAAGCACTATATAAACATGGGGTTAATTACACTTCCTATCCACGATAATTTGCAATATATGGTATTAGTGTGTTGTCAAACGTCTAAGTTACTATTTAAAACACGGGATCAAAATGCGGAATGCAATTCCGCATATGCTGTGAGATTTGTGCAGAGGTAAATTACTAATAAAAGTTGAAAAGCTTGATCTAGAAAGCGGATTGAAAATTATCCAATCGCGAAGTCGCTTACAAATAGAGATGTGATTTGATTGGTTGATAATTTACTTCCAGAAAGTGAAAATTTTGTGTCCAAAACCGGATTGAAATTCAGCCAATCAGAGCGCCGTTTACAAACGGGTTTTGACTGGCTGATATTTTCTTTGTTTTGTTTATATTTCTCGATTTTTAATGTCTCAAATAACTTAATTTCTGTTATTTATTCAAATATTATTCCGTATGTTTATGAAAGTAATGTTCTATCAGTTTGACAATTTAATAACAAATATTTTTTAACTATGGTGGAAATGTATGTATTTGACGGTCATAAATGGTGAAATTTGCACAAAATGTAGCAGCGAGAACTGGGCGAGTCCGGTTTTCGTTGTTATGTTTTGAGGTTTTTTAGGGTCCAAATAAGTGCTATCCTAGTCAATTATATATTGTTTAGAAGGGTAACTAACTAATAAAAATAATTAAATATCTAGTCTTTGTATCTGTTAACCTGGAAAGGTTAACAGATAGGGTGGGTTAGTTAAAGGTTATGAGGAAATAATAATACCTTTCCCCGAGTGGGAATTTCCTTTGTTTTGTTTATATGAAATGGGGATCTAGACACTTAGAGAAATATTTCGAAAAGTTCGAAAAATATCACAATAACACCTCAATAAGATACAAAAATACTATATAAGCATGGGATTAGTTGGTTAAATTCTAGTAAACTTACAAAAACACTCTATAGACATGAGAATATGCGGAATAGTTTTAGTATATGCTGAGGAATTTTCCGGGTGCTGGTGGTTTCGTCAATTAACAAGTTCGGCTACAAAGCAACATAGAGTAAACAGGGTCAGTGGGGTCTGGTGGTTTCGTCAACTAAGCAATTTTAATAGTAGCATGTTTTTCACACCTCCCGCGAGCATTCGATAATTGGCTAATCATACTATGGGCGGCTTACCTGTAATAATATTTGATATTGGACGCGTGTTTAGCGTAATTACTTAATCACTTAGCGATCTAATCAGTCTAATTCATGCCAGTATTTTGATTGAATCACTCATTTGTGATGCTGGCTTGCACGCTGGCTTGCACGCCTAGCTGTTTGTGGGCTTTATCTCAGCTTCAATACGAGTCCTGTCATCCTGAAACCGGCATATATACGTGTACATCCACAGCAATCTCAGTACAAGTTCATCATGGTATCACATTGTGTATCGTGTGCGAAGATAGTATCTGCTCGTATGCATGCTCTGGCATGTGACAGCTGTGGCCTCTGGCAGCACCGAAAGTGTGGAACTGGTAAGTAACTTATATATTATAATACAATATTTTGTTTCATTGTTTAATAATGTGGCAAGTATCCTGTATATGACGACATATACTTGCAAATTTGTAACTATGTTAGTGTATACACATGCAGTTCAGAGACATGGATAATACATGTATATTATGGTTGTCACCAAATGAAATGAACATGTATGACATAGCTATTTGTGCACACTGTACGTGTCTGTCTGTATGTATACGCTTGTATATTGTATATTGTAAATTTGTATCTACATCTCTTACTTATTTCTTCTTACAGGCGTGTCGTCTGAAGACTACAAACGCATGACTCGGGGCGACTTGAACATCAACTGGAATTGTAAAAACTGCCAGACTGAGGTAAGTCCTGATATAATTTAAATGTATAATAAAACTTTGCCGTTATTGAATATATTTCCGCTGCATGTGTGTTCCCGTCTGTCATAATGAAATATATCTTATAATTTTGTAGAATTATTTTCGTAATTAGTTTTTTATGGTCGCTTGTGCATGATGTCCGTTATTTGCCGTAAATGATTTTGTAAATCATATATGTTTTCTGTAAATGACGTCAAACTTTAAAAATTGAAAATCTTTAATAATAGTGTATAATTAATTGTATTGTCGCATGTGTGTTATTTGCCGCAAATGATTTAGAAATGTTTTCTGCAAATGACGTCAAATTTTAAAAACTCATTTATTATATTTGTGTTTACCTTATATTATTCAGATTGTCAACTCCACTGCTATAGACGATGATGTCCCACCAGTGTTTGACGCTTCTGCGATTCATTCGCCCTCCAGAAACGACAGGACGTTCGACATATGGGTGCCGACACTGCCCGTTGTCCCACACATCGACGACGACATTTCCATGGAATTTGTCAACGATGTGGACATGCGCCCGAATCTCACCGACACACAGGTCGCCGAGGACTCCGTCAATCCACCACCCACTGCTCAGATCGAGGACGTTACCTTCAACGTACCTGATCGTGAGTTTGTGCGTCCTGACCCAGTAATTGAAAGGTACGTACATGTATGACGAGCTTGTACCTTGTTATAAATGATTTCGAAAAGTTCGAAATTTCCATAAATGGCGTCGAAACTTGTGAAACTTTCACCAATTTGAAATTATAGTAAAATTCAACAACAACTATTCCAATCCCCGTCTGTATATGACCTCCCTGTTGAAGGTATCACAAAACCGTACTCAAATCATATCAATCCAGTCTCAGTATCGTGATATTTATTGATTTGAAACATTATAATATTATATTATATATATTTTAGGTCGCTCCTGGATCCACCACTCGACGACGACATTCCAGAGGACACGGCGGAGACGTTCGAGGAGGTAGTGAACGGCACAAAGCGCGGGGGTCGGAAACTTATCAGCAGTAAAGGCTACACATATACAATTAGGGTGAGTATTTATAAGACAATAACATGTTTTGGAGGTCATTTTCGGTCATGAAAATGACATGATTGTACATGTATGCGACCACTTTTATGACTGCCAACTGTCATGCATGAAAACGACATGATTATACATGTACATGTATGCGACCACTTTTATGACTGCCAACTGTCATGTATGAAAACGACGTATATTCGACCACTCATAACTCATGTATGTAAATGATATTTCATGTTATTACATTATTTAACATTAATTACAGCGCAAAACTGAAGATCGTGTATTCTGGTCGTGCAGTGTGAGGGGAAAGAAAGCACAC
>JBEVXV010000811.1:0-5424 GCA_040505915.1 Sedimenticola sp. | reverse complement strand
ACGTCGGCTTTGTCCCCACCATCCTGGAAAACGAGTTTGCACCCGAGCCGGACAACACCATTGCCATCGTCTGCGGCCCGCCGATCATGATCAAATACACCTTTGAAGCACTCGAACGACTGGGCTTTAAGCAGAATCAGATGGTCACCACTCTGGAGAACCGCATGAAATGCGGGCTGGGTAAGTGCGGTCGCTGTAACATCGGTTCGACCTATGTCTGCATCGACGGCCCGGTATTCTGGGCGGAAGATTTGGCTGAGATGCCACAGGAGTTTTAGTCACCCCTTTCTCTATGCCCAAGCCATCTCCTTCATGTTCAGGGTGTGCACTATCGGGGTAAAAAAATCGGGCTGATAACCCGCTGTTTGGCATGTTGTTCGCCATGGTTTTTGTGTATTATGGGGTTTATTCAATATAACTTGGCTTATGTATTGGTTTTTTAAATACAAACTATAGATTTTTTTGAGCCCTCTGTAACTAACACTCACCTCTGGTTTATTTTGCCCGCGCTCAATGCGCGCCTATAAACTAGGGGCAGGCTAAATTTTGAATCTAACTCTTTAATTTTTATGGCCCTGGAGGCTGAGATGTCTAAACCCAAAATGGTGACCATCGATGGAATCGATGCTGCAGCCCACGTCGCCCACAAGACCAATGAAGTTATCGCTATTTACCCCATTACCCCCTCTTCGGGTATGGGTGAGTTGAGTGACGAGTTTTCCTCCAAGGGCCGAACCAATCTTTGGGGCATCGTTCCCCAGGTTGTCGAAATGCAGCATGAGGGTGGTGCCGTCGCGACCTGTCACGGCTCTCTTCAGACCGGTTCGCTGACCACCACCTTTACCTCCTCCCAGGGTCTGTTACTGATGATCCCGAGCATGTATAAGATTGCCGGTGAGCTGACGCCGTCGGTCATTCATGTGGCTGCCCGCTCCGTCGCCGCTCAGGGGCTCTCCATCTTCGGTGATCACTCCGATGTCATGTCCACCCGCGCCACCGGCTATGCCATGCTCGCCTCATGCAATCCGCAAGAGGTGATGGATATGGCGCTGATCAGTCAGGCGGCGACCCTGGAGTCACGCATTCCCTTTATCCACTTCTTCGACGGATTCCGCACCTCCCATGAGGTGGTTAAGGCTGAACTCGTGGAAGATGATGTGATGCGGGCGATGCTTCCGGATCAGTTGATCCGCGATCACCGCGCCCGTGCCATGAGCCCGGACAATCCGGTGATCAGGGGTACCTCACAGAATCCCGATGTCTACTTCCAGGGGCGTGAGACCGTCAACGTCTACTATGCCAAGACACCCGAAATGGTGCAGGGGGCAATGGATCGTTTTGCCGAATTGACCGGTCGCCAATACCACCTCTTCGACTACTTGGGTGCAGATGATGCTGAACGGGTCGTCATCCTTATGGGATCTGCCGCCGACATTGTTGAGGAGACGGTGGAGCGGTTGGTCGCGGAAGGCGAAAAGATCGGCATGCTGAGAGTGCGCCTCTACCGCCCCCTCTCACCAGAGGATATGATTGCGGCCCTGCCGACATCAGTGAAAAAGATCGCGGTGCTGGATCGCTGCAAGGAGCCCGGCTCCGATGGCGAACCTCTCTACAAGGATGTGATCACGGCGTTGGCGACTCATATGAGCGCGGACGGAGCCAAGTTTGCCAACATGCCGAAAGTGGTTGGCGGGCGCTATGGTCTCTCCTCCAAAGAGTTCACCCCGGCGATGGCCAAGGGCGTCTTTGATGCACTCTCCGAGGCACAACCGAAGAACAGCTTTACCGTCGGTATTATCGATGATGTTACCCACTCCAGCATCGACTGGGATCCGGCTTTCCAGACCATCGACACCGACAAGGTGACCCAGTGTGTCTTCTACGGCCTGGGTGCCGATGGCACCGTCAGCGCCAACAAGAATTCAATCAAGATTATCGGTGAGGGCACCGAGCTTTATGGTCAGGGCTATTTTGTCTATGACTCAAAGAAGGCGGGGGCTGTTACCGTCTCGCACCTGCGTTTCGGCCCCGATCCAATTCACTCGTCATACCTTATTGCGGACGACCAAGCCGCGTTCGTTGCCTGTCATCAGCCGATCTTCCTGGATCGCTACGATATGCTCGAAAAGGCGCGAGCGGGTGGTGTATTCCTGATCAACTCCCCGGCGACGCCTGACAAGGTGTGGCATGCGATGCCGCGCAAGATGCAGCAGCAGATCATCGACAAGAAACTCAGGGTCTACACTATCGACGCCTACAAGGTGGCTGCCGATACCGGCATGGGGCGGCGTATCAACACCATCATGCAAACCTGCTTTTTTGCCATCTCCGGCATCCTTCCCAGCGAGGAGGCGATCGCCAAAATCAAGGCGGCGGCAGAGAAAACCTATGGCAAGAAGGGTGCTGCGGTGGTTGAGAAGAACTACCAGGCGATTGACGCCAGTGTCGCCAACATGCACCAGATTGAGATCCCCTCAGAGGTCTCCTCCGACATTGTGGTGCGTCCCCCGGTTCCTGACCACGCCCCCGACTTTATTCGCCAAGTCACAGGTGAAATTATAGCCGGTCGCGGTGACAGCATTCCTGTAAGCCTGATCCCGGCAGATGGCACCTGGCCTCTGGACAGTGCTGCATGGGAGAAACGCACACTCGCCCGTGAGATTCCGGTGTGGGATGAGGAGCTCTGCATCTACTGTGGCAAGTGTGTATTTGTCTGCCCTCATGCCGCGATTCGCAGCAAAGTATTCGATGTTGCCCTGGCCGAGAATGCACCGGAGACCTTCAAACATATCAAAATCAAGGGTAAGACCTTCGAGGAGAGTGAGCACATCTCCTATCAGGTGGCACCGGAAGATTGTACCGGCTGTATCCTCTGTGTCGATATCTGCCCAGCGGTTGATAAGCAGAATCCGGAGCATAAGGCGCTTGATATGATGCCGTTGCCGCCGCTGCTTGAAGAGGAGGTGAAGAACTGGGATTTCTACCTCAGTCTGCCCGAATATGATCGCAGCAAGATCAACTGGGCCACCATGAAAACGGCAATGCTGGCTGAACCTCTGTTTGAGTTCTCCGGTGCCTGTGTCGGCTGTGGCGAGACGCCCTATATTCGCCTTGCGACGCAGCTTTTCGGTGACCGCATGGTGATCGGCAACGCCACCGGCTGCTCCTCCATTTACGGTGGTAACCTGCCAACCACCCCCTATGCCACCAATGCAGAGGGCCGCGGCCCGACCTGGAACAACTCTCTGTTTGAGGATACCGCTGAGTTTGGTCTTGGCTTCCGCCTCTCCATCGACCGCCAGGCTGACTATGCCCGGATATTGATGGAAGGGATGAAGGAGCAGATCGGTGGTGACCTGGTGGAGGCTGTTGTTAATGCCGACCAGTCGACTGAACCGGGGATTTTTCAGCAACGTGGTCGCCTGGAGGAGGTCAAAGAGAAGCTCAAGGGAGTGGACTCGGAAGATGCCCGCAACCTGGATTCGGTAATTGACAACCTGGCACAGAAGAGTGTCTGGATCTTTGGTGGTGACGGCTGGGCTTACGATATCGGCTACGGCGGCCTTGATCACGTCCTCGCCAGTGGCGAGAACGTCAATATCCTGGTGCTGGATACCGAGGTCTACTCCAACACCGGTGGGCAGATGTCCAAAGCGACACCAAAGGGTGCTGTCGCCAAATTTGCCGCTGGCGGCAAGCCGACCCGCAAGAAGGATCTCGGCATGATCGCCATGGCCTATGAGAGCGTCTACGTCGCCCAGGTTGCCTACAGCGCCAAGGATGTTCGCACTCTCAAGGCGTTTCAGGAGGCGGAGTCTTATGATGGTGTCTCCATCATCATCGCCTACTCCCCCTGTATTGCCCAAGGTATCGATCTGACCACCAACCACCAGGCCCAGGAGAAGGCGGTCAACAGCGGACACTTCCCGCTGTTCCGTTACGACCCACGACTGGCGGAGAAGGGAAAAAATCCACTGCAACTCGACTCCAAGGAGCCCTCCATCGGTCTGAAAGTGTTCATGGACAGCGAAACCCGCTTCAGCCAGCTCTATCGCACCCATCCGGAGGATGCCAAAGTGCTTGCCGAACAAGCACAGCAAGAGGCAAATAAGCGCTTCCGTTACTACAAACAGCTGGCCTCTCTCTCCTTCGAAGCACCTGCTGAAGAGTGATAATGTGATGGCTGCTCCCCATTCGGGGGGGTGGCCTTATCTTTCCACCACACTGATTTCCGCGGGAAGTGCTAGACTTTTACTCATTAGTTCAAACAATAAAGGAAGCTGACAATGGAAAATCCCACCGAGATCCTCAAGACAATCCTCAGCCATGAGGTCAAGGCGTCGGCCTTTTACGCCCTCGCTTCTGAGATCACCCATAACGACGAATCCAGAATGCTGTTTATTGAGCTTGCCGATATGGAAGAGGGGCATGCTAAAGCCGTTGCCGATCAAGTAAGGGGCACACCCTTCAGTAGCGGCTTCGATCCCTATGCCTACATTGAGGAGCTGGAGGCCAACGTAGAGACCACCCTGCGCAAGGATGTTACGGAGATCCTCATCGATGGAGAGATGAAAGATGTTCTGAACATGGCCATCTCAATGGAGGAGGCGGCATACCGAGCTTATGAGTCAATGGCCGAGAAAGCTGAGGATGCGGCGATAAAAACATTCTGCGAAGCCCAGGCAGAAGAGGAGAGGGGGCATAAAAAGATGCTGCTTCAGCTGCTTACCTCTCTTGATATGGACGAGGATGAGCGGCCCGATCTGTAGGTATTGCTAAAAAAAGAGGTAACTATTCAGCACGGAAATCCAGACCTCAGGCGTAGGAGCGAACTTGTTCGCGAAGAGCACGTTTTGTAGTCCATCGCGAACAAGTTCGCTCCTACAGCACCTCTGCTCTACCATAACCGTGGTATTCAGGATTTCGGTACGGAGCCGATTTAAGGATTTAAAGGCATGATAATACGAGTTTATGTGTGCAAATGATTATTTTGTAGCTCAGAAAACGCGGATTTTATGGGTGAGCTGAATAGTTACAAAAAGGATCACAGAGAGCACGGAGTCAATGTCATTAACTTAAGCTTAATACCGTGGTCATCCCTACATAGGTTGGAACCCAGTGGTCGAACTTCCCTCTTTCCCGTCATACCCGCGCAGGCGGGTATCCAGCGCTACGGAGCGCTGTCCCCTGGATTCCATCCTTAGGTCCGTAAACGGTGCATCCCTGCACCACTACTCCCGCCTACGCGGGAATGACAAGCCTGAAGTTTACGGGGAATTTTCCACCTAAGTTAATGGCATTGAGCACGGAGTAGCACAAAGAACACAGTGCCCGTTCTGATTAAAGCCCCCTCATCCACGCCGGTCGTATAGCTGCGGCTCCCTCCTGTGCGCTTTTGATCTGCTCAAGCAGTCGGGCGCTCTC
>JBEVXV010000810.1:0-2944 GCA_040505915.1 Sedimenticola sp. | reverse complement strand
AGTGCTATTCGAAATATCAGATTGAAAATACAGGATCAAAAAAAACTGGCAAAAGATATTAGTGCTATATTACTAGATTTGACCCCATAGCGACGTATTACTAGATTTGACCCCATAGCGACGTATTATGGGGAGGATGGGGCAGCTCTGTGGCAATCGAAGCGAGGCCGAAGTGTTACATCACCTGCTCGCCCAGTGGCCATGTATTTGTGCCAGGAAGTGGCTGGTATGACACTGGCGGAAATAGCGGAGAGATTTGGACTAGCCAATTACGCCAGTGCGGGGAGTGCTATTCGAAATATCAGATTGAAAATACAGGATCAAAAAAAACTGGCAAAAGATATTAGTGCTATATTACTAGATTTGACCCCATAGCGACATAGCCTAGCTTGAGACCCCATAGCTTGACCCATAGCCCTGCCCACTGTTGAGCCACTGTCGCTTCAGCCTGCCACGCAATTCTGCTGGAGATTTCAACCTGCTTCCAGCCGTTTGCGCGCCTGTCGGTCTAGCTCCTCCCAACTAAGGGAGGTGGTGGAAGCAAAGGGGCCACGACGGTGTACCAGGATCGCCGAACGGGTATGGGAGCGCAACAGTCGCATCTCCTTGTTGGGGGTGATAAAGAGGGGGTGCAATCCGAACTGGCGCAGCGCCTTGATAATACGCGCCGCCACCGCCTGGGAGCTCTTGGAGAACGCCTCGTCCAGCACCACGGTACCGAACAGCGGTCTACCGATACCATCGGGGCAGAGGGCATAACTGAGAGAGGCGGTAAGAATATAGCTGGCGATAATCTCCTTCTCGCCACCGCTCCCCCCCTGGGAGCCGGTGCGAACCTCTACCACCCGTTTCCCTTCCCGTTCGATCACCGCGACGGTGAACTGGAGGCGGTAACGTGGGTCGAGCAGCGCCTTGGCACCCTGGGTCTTCTTACGCTCCACTGCATCCCGCAGTAGCGCCACCAGTGCCACCAGGGCACGGTAGTGAGACTCACCCTGATCCTCCTTCAGGGAGGCACTGCGTAGCTCGCGCTGGGCACGTTGAATGGTAGTTAGGGTCTCATGGATCACCCGATGGGGTTGCAGATGGAGGTAACAACCGGCCTGAAAATCGACCTTGATCATGGTCTGGTTGAGATCTTCAATACGCTCTTCGATAATAGAAACCTGGTTATCAATATTGGCCAGCAGCTGGGTCACACCCTCATCGGATGATTTGTTCAGATACTCCAGAAAACGTTCCACTTTCTCAGGGAGTGCTTCCCGGGTCAGCTGCTTAAGCTGCAATAGATAGTTTGGAATATCCTGGATTTCGGTCCCCGCCTCTGCCAGAGCACCGGTGTCTACCTGCCGTGCGGTCGCCATCAAGCGAATCAATTTGTTGATGCTGGATGAGAGCGCACTGTTGGCGGTGTTGAGATTTTTCTGCAACCGGTTGGTCGCCTCAAGCTCCTTCGCATCCAGGCTCTCCAGCTCATTGATGCCCGGCGCTGTGAACCGTGCATTAGCCAGCGCCCTATCCGCGACTACAAGCCCACTACCCATTCGCCGGAATAGCTGTTCACCCTTCTCTATGGCTCGTTTCATCTGTGCCTGCAAGCCGCTCCACGCCTGCTCACTCTCCACCAGTTGCTGCTGGCAGCGGCTCAATTTACCCTTGGCCTCCTGCCACAGCTCTTTGGCGCGTGCAGCATCTGAGTCGGGATCCTGCAGCTGCACCAACTGCTGCTGTAGTTGGTGCCTTTGGCTCTCGATAGTGGTCAGGTCGATGTCGCTAAACTGAATCTCAAGCAGCTTGTTGAATAACTCGAGCTGCCGGATCAACTGCTGGTATTCACCTCGGCCACGATCATACTGCCGGCGTAGCTCTTTGACATTGGTTTCCATATGCTCGAGCTCATGGCTCAACTCCCGTACACGATCGCGGTTATCAAAACCGGTCATCCACCCCTCATCAAGACGGCGCTGATCCTGCTTATCAAAACGGCCATGTCCACCCGACATCAACCCTTCAACAGTCATGGCATGGGGGGTTCTGTGAAGCAGCTCGCTACTCTCCACACAGTGGCGGTCGATATCAGCAAGAAAGGCCTTCACCACCTCACGCAGAGGATGTTTACCGTAGTTGAGCTTGCGGGTAAAACCATGGGTGAAAAAATCGGCCTGCCCGGAATACTCCGCCCCATCGAGCAGGCGCACATGGAGGCGGTTATCGCGCCCGTTGACCCATGCCAGGGCCGTCTTCATCTGCTCACCGGGCACGATCAGTCGAAGGCGATGGCTGCCCAGGGCGCGCTCAATGGCCCCGCGCCAAGCCTGCGCTTCCGGTTTCACCTCCACCAGCTCGGCCACATAGGCGACCACCGAGTCATCTACCCCCAGCGCCTCGACCAACGCCTGTCTGAATTTGAGATAGGCAGTGGGAATATTGGAGCGGTCGTGGGCCTGGGCCTCCTGCAACGCCTGTTTGAGGCGCAGCTGCTCCTGTTCAGCCCCAAAGAGCGCACCCCCCTGCTGCTCCTGTTGCCGCTCCAGAAGCTGCAACTGTGCATCTTGGGCCTTACGCTCCGCCTTGCTGCGGAGCTGATTTTTCGCCAATGCCGGGGCTGACAGAGTAGCGTCGAACCCCAAGGCCCTGGACAGTTGCAGATAGTCATCAGCGCTGCGCTGACAGATACGATGCAGCCGTTCATGGGTTTCGAGCTGCTGCTCCAGCTGCTCTATATTGCCGCCACCCTGCTCTATATAGAGGCGGTGTTGTACTTCTGTCGTCTGCTCCAGCTGTAGTTGATCACGCCGGAGCTGTGCTGACCGGGCTTCACTCTGTTCCAGCGCCTTACCCAGTCGCTGTTGCTGCTGCTGCCACAAACCATGCCCTTGGATGGCAAACCAGATCGGCAGGATCTGCTTCAGGCGGGAGAGTTTTTCAACCTCGTCGCTACGCT
>JBEVXV010000809.1:0-2059 GCA_040505915.1 Sedimenticola sp. | reverse complement strand
ACTTGGCCTTAGAGGTCACTTTTGTGACGTGCAAAGCGAACCTTTCAGATGGGTTCCATCCTAAATAACTAAATAACTGGGATCCACTTTAAAAAATAACAGGGGTCAGAGTAAAGTTAAATCTCATCGACTCATCCCAAAACTGTGTGGGTAGAGTGTGATAGAGCGGGCTGAATTCAGCCACCCTGAGTGCTTTCTGATGGTATAATTTTACTCTGATCCCAGTTATTCTGGTTACTGTGTTTAAGAGATGGGTGCCCATGATGAAACTATAATAGGCCGCTACTCTGATGAGGTTAGGATGTGCGGATTCCATCAGGGCCAGAGGCTAATACTGCCTCACCTAAAGGCCGGATATATGGATGCAATATTCTTTTTGTCACAAACAAACTTTTTCCTTGCATCGCGGGGCGAACCATATATGACCCCATCGATACGACAACTCTAGGTCTATGACTCCGGAGAACCCTGTGGCAAACTTGCTTAGCACTTGTCACCGATTTTGCTTTCCCTACCACCCACCGAGGTCAGCGTTCTCGACCTTGATTTCGGAGCTCAATACTGAGCCTGCACGTTCCCCTGTCAACGCTTAACCATTGTTCTTACGCTTACGAATAATAGCCCATGACTCGGAGTTCTGGCGGAGTGCTAATCCTTACCAGACAGAGGGCATTCACCTCCAATTAATCGCCAGCTTCGCTTGGCGCACTGGGTGTCCTGGTTATTTTCACGACTTATCCTTATTCGTTAATGCTCATTATATACGCAATAAAATACTATCTAAACTACGTCGTGACTTGGGTAGTTTTGCGTTATAGTCCTCTTCGGGATGACAATATCCAATAGCCAAAGCCACATCACACTGATATCCACCAAGCTCCTCTTTGAACTCTTCGTTGACTAAATCAATATCAATTCCCTCCAGGGGAGTAGAGTCTATTCTGAGACGAGCCAGGGCATGCAGGGTGTTTCCAAAAGCAAGGTAGGTTTGTGCTTTTGTCCAACAACTTGTGTTTCCAGTTCTATCGGTATAGAACTCGGCAAATGCAAAGACACCAAAGGCATTCTCGCGATCCTCTGGTTTGGTTCGCCCATCCTCAATACCTTTATCTACTACTTGAGCATAATCATCACGCGTGTAGCGCGGGTTGTAAGCAAAGAGAATAATCTGTGAGCTATCAAACACATGAGGCTGGTTATATTGATGTTTGCGAGCAAATGTATTGTTCATACGCTCTTTTGCATCACTACTTTCAATAACTACAAACCGCCAAGGTTGCGAGTTAATGGACGATGCCGAGAGGCGCATCGCCTCAAAGAGCACATCAAGATCCTCTTGAGGTATTTTTTTGCTAGCATCATATTTTTTGGTGGAATGTCTCCAACGGAGATCTTCGATAATTGGATGATCCATAGTTAACCCTTAAAGTTTATTTTAATATTGTGCATATTACGCCTCAATAACCGGCGCACTGAGAGTGCATCCGGCGCCGAAGGCGCGTAGTTAATTGATTTGTCAGCAGTATACTGCAATCAAATCTTATTTCTATTACAGTAATTAGCATTTTCAAATTCTATAACGTTAGCTCCAATATTAGGTACAGTAGGAAACAATGATAATAATTCCTGGACTATTGTTTTGGATAAATTTCCTTTTTGTTCATCGCTTCTACCTTCCATTATATGTGAAAATACATGGATAAAATCTTCAACCTTATTACCTGTCGTATATTTTTTAAATGATGTTACTCTTACTTTTATATCATTTTCATTGAATAGTTCAGTTGATTTAGCAGCCAAGTGAACTTGCTCAACAACTTCCTCTTCAGAATGTAATTTAAAAATACTTTCAGAGCAATCTGCTAAAAAATGAGGCATTGTTTCTCCTATTGATTTTCCGGTACTGCATCGGGTACGCGATTTCCCGTTGAGGAAGAAGCGCTTGGCAACCCATTTGCCGGTCTTGTCTGGATGACGCCCTTAGCACCAGCGGTAGCGTCTTCACCACGTATAGCTGTCGAGCACTACCAGTGTCTCAGCACATAAGATGTGCTGATGG
>JBEVXV010000808.1:0-4512 GCA_040505915.1 Sedimenticola sp. | reverse complement strand
AAAATCTGATGAAGAAGATGTTCCTTGTGCTGAGTGCAAAGTTCTCATATTTGAGGGGGATCAGGCCTTAGAATGTGACTGTTGTGATCATTGGTATTGCTATGGCTGTTCAAAGGTCCCAAACAAAAGAACGTATGATACTGTAGCAAGCAGTAAAGAAGGTGACGGGATCATGTGGTTCTGTCCTCACTGTAGACTCAGTTTGCCAGGAATGCAAAAAATGTTAATCCGTGTTTCAAAACTTGAGCAAGGCCAAAATGAAATACTGGAGAAGCTTGAAGCTATCCAAAATAAGGACAAAGTACGAATACCCAGGGAATCAAATGTTGAAGATATTGTCAGAGATGAAAAAAAAAAAAAAAAAGAGATAGAGTACAGGAAGCTTAATGTAATGTGCTTTGGAGTTGGTGAAAGTAATGCTGGTACAGCAAATGAAAGAAGGGATGAGGATGAAGCGCAAATGAAAGAAATTATTGCAGATGTGTTAGACGGCAGCGAAATGCAAACAGAGAAACCAATCAGAATTGGGAAATTTATTGAAAACCCTACAGGAAACAAAGTCAGACCTGTCAAACTTGTATTTCAAAGTTTTGAAGACAAAAAGAGCCTACTTAAGTCTGCAATTGAAAAGGTGAATAAGTCAAAGGAAGGAAAGTACAAGAATATATATTTCCAGTCTGACCTAACACAGAAGCAGAGAGAGGAAGCTTTCCTGAAAAGGCAACAGAGAAGGAATATTCATAATTCTGAAAATCAGAAACGTGCCTCTGATGCACAACGCCAAATGACGGACAACCGCAGAGACCTGAATCGTACCGAGCAAACTTCTAGTCAAAGCGGGATGGGGGATCCACCTGGTGACCCCAGGGAGGATTCATTTCGCCACTAACATAGTTAGTGAATCAGATACTGTAAATAGTGTTATTGTTAAAAGTTCAAAGTTTAACGTTACTAGTTATAAAAGTTGTGAAGTATTTTCACCAGTTAATATAAGTTTAAATGTTTCTAGTCATCGAGCAGGTGGCAATTATTGTAATGTGCAGCCAGATTCGATGGTGAGGATTGCCTCGTCTCGAATAGAAAATTGTAATGTGCAGCCAGATTCGAAGGTGAGGATTGCCTCGTCTCGAATAGACAATTTTGATGAACAGGATTATAGTGACAGCATTTCAATCTCAGATATTAGTAGTATTACAAATGTGACAGTAGACAGTAGTCCAATATCCAACAACTCTAGCTTAAACTCCACCGAAGAGGAAAGTACCATATTATTCAGCAGATCCTTATCTCAATATGAGGCGAATACTGAGGATACTTCAGAAATATCAGATCTTACCTATGCGAACTCTGATGATGAGGAAAGTACTATTTTATTTAGTAGATCGTTTTCTCCAATTGTTGACCAAAGGCAAATTAGTGATGAGCAAGGGAATTTATCCATTTATTACACAAACTCGGACAGCTTCCTAAATAAGAGAGATGAACTCCTGTTAGAGATAGATGTGTATAGACCAGATATTATTGTTATTACTGAAGTTTTTCCCAAAACTATGGATTCTACTGATGTAAATACAAATGAACTTAAAGTTGATGGGTACAATTTTTGCCAGGGAATCACGGACAGAAAAAGCCGCGGAGTTGTCATACACCTGAGGGAAGGACTGGCATATGAAGAGTGTAAAGTTCTTAATAATCAAGCATTTAAGGAATCGTGTTGGTGTGTTATTCAGTTGGAAAATAATGAGAAACTACTGCTGGGTGGTATATATCGTAGTCCCTCCAGTGCACCGGCAAATAGTGCCAGACTGAATGAGTTGATCTCAATGGCAGTTGGACTGAAATATGACTATAACGTGATTATTGGCGATTTCAATTATCCTGATATTTCATGGCAAGATTGGACTACAGCACACAACAACAACCATCCAGAGTTTAATTTCTTGGAATGCCTTCGCGATAACTTTCTCACTCAAGAGATAAATCGACCTACTAGGTACAGGACGGGACAAACTTCCAATATCTTAGACCTTTTCATAGTGGATAAAAGTGAAATACTAAGCAAAATCCAATATAGCAGTAGCCTAGGAGCCAGTGACCATATATCATTCTGTGTTGAATTAGTTTGTAATCCTTCAGGTACAGTGTCTAATACAGTAAAGTTGAACTTTCATAAAGGTGACTATGAAGCAATTAGATCTGATTTAAGCTCTGTAAATTGGAATGACCTTGACAAGATGAATGTGAAAGAAGGATGGAAGTTATTTGACGATGTTGTTCAAGAGTCAGTAAAGAAGCACATACCAGAGAAAAAACAGAGTACCGGGAGAAAAAGACAGAAATGGATGGACAAAAAGTGTATTGAAATGGTCAGAAAGAAACATAAAGCATGGAACAAGTATTTACATACTCAAAACAGACATGACTACTTGAGATACTGTACCATAAGAAATTCTTGTACAAATGCAACTCGTTTTGCGAAAAGACAGTTTGAGAAAAATGTTGCCCATAACCTGAAGACAAATCCCAAGGAGTTCTGGGGATATATACGACAAAAAACTAAGTCAAGAGTAGGAGTATCGGATTTGAAAAATGAGAATGACAAGTTGATTCAAGACGATGAAAGTAAAGCAAATTTATTGAATAATTTCTTCGCGTCAGTATTCGTTGATGAACCGCCTGGACCGCTTCCTTTATTTGACTTACGCTATCATGGAACTCCAGTGTCAACATTAACGGTGTCAACTGATGAAGTTTTTAAGCGTATGAATTCCTTGAATATTTCCAAATCGATGGGGCCCGATAACTGTCACCCAAGACTTCTGAAAGAAACTGCAGCAGTACTTAGTGAACCATTACAGAAGATTTTTAATAAAACTTTCGAAGAAGGAGTAATTCCTGAAGTGTGGAAAGATGCGAATGTATCTGCTCTCTATAAAAATAAAGGAGATAAAACAGAAACTACAAACTACCGACCAGTATCGTTAACATGTGTTCCATGTCGAATGTGTGAAAAAACGGTTCGCCAAGTTATCATGGACCATATGACGACAAACAACCTTTTCAGTGATGCCCAATTTGGTTTTCGAGAGAAAAGAAGCTGTGTGCTTCAATTACTTGATGTGCTCGACGATTGGACAAACTCATATGACAAAGGCCTGCAGATTGACACTATATATTTAGATTTGAAGAAGGCGTTTGACTCGGTACCACATAGACGTCTAATACAAAAGATGAAACTATACGGCATTGAGGGAGAAGTTATTAAGTGGGTGGAGGATTTTCTAGCAGAACGAAGACAAAGGGTAATGTTAAATGGAAAGAGTTCGGATTGGAAAGAGGTAACATCAGGTATCCCTCAAGGATCTGTTCTTGGTCCCGTTCTATTTATCATTTACATGAACGATCTGCCAGACAAAGTGACCAAAACCTGCAAGTTGTTTGCCGATGATAGTAAAATATACTCGGAGATTCAATCACCAGATGACCAGGAAACACTACAAAAGGATCTATTTGAATTGTGTAAATGGAGCAAAGAATGGCTCATGGAGTTCAATGTAACAAAATGTAAATACATTCAGTTTGGAAATGTTTCCCATGAATTTAATTACAATATGAACGATAAAAACAACTTGTTGAGACCGCTGCCAAGAGACTACGAGGAGAAAGATCTAGGAATTACGTTTGAAGATAATCTCAAGTTCAATAAACACATCACAAATATAGTGAACAGAGCTAACCGTTTGCTGGGAATGATCAAAAGGAGTTTTTCCCACATGGACTCAGAATTGTTCCTGTGCCTATATAAAAGTTTAGTGCGATCAATTTTGGACTATGGATCTCCTGTATGGAACCCATCAACAAAGAAAAACCGACAGCTGTTGGAAAATGTCCAACGTAGAGGAACAAGAATAGTACCCGAACTTCGAGGCTTATCATATACGCAAAGACTAGAGAAACTAAATCTTCCATCACTATTCTATAGACGAAGACGATACGATTTAATCCAAATCTACAAAATGATTAATGGCTTGGAGCTAATCAACACGGACAAATTTTTCTCATTCAATGACAATATCACCCGTGGGCATATCTTCAAACTGCACAAATCAAGATGTAACAAATCAATGAGACTGAACTCATTCCCACATCGATGTGTTGACGACTGGAACAGTCTCACAGATGAAATTGTGTGTAGCGAAACAGTGAATGCCTTTAAGACCAAACTTGACAAATTGTGGAAACCCTCCAGATTTGATATCAACCAAGTGTATTAAATTTGCAAAAAGTAAAACTAAATGAAGAACATTGTTATGTAATGCAACCGGAGCGGACAAGAAGAAGTACAACTTTAAGGAAGAGTCGACAAGCCTTAGGGGCTTACACCACTCTGCAAGAACAGTATGAACAGTATGAATAGCGGGCTTTACTGTTTGGTTGGCAGATAGGGTATGTACACTGTAGCGGAGTGTGCCCAGTTTCTGTGACCTTAAGCATTTGAACTGATGTTGTAAA
>JBEVXV010000807.1:0-28861 GCA_040505915.1 Sedimenticola sp. | reverse complement strand
GGATAGGGGCGTAACTAGGTCAGGGGGAAAAGTCACCATGTCTACTACAAGATTATACGCCGAAAATTCACACTTATCACATATAGATAGACCCATTTTTCCTTGTATTATTCAATACTTACTATTAGGGAACTGCTGAACATGTCTGGCCAAATTGAATTGAGCCCAGGAGGCGCAAGATCAAGGGGCATCTGGATAAGGATGGTTTTCTCATCATCGTTGATCGCTATTCCCGCTTCGCCAAGATGGGTGGTGAGATGATCAGCCTTGGTGCCATCGAGGGGGCGATTGGAAAACTATTACCAGAGGAGGTGGAGATACTTGGCCACTGTGGTACCAGATAGAAAGAAAGGTGAGAAGGTGGTGTTACTGATTGCAGGTGGGATTAGTGAAGATGAGGTGAAAGAGTTGATTGAGCAGTCTGGTTTGACTCATCTTATGCGGCCAGCGGTGTTATTGCCGGTGGAACCGATCCCTAAGCTGGGGAGTGGGAAGAGTGATTTTAGTGGGGCTAAGAGGATTGCTCTTGAAGTGTGTGATTGATGTTGGTGAAATTAATATGCATAGGTTGGGGTGAATGTTTTTTGTGTACCCCAACATGCCGGAGTGATAATTTACCTCCGAAAGAAAATTCAAAACTCATGGACATGTTGTGATCATTTCAGCGCCCCCTGTAATACGTCCATTATTATGCTGGTTGACCATATTTCATTGGAAATAGTTATTAACGCTAAACTCATTTTGTTCAATAAATATCTGTTTGAACAGGGTCAGACTGTTTTGCTCATAAAAAAGGAGCATGGCTTTTTTATAGTCCAGTGAGTCAATGCTGCGGTAAGACAATGGACAAGCCCCATTAGCCATGAGCAGAGCATTGCTTATCATTCTACCGGTGCGCTTGTTTCCATCTTCGAAAGGCTGGATATAGGAGATAAGCATCACAGCCAGCAGGGCCTTTTCAAAACCGTTCTCCCTAGCGTTGATTAAAGTACACATTCTCTCCAGACTCTCCTTGATTTGATATTCATTATCAAGGGGCTTATAGGCCGTGCCGGTAATACCCACGATTCGGGAACGGATGTTTCTGCTTACGCCTAAATCCTTAATTAGAAGCATGTGGATCTCCTGCAGAAACCTTAAGTCCAGCTCTTTTGCAATGCCCCTATTTTTCAACAGGTAATTCAAGGCATCCTTGTGGTTTAGAAGCATTATTGCATCACCTTTCGGCTTTCCATCGGCCTCTTTCTTTTCAATAAAGAGACGCTCTGTTTCCAACAAAGAATAGGTATTTCCTTCGATTTGGGAAGATTTCCAACTCAGTTCAATAGTAAGGCGCTCTAACTCTTTTTGATAAAGGGTGGGGGGGAAATTGGAGATATTGGCCTGATATTTTTGCCTTAATCCCCCCAAGTGCTCTTTTTCTACGGGCGTCAAGAGGTCAATCTCTTCCAAAACCGCCAATAAGTTATGATTAAATTTAGTTGCGGCCTTGCGTGCATCCGGTCCTTTGTCAAAATAGTCTGCGATTACCAGTGGCGCAAAAATCTTATAATAAGGGGAAATGCTGTAAGAGGTTGCCCGGCCCTTACCGGTTTTAAGGAGGTGGTTATTTGCAACTAATGTTGCGAGTTCCCTGTTCAGGGTGGGCGTGCTGACTTCATCCTGAAGTTGTTTTTTGATCTTCGAAATAGGTGCTTGTTGCTGCGCTGTAATGATATTAATAATATCCTTTTGCCTGAGAGTCAGTTTCATAGCGCATTAATCCCCTCATGAATTCCGTTAAATCCTATCACAAATGATAGGATTTTCAATATAAAATGATAGGATTATTCTTCGTAAATGGCGTGGTCGTATATTTGGCCAGAGCACCCATCACAATTTAACTACATTACTAACCCTGAATTTCCTATCAACATAAACTTTTTTAGCGGCTGTTGTAATAGGCGCTACCTAGTTGATATTTTCCTCGCCAAACATCGGTGCTACTTTATTGATGGTTTTCGGCCTTTAGCCGCTTTCATCATGCCATTTGCATTCATATAGCAAGTAGCTCGGATGGTGTCTGCCAAAATCACAATAGGTTCAGACCTCCTGATCTAGAGAAATACACATTCCCCCACAAAATCCAAGTAAACATTTAACAATCAATCAGTTACAATAAAAACAAGGGTCATTTCAAATTGACGACCAAAATCCCTGAGGATTGTTAACTGAGACCCATCACCAGAAACACCTCGTGCAGACTCCATTCCTGCTAAAAACAGCAGATCAGATTTTATCCCAGCCAGAAGGTCTATTCACCATGCCGCAGGCACAGCTCCCTCTCTTTCCTAGTGGAACTACAGAAATCAACATCAACCTAGCTTTTGAGAAAAAGCAAGGCCTAGTAACCTATTTTAGTGGAACTATGCCCGTGTTTAGCCATGATGAGAATGACCGGCAAACCTTCCGAATGATTATCAGTCAATTCTATGTCAATGGTAATGCAACCCAAGCAGAACTCTATCGTGCTTTCAGTCTTACACCTGTCACCGTCAAACGTGCGGTAAAGCAATATAGAGAAGAAGGTACGGGTAGTTTTTACAAACCCCGCAATAAGCGAAGTGCAACCATACTCACCCCTGAAGTACTTACCCAAGCGCAAGAATTACTAGACCAAGATAAAGAAGTTAGTGATACAGCTAAAACATAATGATCAGGCAATAGAAAATTTATATAGAAATCTGAATGCAACTGAGGTGGTTTTTCCGGGTACAGATTTTAAGATGATTTATGAATTTGGTAGCAAATCATAATCCTCTAGATCAGGAGGTCTGAAGCTGGGCAGCACAGACGGACATCCCTGTCGTTCCTGTCGGTTGACTTTGGCTTAATTGCAGAGAGCATATAAAGAACGCGCAAGACAAAAGCGCCGAAAAGCTGCATGAGAGCAGGCGGAAGTCCGGGGAATGGCACTCCGGAAAGATAACGTCAGCTATGGTGTGGGTGTCAAGTAGAGCGCAGCAGAAAGATACGTCCCGGTACGCTTACAGCCGCGTCCCTGCTGCTGTAGGTCCTAAAAAGGAGCCACCACAACTCTCCATGAGTTCGCCGATTACATCAGATTATTGAGAAGCTACTAGCTCAGCGCCGCTCCTTAATTTCAATTCCCACCGCCCGCAGCTTGCGGTAGAGGTGGGTGCGCTCAACCCCTGCCGCCTGAGCAATTTGACTGACGTTGCCGTTATGCTTCTCCAGGTGGTACTCCAGGTAGGCTTTCTCGAATGCCTCCCGCGCTTGACGCAACGGCAGGTCGAAGGATGCAGGGAAGGTGGCTCCGTCATGGGAGGCCATAGCTGCGCCGCCCAGCGCCACCTCTACCTCGTTTTGGGTGATATCCTCTCCGGCACCCAGGATCAACAGTCGCTGCACCAGATTTTTCAACTCACGGATATTGCCCGGCCAGCCGTAGTTACGCAGATAGTTTTGTGAACCCATATCAAAGTGACGATAGGGGAGTTTTTCGTGAGCAACATAATGGTCAACGTAGTAGCTAAGCAGCTCCGGTACATCCTCACAGTGTTCGCGCAGGGGCGGTATCCGTAGCGGCACTACATTGAGGTGATAGAAGAGGTCCTCGCGGAAGCTGCCTGACTGTACCTCCTCTTCGAGGTTGTGCTGGGTAGCGGCGATGATACGGACATCAATCTGCACCGGCTCTTTGCCGCCAACACGGTGAAATGAGCCGCTATCAAGGGCGCCGAGCAGTTGGCTCTGGGTCTCTTCATCCATATCCCCCAACTCATCAAGAAAGAGGGTGCCTCCCCGTGCCTGCTCCAGTGCACCGTAGTGAATGTGGTCACCCTCTTCACTGCCAAACAGCTCACGGGCCGAATTTCCTTTGGATATAGATGAGACGCCGACATCGACAAACGGCAGTTTACGGCGCACGCTCTTGGCGTGAAGGTAGCGGGCAAAAGTCTCGCGACCACTACCGGCCTCACCGTTGATCAGTACCCAGGTGTCGTGCTGTGCAATTCGCTTCACCTGCTCCTGCAGGCGCTGAATCAGCGCACTCTTTCCGGTCGGCTCAACAACATGAAAGGTCTGTCGCCGCAGTCCGATATTCTCCTGCTGTAGCTTGTCTACCTCCAGCGCTCGCTCGACCGTCAGCAGCAGCTTCGCCAGTGAGAGTGGTTTTTCGAGAAAATCGTAGGCACCGTAGCGGGTCGCCTCCACTGCGGTCTCGACTGTACCGTGGCCAGACATCATCACTACAGGACAGGGCAAGCCATCATCCTCAGACCACTCTTTGAGTAGGGTGATGCCGTCAATATCTGGCATCCAGATATCCAATAATATCAGGTCCGGGCGCCGCTCCCGAAGCGCCTTGCGGGCGTTCTTGCCATCTTCGGCAACCGCTACCTGGTACTCCTCATCCTGTAGTATCTCCTGTACCAGTGCCCGAATATCAGGCTCGTCATCCACCACTAGAATACGCGGTGCATTCATACGCTATCTCTCCTCTCAGGAATCTCTTCATCCTTAGCGATCACCGGCAGTCGTAGGAAAACGCTAGCCCCTCGCTCGGAGCGGTTCTCCGCCCAGACGATACCGCCATGCTCCTCAACAATCTTCTTCACTACCGCCAGGCCGAGTCCAGTCCCCTTGATTTTGGTCGTAACATAGGGCTCAAACAGCCGCCCGATGGTCTCTTCGTCAAAACCGTGACCGTTGTCGGCCACCTGTAGCTCGATAAAACAGTGCCCGGCATCCTCTTTGGCGTGGGTGGTAACCTGAATCCAGGGCATATCTACCGCCACCACCGCCTCCCGTGCATTTTTTATCAGATTATGTAGCACCTGCCGCAAGCGTCCCGGATCAGCCTCAATCTTTAGTCCAGCTGATTGTAGATTGCTCTCAAGCTCTGACTCAAAGCCTGCACTACCGTAGAGGTCCAACACCTCGGATACCAGGCGGTCGAACACCAGAGGTTGGGGATTCATCTTCGGTGGCCGCGCGTAGTCAGAAAAGGCGTTGACCATCTCTTTCATCGCATCGACCTGCTGCACGATGGTGTGGGTGGCGCGGTCCATCACCTCGGCATCTTTACCCGTCATCGTCTTCAGGTAGCGATGGCGCAGACGCTCTGCCGAGAGCTGGATGGGGGTCAGGGGATTTTTGATCTCATGGGCCAAACGCCGTGCCACTTCACCCCAAGCGGCATCACGCTGAGCCATGATCAGGGTGGTAATATCGTCGAACACCAGACCATAACCCTCCGACTCATCGTCAGGTTGTGCCAGCGGGGTTCCGCGACACAGCAGCACCTGACGCCCTTCACCACCAAATAGTGTCACCTGCTCACGCCAGTCCCGCTGATCCGCCTTCACCGCCCCCCGGATCGCATCGACAAACTGTGACAACGGCTGGCTAATCTCGGCCACAAGCTCCAGTGGGCGACCGCTGAACGCCAGGAGGTCAACCTGCAAAATATCGCAGGCCGCTTGGTTAGCCGTGCGAATGCAGCAGTCGGCGTCGAGTGCCACCACGCCGGAGGAGAGGCGGCCCAGCACCGTCTCAAGGTAGGCGTGCTGAGCTTCCACCCGTAGCTGACTACGGGCCGCTTCATCTCGTGACCGGGCGATATGACGGGTCATGGCATTAAATGATGAGACCAGAAAACCCAGCTCATCCTGAGATTTTGGCAGTGCCAGCTGCATGTCGTAGTCTCCCTGCGCAACAGCACGGGTACCATCGGCAATCTCAGCAATCGGTGCCACCAAGCGGCGAGCGGTGAAAAAGGCGAGCCAGATAGCGGCCAATAGGCTGAACAGCAGCACCAGCAACAGCGTCATAGTGAAGGTGTTTTTCAGGCTTTTGCGCAGAAAAGAGAGCTCTTTGTAACGACTGTAGGCGCTCTGCACACTCTCGGTCAGCTCCGTAAGGTTGGCTGATGTGGGGTAGGCGGCCTGCAGTATCCTCCCGTTCAAGGCATCACTCACTGCTACCCGCACCTCCATCGGACCGGCTCCGTCGTCACTGGGCTCCAGGGTGACAAAGTTACTCCCCCGGCGCACCTGTTGCAGAATAACGGTATCGAGTTTCCTTGGCACCAGGATACCTGGGTCGGTATTGACACTCGCAATTACCCGGCCAGATAACTCCAGCAGTACCAACTCCGAAGCATCGAAGCGCTCGCGCAGACCCTCCAGACTGAGACTAACACCGAGGATTGAGTTGCCCGAAACCTCCGACAACAGCTGTTCTGTAGCCTTCAGCCGCCCACGCTTGTAGAGATCTAATGATGCCTTGCTCAGACCGAGTGCATCCTCCATCGCTTGATCGATCTGAACATCGAACCAGCTATCCACCCCCTGCATCAAAAATTGCTGCGAGTAGTAGTAGACCACCGCCACCGGAGCCAGCGAGATGACCACAAACATGGCGGCTATCTTCAAGGTGAGACGTGACCCAGTTGCCTGCCGCCGATAACGCAGCACCAACTGGGTAATATTCACCCCCACCAACACCACCAGGGTGAAGAGGCCGAGAACGCTGACGAAAAGTAGCGGAATAAAGAGGCGACTCAGTTCCTCTCTGCTCTGCAGAGCCCCGCTCATAAAATGGAGGGAGGCCAGCACCATCACCAGCAGCAGCACTACCGGCAGAATCCCTGTGTATTTCTGCTTTATGGCTTCAAATACCATGTGACGCGATCACTGGAGAGGTTCCAGGCAGATGTGAGGTAGGCCATAGGGCGCAGAGGCAGGGGGAGTGCTTCGATATCGAGTGTGGAACGAAGGGAGACTCGGTATGACTCCCCAGAGCGCAGATTTTCACGGCGGATAAGCGGTACGCGAGAGAGTGTACCAAGCGCCATCAGCGCCGCACCCCGAGTAGCGAAACTCTGCTTGCCTGCGGTCTGCATATCGATCACCTGATAGAGTCCGGTGAGGGCACGGTGGCGGAGCTGATAACGCAGCCTCACATCCACCAGGTCCGGCTCCCATATCCAAGCCCTGTCGCGACGCAGTTGGAGATGCATCTCCAGGGTCAGAGGGACACCGTTCTGCAACGCATCCAGGGCCTCATCTGAGAAGTGGTATTCAATAACGGCATCGACAACATAGGCACCGTCCAGCAGACGCGCCCCAAAGCCGCTGATTTTGAAGTCATCGGACAAAGCAGTGGCTGGCAGCAGCCACATGAGCAGCCATAGCGCACTATATGATTTCAGCCCAATTTCTCTCAAGCACTACACCTTTTCCAAGCAAGCATAGAAAAAACCATCCATTGTCGACTCTCCAGGCAGCGTCTGCCGCCCAACCGGACACTGATGCCCCCAGGAGGCGTTAATTGGCTGCTCACGGGCATCTTCGTGCCGTCCCAGAAAGCGCGTCATCTGCTGATCATTCTCCTGCGGCAACAGAGAGCAGGTGGCGTAGAGAAGCATACCGCCCCTTTTCAGCAGAGGCCAGACAGCATCCAGTATCTGCTGCTGGGTTGCCACCAGCGTGGCTATATCCCCAGCTCTGCGCAGCAGCTTGATATCCGGGTGACGCCGAATCACACCGGTGGCTGAGCAAGGCACATCAAGCAGAATTCGGTCATAGGCACTCTCTGCCCATTCGCCCTCTGGAGCCGCCGCATCTCCCTGACTAACCTTAGCACTGAGACCCAACCGCGTAAGATTCTGCTCAACACGCTCCAGACGTTGTGGGTCAATATCCAGGGCGGTAAGCACCACGCCCTGAGGCGCAATCTCCAGAATATGGCAACTCTTACCGCCCGGTGCAGCACAAACATCTAGCAACTGCTGTCCCGCTTGCAGGTCAAGAAGCGGGGCTGCCAGCTGTGCTCCACCATCCTGCACAGAGACTAGCCCATCATCAAAACCGGGTAACTCGCCAACATTCAGCGGCTGTTCCAGGTACAAACCCGCTTCGGTATAAGGGATAGGCTGCGCCGCTATCTCCCGCTGATGCAACTGATTAAGGTAATCATCCCGTCCAATACGAGAGAGATTCACCCGCAGGCTCATCGGTGGATGGCCATTAGCCTGCGTGACAATCTCCCGCCACTCCCCGGGCCAGGCACCCTGCAACAACTCCAGCAACCAGGGAGGAGTGGCATAGCGTGCTGCATCCACCTTGTCCACTTTGGCGAGCAGTGATTCGCTCTCGCGCTGAAAACGTCGCAGTACGGCATTGATTAGCCCCACTGCCCACTTTTTATTCAGCAGGTGCGCTGCCTCCACCGTCTCCCCCACCGCCGCATGAGGGGGTGTACGCATGTAGATCAGTTGGTAGAGGCCAAGCAATATCAGCATCTTGATCTCCCCCTCCTTGGCCTTTATCGGCGTACTCAGCAACTGAGCAGAAAGCGCCTCCAGTCGCCCCCAGCGACGGGCAACACCAAAACAGAACTCTTTTACCAGGGCGTGATCACGGGGTGGTACCCCATTGAGCCCAGTACCCAGCAGCTCGGAGAGTGAGTGCCCCTGTGCCAACTGGCGCAAAATTTTTGCCGCTGCCACTCGTGGATTACCGAGATTGCGCCCCTTGTAGTGTGACTCAGCCAAGTTGCCACCCCGTCAGGTCGCGGGCATTAACAAAGTCGGCCGCACTCATCGCCCGCTTACCCGGCAGCTGTAACTTAAGGATGCGTAACAGCCCCTCACTGGTAGCCACATCGACCCCTTCCCGACTACAGGAGACCACCCTGCCGGGCGATTCATCTTCCCCACCGGCAACAACCACTGATTCCCAGATGCGCAGCACTTTTTCATCCAACAGCGTCTGAGCCACCGGCCAGGGATTAAATGCCCTCACTTGGCGATCCAGCTCCAGCGCCGTCCGCTGCCAGTCGATCTTCGACTCGGCCTTGTCCAGCTTGCTCGCGTAGTTGGCTTCATCATCATTTTGTTCATCCGCCTCAAGAGTGCCGTCTGCAATACCCGGCAGCGCCTCCAGCAGCGCCTCCGCACCCAGGGGCGAGATGCGGTCATGGAGGGAACCGCCAGTCTCATCGGCGAGGATTGGTGTTCTCTTCTTCAGCAGCATGGGGCCGGTGTCAAGTCCCGCCTCCATCTGCATAATGGTGACGCCGCTCTCACTATCTCCCGCCAGTACCGCCCGCTGGATCGGTGCCGCTCCGCGCCAGCGTGGCAGCAGGGAGGCGTGAATATTGATACAGCCAAGGCGCGGGGCATCCAGCACCCGCTGGGGCAACAGAAGACCATAGGCCACCACCACCATCAGATCGGCATCAAGGTTCTCCAGCGCGGTGAGATCTTCTTCGGTTTTGAAGTTCTTTGGCTGATATACCGGTAGACCCTTGTCCAGCGCCAGCTGTTTCACCGGCCCGGCCGCGAGCTTGCGCCCACGCCCGGAGGGACGGTCTGGTTGGGTATAGACCGCCACCACCTGATGCTCAGAATCGAGCAGTGCCTGTAACGGAGGCACCGAAAAGTCGGGGGTACCAGCAAATATAATTTTCAATTTGTCACTCATGGATCACCCATTAGTTTCTGAGACAGGTTTTCAGTTAGTTTGCGACAGATTCCTCAGCAATTTCCTGAAAAGAGGATACAATTTTCTGTGAAAGGGCTATCGCTGTGTTTAGTGCATCAGATAGTAGGCTTGTTGCTGCGCTGCTGGGGTTGCTTCTGGCGACTCTCTTTTTCCAGTTTTTTACGAATGCGCTGCCGTTTCATGCTGGAGAGATAATCAATAAAGAGCTTACCCTCCAGATGATCAATCTCATGCTGAATGCAGATGGCCAGCAGACCATCGGCATCCAGCTCGAAAGGTTCACCGTTACGATCAAGGGCACGCACACGGACCCGCTCCGCCCTGGCCACTTTTTCATAGATATCGGGGACGGAGAGACACCCCTCATCGCTCTCCTCTTCGCCCTCGGTCTCAATGATTTCGGGGTTGATCAGACAGAGGGGCTGGTCATGCTCTTCAGATATATCAATCACCAAGACACGGCGCAAGTCGTTGATTTGGGTGGAGGCGAGGCCAATACCGGGGGCCTGATACATGGTTTCAAACATGTTATCGACCAAACGCCGAAGGGAGTCATCTACCCGTGCCACCGGTTTCGCACGGTTTCGCAGTCGGGTATCGGGAAAATGGAGTATGTCTAGAATTGCCATTGTGTCACTGTAAATCTATAGTATGAAGATAAGATAATTCGCTAACAGTATGATGATACAGGATTCTGCACCACTGATCCGGTAAAAAATCCTGATAATTCCACCACACCAACGCAATAGGGATCACTATGCCTACGCTCAGACACAAGATTGTCAGCATGATTTTCGGCCTCTCCTTCGCTCTCGGGGCACTAGCGGCGGACCCGGTGGCGGTCAACCCCGCCCATCCTGACCACTATACGGTGGTAAAGGGTGACACCCTATGGGATATCTCTGGCCACTTTCTGCGAGACCCGTGGCGCTGGCCCGATGTCTGGCACGTCAATCCACAGGTTAAGAATCCACACCTGATCTATCCCGGCGACGTTATCACGCTGAGCTACGTCAACGGCCAGCCTCGTCTCAGTCTACAGCGCGGCTCAGTAGTCAAACTCTCGCCACGGGTACGCTCTACCCCTCTTGACGATGCTATCCCCGCCATCCCCATTGACGCTATTCATCAGTTCCTCAGCCGCCCCTACGTGATGGACAGAGAGGCTATGGAGAGCGCCCCCTACGTGCTCGCGTTCGATGATGAACACGTTATGGGGAGTAAAGGTATCAAGGCCTATGTACGCGCCATCCACAGCGATGACAACACCAGCTTTGATCTCATCCGCCCAGGTGGCCCCTACAAGGACGCAGATAGCGGCGAGATCCTCGGTTATGAGGCGCGCTATGTCGGCAACGGTGATCTGACGCGTAGTGGCGATCCCGCCACTGTGGTACTTAGGAGCACCGAGCTTGAAACCCTGGCAGGTGATCGTCTGATTCCCACCAGCGAAGATATACCGATGGACGCCTTCCACCCAAAGGCCCCTGAAGAGCAGGTCAAGGGCAGCATTATCGCTGTAATGGGCGGCGTATCCCAGGTCGGCCAGCACCAGGTGGTGGTACTCGATCGCGGTGCTCGAGATGGACTGGAGCCTGGCACGGTGCTGGCGATTGATCAGCGCGGCAGAACCATCCGTGACAACATCTCTGCCGACCCCAAAGACCGGGTCACCCTGCCGGATGAGAGAGCGGGTACCCTGATGGTATTCCGCACCTTTGATCGTGTCAGTTTCGCCCTGGTAATGGCTGCCAGCCGCACAATTCATGTACTCGACAGAGTACGCAACCCCTGAACCAGGGAGCGCGATCAAGGAATCCGGCTGAAACTAACGTCATGGACGGCAAAGAGAAACCTGACCTAGAGTTATTGCGTTGCTGGCTCGCCCTGCTCTACGCACCAGGCTTGGGAAGTCGTGGTATCAGCAAACTACTGGCACAGATAGAGACGCCCAAGGCCCTGTTTCGTGGGGCCTTGAGCGACAAGCTGAAACTACCTCAAAAGGCGATGGAGTACCTGAGAAACCCCAACTGGGATCAGATAGATCAGAGCCTCCAGTGGGCAGATGCAGATAAGCACCACATCATCACCCGTCACGACCCCCGCTACCCCGAGCGCCTTAACCAGATCAGTGATCCTCCCCCCCTGCTATTTGTCAACGGTGACCCGGAGGTATTGGTCACACCCCAGCTGGCAGTGGTGGGGTCGCGCAATCCGACCCCCTCCGGCAAACGTACTGCTGAGGAGTTCAGCCGTTTTCTCGCTACGTCTGGAATCACCATCGCCAGCGGCCTCGCCACCGGCATTGATGGTGCCGCCCACCAGGGAGCGCTCAGTGCTGATGGCCTGACCCTGGCAGTGACCGGCACCGGGCCGGATCGCATCTACCCCAGCCGCCACTGGGATTTGGCCCACCAGATTATTGAACAGGGTGCGCTGGTGACCGAGTTTCCTCCCGGCACCCGCCCCCATCCGGGTAATTTCCCCCGCCGTAACCGCATCATTAGCGGCCTCAGCCTTGGCGCTCTGGTAGTGGAGGCGGCAATAAAAAGCGGCTCACTGATCACCGCCCGTCTGGCCATGGAGCAGGGCCGTGAGGTTTTCGCTATTCCCGGTTCTATCCACAACCCGCTGGCACGAGGCTGCCACAGCTTGATCCGCCAAGGAGCAAAACTGGTGGAGACCGCCGAGGACATCCTAGAAGAGCTGGCGCCGCTGCTGGTGGATATACAGCTGCCAGAGGTGGCGGCTCCTAATGAGATGCAGCAGGGTGAAACAGCACCGGAGTGGGATGAGGAGTACCGCCAGCTGTTCACCGCCCTGGACTACGATCCACTGCCGATTGACCTGTTAATAGAGAGAAGCGGATTGACCGCTGAGGCCGTTTCCTCCATGCTGCTGATGCTTGAACTGGAAGGGCGCGTGTCATCCGCCCCCGGTGGACGCTACCACCTGACCACAGTGCGTGGCGCCTAGCAAGCAACAACACACTGATTTTTATATATTTTAGGATTAATAATGAATGAAAACGTTGTCGATATCCTGATCTATCTCTATGAGAATTACATGGATAGCGAACACAGCCAACCCTCCGATCAGGACCAGCTGCATGACGAATTGATGCAGGCGGGCTTCCCCGAGCAGGAGGTAGAGAAGGCGTTCCAGTGGATTGATGAACTGGCACTGCGTCAGGATACTCAGGACTTTCGCCCCCATACTGAGCAGTCTCTCAGAATCTACACCGATGAAGAGATGAACCGCCTCGATATCGAGTGCCGTGGTCTACTGCTGTTTCTGGAGCAGAACGGTATCCTCGACCAGGCGGGCCGGGAGCTGGTGATTGACCGTACCCTCGCCCTGGGTGCACAGGCTATCGGTGTTGACGAGCTCAAATGGGTCGCCCTCATGGTGCTGATCAACCAGCCGGGGCAGGAGTCTGCCTTTGCACAGATGGAAGACCTAGTGTACAACGACATCCCGGTATACCTTCACTGACCCTGGTGGCACCGCCCCCGACAGTCACCTATTTTGGTACTGCGTCAGAAAGAAAGTATGAAATAGCTGACAAGCTTCTTACGACTCAAAACAGAAACAACATTTAGATGAACCTGGTTATCGTCGAATCCCCTGCCAAGTGCAAGACAATCAAAAAATACCTGGGTAAGGACTACGAAGTCCTCGCCTCCTACGGTCATGTCCGCGATCTGATACCGAAAGAGGGCGCGGTGGATACCGCCAACGATTTCGAGATGAAGTATCAGGTGATCGAGCGCAACGACCGCCATGTCCAGGCGATCGTCAAGGCGCTAAAAAAGTCCGACACCCTGCTGCTCGCAACTGACCCGGATCGAGAAGGTGAAGCGATCTCATGGCACCTCTATGAACTGCTGAAAAAGCGCAGGCTGCTGAAAAACAAAGAGGTTCGCCGGGTAGTCTTCAACGAGATCACCAAGAAGGCTCTCGACGAAGCTGTTGCCAACTCCAGAGAACTCTCCATGGAGCTGGTCAATGCCCAGCAGGCACGCCGCGCCCTCGATTACCTGGTAGGCTTCAACCTCTCGCCCCTGCTGTGGAAAAAGATCCGCCGAGGCCTCTCTGCCGGACGGGTACAGAGCCCCGCACTGCGCATGATTGTTGAGCGTGAAGAGGAGATCGAGGCGTTCAAAGCGCGTGAATACTGGACCATTGAGGCCGACCTGCAGAAAAAGAAGCAGGGCTTCAGCGCCAAACTTACCCAATATCAAGGTGAGAAGCTGGGGCAGTTCAGCATCACTGACACCGACAGCGCCATAAAGGCGGAGCAGGTACTACTGGCGGCGGCCAGCGGCAACCTTATCGTAGAAAAGGTGCAGAAGAAGCAGCGGCGACGCAATCCGGCAGCCCCCTTTATCACCTCCACCCTGCAGCAGGAGGCGGCACGCAAGCTCGGCTTCACCACCCAGCGCACCATGCGCACCGCCCAGCAACTCTACGAGGGTGTCGATACCGGTAGTGGCTCGGTCGGCCTGATCACCTACATGCGTACCGACTCGGTCAATCTGGCCGATGAGGCGCTGGCAGAGCTGCGAGAGTTCATCGCAAAACGCTTCGGCAGGGAACAACTACCGAAAGAGGCGCGCCGCTTCAAAACCAAATCAAAGAATGCCCAGGAGGCCCATGAGGCGATCCGTACCAGCTCCATCCAGCGGACGCCGGACGAGCTGAAGGCATACCTGACCAAAGATCAGCACCGCCTCTACGAATTGATCTGGAAGCGTACCATCGCCTGCCAGATGGTCCACGCCACCATCAACACCGTCACCGCCGACCTCTCCTGCGGTGTAGGCAACAACTTCCGCGCCAACGGCTCCACCATCGCCAACCCCGGCTTTATGGCGGTCTACATGGAAGATATCGACGACGCAAAGAAGGGGGATGGTGACGAAAAGATGCTGCCGCTGCTGGAAGAGGGTGAGATGATCCCCCTCAAAGCGATCCGCCCGGAACAGCACTTTACCGAACCACCACCACGCTACGGCGAAGCGAGCCTGGTGAAGGCCCTGGAGGAGCATGGCATTGGCCGTCCCTCCACCTACGCATCAATCATCTCCACCCTACAGGATCGAGAGTACGTCGAACTGGAGAAGAAACGCTTCTACCCCACCGACGTTGGCCGGGTGGTGAAAAAGTTTCTTACCGAATATTTCAGCCAATACGTTGACTACGACTTTACTGCCAAGTTGGAAGATCAACTGGACGCCGTATCACGCGGTGAAGAGGAGTGGATTCCCCTGTTGCGCAATTTCTGGACACCGTTCAAAGAGCGTATCGACCACACCCAGGAGAACGTCAAGCGCAGCGATGTCACCCACGAGGCGATGGACGAGGCCTGCCCTCAGTGCAGCAAACCCCTCTCCATCCGACTCGGTCGCCACGGCCGTTTCGTCGGCTGCACCAACTACCCCGAGTGCGACTACACCCGTGACCTCAACGGTGACAAGAAGGAGCAGGAGGCGCCGGAGATCGTCGCCGACCGCAAGTGCCCCGAGTGTAAATCCGACCTGGTGATCAAGCGCGGCAAATACGGCAAGTTCATCGGCTGTACCGGCTACCCCAACTGTCGCCATATCGAGCCCCTGGAGAAACCGGTAGATACCGGCGTCAGCTGCCCCAAGTGCAACAAAGGCACTCTAATGAAGCGCAAATCGCGCCGTGGCAAGATCTTCTTCTCCTGTGCTACCTACCCAAAGTGCGACTACGCCACCTGGAACGAACCCGTAGCCGAACCCTGCCCCCAATGCGGCTGGCCGATCCTCACCATCAAAACCACCAAGCGCAAGGGTACCGAGAAAGTGTGCCCGCAGAAGGACTGTTCGTTTGCGGAGCCGGTTGAAGAGGATTAGGGCTACGCTAATCGTAAGAGTGCCCCCTCCGGCGCGGTGAACAGATTCTGTACGCTCACAGCAGCGTCCCTGCTGCTGTACGTCCTGAAAAGGTGTCACTGCACCCACCTGAAAGTTATCCGTCTGCACTGGGTTATTGAGAAGTCACCTAATCAGCTACCCAACTGCATTCTTGAGCAGTAGCGCACTTAATTAACAGGAACTCTCACTCCATAGCCATCATGTGATAAAAAATTCTCATTTTCTATACATATCAGCTATCATGTGTATAGAAATATGGATTATCTATACATATCAGTCATCATGCGTATAGATAAAATAGATTATCTATACATGAGACAGCCTCAATGTATAAAAAATAGCTTCTTGAGTCTATGAGGAGATAATGGGTGAGTCGCTTTGATCTACCTGCTTTGCCACCAAGTGTGGAACTCGAAACAAAGAATATTTTACGTAAGCTTGCCACGGCACACCGATATCTCGCTGAGCTCAAAGGTATTGCCGAAACTATCCCAAACGAAAAAATCCTGATCAGCACCCTTACTCTACAAGAGGCAAAAGATAGCTCCGAGATTGAAAATATCATAACTACTCATGATGAGCTCTATAAAAATAGTCTGTTCCATGATTATGCGGTGAACCCCTCCGCAAAAGAAGTAAATGATTATGCAAAGGCTCTGCAAATTGGCTTTGAGCGGGTACGGAAAGATCGCTTGATAACAGTTAACCTTCTATTGGAGATTCATCAGGTATTGGAGCAGAACGATGCCGGTATCCGCAGGCTCCCCGGCACTGAACTGAAAAATGATCGCACGGGTGAAACTGTTTATACACCACCTCAGGATTATCAGATCATTGTGAATTTACTGAGCAACCTGGAAAATTTTATAAACGATAATGCGGCACTTGATATTGATCCACTGATCAAAATGGCGGTAATCCACTACCAATTCGAGAGCATTCACCCTTTCTATGACGGCAACGGTCGAGCAGGCCGAATTCTCAATATCCTGTACTTGGTCGCTCAAGAACTCATGGATATCCCAGTTTTATATCTAAGTCGCTATATCATCCGAAATAAGGGGGACTACTACCGTCTACTGCAATCGGTACGTGATGAAGGCACTTGGGAAACTTGGATATTGTATATGCTGCAAGGAGTGGAGGTAACAGCACGTCAGACTATTGCACTTATCCGAGAAATTAAAAAATTGATGCAGGACTATAAACAACGTATCCGATCAGAGCTGCCAAAAATTTATAGTCAGGAGTTACTCAACAATTTATTTCGCCACCCCTATACCAAAATTGAATACATGCAGCATGATTTGCGGGTATCCCGGCTAACTGCCACTAAATACCTGGAGCAGCTAACCGAATTAGGTCTGGTGCAGAAACAGAAGCTGGGACGGTATAACTACTATATCAATACACCGTTATTTGACCTGTTTAGAAATTCAGACAGGATGCTTCCCCTTTGACAGACTCCTAGCACCATGGATACCCGCTAGCGGTCCCACCCCGCTTATCAGCCTGATGACTGCTTTCTGCAAACCCACCATAGCAACACACAGTTACACTTCATTACCCACGGGACATCATGCGATGATGAACCATCGGTTATGATATCTGCCGATATAGCCAGCCAGCCAAAAAAGACAATGGAGTTTCACCCTCTATGACCACGCCAAGAAAATGGGTCATCATCCTGCCGATAATTGCGGGTATTGCCGCCATCGCTTTTCTCAAGAAGAACAAGATGGAGCCGATGCAGGAGCCCCTGCGGGAGAAGGCGCGACTGGTCAGGGTGATCACTCCACCTACTCTGGCGGTAATTCCCAAAGCGAAAGGACATGGCACCGTGCAGCCGAGCCGCAACTGGCAGGCGGTGGCCCAGGTAAAGGGGAAGATCATAGAGAAACACCCTCGACTGCAAAAGGGCTCCATACTGGAGGCCGATACACTGATACTGCGCATCGATCCCACCGACTATGAACTGGCTGTTGCACAAGCCGAGGCTGACATCCAGGCGACCCGCGCTCAGCTTAACGAGCAGGATGCCAGGGCGTCCAACAGCCACGCCTCCCTAAAAATTGAGGAGGCGGCCCAGGCACTCAATGAGAAGGAGCTGCAGCGTAAACGTAAGCTTGTGGGCAAAGGGAGCGTTAGCCGTTCTGACCTGGAAAACCAGGAGCGTAGCCTGCTGGCCCAGCAGCAGAGCGTCCAGGCCCAGAAGAGCACACTCAATCTGATCCCGAGCCAGAAAGCGCTACTGCGGGCACAGCTGGCGCGCCATCAGGCAACGCTCTCCGCCGCCAAACGTAACCTTAACAACACTGAGATCCGCCTCCCCTTTACCGGCCGCATCGCCGAGGTGCATGTGGAGCAGGAGCGATATATCCGTGAGGGAGAGGTGCTCGCTGGGGCCGACAGCATGGACCGGGCAGAGATCGAGATCCAGATCCCCATGGAGCAGATGAGTCAGCTGATTCCCGGCGGTAAGGCGGTAAATATTCTCAGCCACAGCGAGATGATGTCGCGGGAGCGGCTGGGACTCAGCGCCAGGGTGCGGCTGCAGGAGGGGGCACTCTCTGCTGAGTGGGATGCCCGCTTCGCCCGCTTCAGCGATACCCTGGATCCCAAGACCCGCACCATCGGCGTCATCGTCGAGGTGGATGAGCCCTACAGCCGAGTACTACCCGGCAGTCGCCCGCCCCTTATCAAGGGCCTGTTTGTGGAGGTGACCCTCACCGGCAAGCCCCATCCCAACAGCCAGGTGGTGCCTCGCTCCGCTCTCCATAGCGGCCATATCCATATCGCTGATGGTGACAACCGCCTGCGCATCAAACCGGTTCAGATGGGTCTGTTGCAATCGGAGTACGCCGTCATCACCCCCCCTCTTGCAGAGCGTGAGCGGCTGGTCATCTCAGACCTGACCCCCGCCATCGACGGCATGCTGCTTGCGCCGCAGGTCGATCAAAAAGCCTTGCAGCGCCTCATCCACCTCACTGGCAATGGTGGTGAGCAATGATCAGTTTCTTTGCCCGCCACCCCACTGCCGGCAATCTACTTCTGCTCTTCCTGGCGGTACTCGGCCTCTCCGCCCTGCCCAACCTGCAGCGTGAGACTTTTCCCGATTTCGATGCCCAGCAGTTGCAGATCACTATCGCCTATCCCGGTGCCAGCGCCGAGGAGGTAGAAGAGGCGATCTGCCAACGTCTGGAGGAGGCGGTCGATGGCATAGAGAATGTAGCGGAGATGAGTTGCGAGGGGCGCGAAGGTGTTGCCATCTCGAGAGTGGAGATGGAGGAGGGGGGAGATCTTGCCACCTTCAGTGACGACATAAAATCTGAGGTAGAGGCGATTAGTAACCTACCGGCAGAGAGTGAGCTACCCATCATTAAAGAGCTGGGGCGCACCGACAAAGTGGTGGCGATAGCGATCACCGGTCCTATGTCTCCCGCTGATCTCAAAGCCTATGCGGAACAGGTTAAGCGCCAGTTGCTGGAGAAACGGCTAGTCGCCCAGGTGGATATCAACGGCTTTTCAGACCATCAGCTGCGTATTGAAGTACCCGCCCGCAATTTACGGCAATACGGTCTCAGTATGTCAGATATTGCCAACACCATCCGTCGCCAGGGTATTGACCTGCCCACCGGCTCCCTGGAGACTGCCGACCAGAATATTCTGATCCGCTTTACCGACCTGCGCCGTAGCGCTGAAGAGCTGGCCGACCTGGTGGTGGTCAGCGCCGAGTCGGGTGCCGAAATCCGCCTTGGAGGTATCGCCGGGATCAGCGACCGTTTTCAGCTCGACGAAGAGAAGATTCTCTTTAACGGTAAACGTGCCGCTGTCTTGCAGCTGATCAAGAACAAACAGCAGGACACCCTCAAGGTGATGGCCGCCGTTAGCCGCTTTCTCGAAAAGGAGTTAAGGCCCACCGCACCCAGGGGGGTGGAATTCATCATCACCCAAGACCGCTCCTCCATCGTCCAGGACCGTCTCAGTCTGCTGCTCAAAAACGGTGCCCAGGGACTGGTGCTGGTATTTCTGGTGATGGCACTCTTCTTTCAGGGGCGCTTCGCCTTCTGGGTCGCCATGGGATTACCGGTCTCCTTTCTTGGTGCCCTCTTTTTTATGAGCCTGCTGGGCCTCACCATCAATATGATCACCATGGTGGCGCTGCTTATTGCCATCGGTCTACTGATGGATGATGCCATCGTTATCGCTGAGAATATCGCCACCCACCTGCGCCGTGGTAAAAGTGCCATGGAGGCGGCCATCAACGGCACCAAGCAGGTCGCTCCCGGGGTGATCGCCTCCTTTGTCACCACCGTTTCGGTCTTTGGCCCTCTCGCCTTCCTCTCCGGCCATATGGGTAAGGTGCTGCAGTTTATTCCCATGGTACTGCTACTGGTGATATCTGTGAGCCTGGTGGAGGCGTTTATGATCCTCCCGCACCATCTCGCCCACGCCCTGAAGCATCATGAAAACGAAGAGAGCCGCTTTCGCCAGGAGTTTGACCGGCGGCTGATGAGCTTTCGTGACAACACGCTCGGGCATATGGTCGATTTTGCCATACACTACCGCTACTGGTTTATCGGCATAGTCGTCGCGCTCTTTCTTCTGAGCATTGGCATGCTGTTGGGCGGGCAGCTCAAGTTCCAGTCTTTCCCCGATATCGAGGGGGACATCATCGAGGCGCGTATTCTGCTGCCCCAAGGCTCGCCACTCTCTCGCACCGAGGCGGTGGTAGAGCGGATCAGCCGTGCCATGCAGCAGGTGGATGACGAATTTGCCCCTCAACAGGCCGAAGGCAAGCGGCTGGTGCGCAACATTCAGGCTCGCTTCAACAACAACGCCGATGCCAATGAGTCGGGGCCTCACCTCGCCACAGTCACCATCGACCTCCTCACCGCCGAGGAGCGTAACGGCAGCCTCAATGAGATCATCAACCGCTGGCGCCAACTGAGTGGCGAGATACCCGATCTGGTCGCCCTCAACTTCAAAGAGCCAACCATGGGCCCCGGTGGCATCGCCATGGAGATCCGCCTGACCGGCCCCAACCTCCAGCAACTCAAGAAGGCCTCTCTGGAGCTGCAGGAGTGGCTCTCCCTCTACCGCGGCGCATTCAACATCTCCGACAACCTGCGACCGGGAAAACCAGAGCTGCGGCTAAAACTGCGTGACGGTGCACTGGCACTAGGGCTGGACGCTTCCACTATTGCAAATCAGCTACGTGCCGCCTTCCATGGTACTACTGCCAATGAGATCCAGGTGGGGCTGGAGTCTTATGAGATCGATGTCCAGCTGGCCGCCGTTGATCGATCAACATTGACCGATATTGAGACCTTCCGCATCACCACCGCCAAAGGGGATCAGGTTCCCCTCAGTGTGGTTGCCATCATTGAGCATGACCGTGGCTTCTCCCGCATTCAGCGGATTGATGGAGCCCGTACCGTGACCATCACGGGTGATGTCGATACCCGTATCGCCAATGCCAAGGAGGTAGTTGATCACACCAAAGCCCACTTCCTACCACAGCTGCTAGAGCGTTACCCTGGCATCAAGAGCAGTGTCGAGGGGCAGTCGAAGCAGACCGCCAAGACCGGCAGCTCGATGCTACGCAGCTTCGGTATCGGCCTCGTCGGTATATTTATACTTCTCAGCTTCCAGTTCCGTAGCTACATCGAACCCTTAGTCGTCATGATGATCATCCCCATGGCACTGATCGGCGTCATCTGGGGGCATCTGCTAATGGGGCTCGACTTCACCATGCCGAGTATTATCGGTTTCACCTCCCTTGCAGGCATCGTCGTCAATGATTCGATTCTGCTGGTCGAGTTTCTCAAGCTGAGGGTGCGTGAAGGGCACAGCACCGTCGAGGCGGCGAAGTTTGCCAGCCGCGAGCGTTTCCGTGCCGTGCTGCTCACCTCCATCACCACCATTGCGGGCCTGACCCCGCTACTGCTGGAGAAGAGCATGCAGGCCCAGGTACTGATCCCACTGGTGACCAGCATCGTCTTCGGCCTCCTCGCCACCACGCTGCTGGTACTGCTGGTGGTGCCCGCCATGTTCAGCATCCTCCATGACTTCGGCTTCTCAGAGAGCGCTCGCCTAGCAGCCGAGGGGGAAGGCTAAGAGGGCAATACCTCTTACTGAAGGGCGACTCCCGCCGTTAACCCATCAGTGGCATCTGTCCGTAGGAGCCACGCCCTCGGGACGATGAGGTAGGCGCGTTCTGTGCTGCGTTCATCGCGGCGAGGGCGCCGCTCTCCTACAGGGGAGTGTACAAAGGGTGGATCGCCAGATCTTTCTACAACCACCTAATTTTATATCTCAAACTGAATAGTCACACTCCTTCTTCGAAGAGGGATGCAGATCACACTATCTCCCGAAGTAAAAACATCTCCCTGTCAGATAGTTATTGATGTCCTCAAGTGAATTAAGTATCTTTCCATTAACAAAATAACTGAATTCAAGAAATTCAGAACATAGGCTGAACAACCAATAATAATGTGTTGCGGCCATTTCAGTAGGGGAGCGATGGTCAGAAGAGTGGCTGCATCCCTGCGCGCCAGGGAGAGTACTCGTGAACATCTGTACCAAGGCCATCGCCACATTTCTGCTCCTCAGCACCCTCTTTCTATGCCCCTTTGCCGCCCAGGCCTACAATACCGGATTTGCCTCGAACCATCAGCACTACACCTTGCTGGAGCGACCAGGGATTAGCGCCTTTATTGAGCATGGTATTACCCTCTCTACCCACCTGTATGGACAACCCGAGATTACGATCAAAGAGGTTGACCTGCGTATCAGCCAGCCGACTGATCCCAACTCAAAGCTCCCCCGAGGCTTCAGTGGCACCTCCCTGAGAGACCAGGCAGAGGGTAGTTTCACCATTTTCCTCTCACGCAAACCGGGAAGCTACGCCTTTCACGGGCAGTTGGCCCATGAGATTGCCCATCTGCACAACCCTCGCCTCTTCGATGTCTACGTCGAAGGATTAAACATGCTCTTTGCTGAAAAGTTGCTGGTAAAAGAGGGGCTCGACTGGAGTCGCTGGGAGAGGCATCTTAAGAAAGGCGGTGACCCCTTCTACGGACAATCCTACCAACTGATGGTGAAACTGGAGGAGATCGTCGGAGAAAAAAGGCTGGGTACTCTGCTGAAACACGCGGTCAGCAGCAACCGCTCCGGTAGCCGTATGCATATCGATATCGATGGCTGGCTCGACACCTTGGCGCAGACTCAGCGCAAAAAAGCGGCTAGAGTAATATGGGACAATGCCGCAAAAATGGAGCACACAAGAAAAGCCTCCCGCCCCCACTACGCCTTCCACCAGCCGATAAACAATCCTGAGCTGAGCCAGCAACTCGCTGGTAAATAACGGCCACCGCACCATGGCGAAATATGGACGATTGAGAATCTCTGCCACATATAGAGGTTTATTACTGGTTTCTGATAGGCATTTCAGAATACTAATCCATATTTATAAATAATATTTTTCCCTGTATTTTCAATAGGTAACACGGAAATAATAGTCGGCCGTATGACTAGGGAGACGATCAACTCTAGACCTTTGCACCCACTTTATTAGAAACTACCCGCAAGTTATTTCAGTAGAGTCCTCCATGATCAGCAGCATCCAACTGTTTTTTGAAAAACACCTGGCCCCATCCACGGCCAAGGCCAACCGCAATCCACAGCAGGAGCTCAGGCTCGCCGTTGCCGCCCTGTTAATTGAGGTGACCGCTTCCGATGACCTGCGGCAGCAGGAAGAGCACCAAGCAATGCTCAACACCGTGCGCAACCACTTTGGTCTGGACAGCAATGAGGCACAGGAGCTGATTGAACTGGCAGAGGCAGAACATGCTAAATCTACAGACTATTTCCAGTTCACCCACCTGATCAATCAGCACTACACTCCGGAGAAAAAAATCGAGCTAGTGGAGGCCCTCTGGCAGATCGCCTACGCAGACCAAGAGTTGCACCATATAGAAGAGCATGTCATCCGTCGTCTGGCAGAGTTGATCCATCTACCCCATAAAGCTTTTATCACCGCCAAACACCGTGTTCAGGCTAATAGCGTGACCGAGACCCAATAGATGTCAACCATGGAACAGGCTAAACAGCTACTACAAGAGACCTTCGGCTACAGTGACTTTCGCCACAACCAGGAGGTGGTCATCCGGGCACTGCTCAATGGTGAGGACGCCCTCACCTTGATGCCCACCGGCGGGGGTAAATCTCTCTGTTACCAGATTCCGGCGCTACTGCGCCATGGCGTCGGCGTAGTGGTCTCACCCCTGATCGCACTGATGCAGGATCAGGTGGATGCGCTACGGCAGGTGGGGATCTCTGCCGCCTTCCTCAACTCCAGTCTCGATGCCGCCAGCCACCGTGCCACCGAGCAGGCACTGCTCAACGGTGAGCTCAAGCTGCTCTATATCGCCCCTGAAAGGCTGCTAATGAGACAGATGCTCGACCTGCTTGAGCGCCTCCCTATCGCCCTCTTCGCCATCGACGAGGCGCACTGTGTCTCCCAGTGGGGGCACGACTTTCGTAAAGAGTACCAACGACTGACGATATTGCAGGAGCGTTTCCCTTCAGTCCCTCGCATTGCACTGACAGCCACGGCAGATCAACGCACCCGCCAAGAGATCATTGACCAGCTGGGCCTGCACGATGCCAGCATCTTCATCAACAGTTTTGACCGCCCCAACATCCGTTACGCTATCAGCGAGGGGCAGAATGGCAGAGAGCAGCTGTGGCGATTTCTTGACCAAGAGCACTCTGGTGATGCAGGTATCGTCTACTGCCTGTCACGCAAAAAAGTGGAGGAGACCGCTCGCTGGTTGTGTGAAAAAGGCCTAACTGCCCTGCCCTACCACGCCGGGCTGAGTGCCGAGACACGACGACTGCACCAAGCCCGCTTTCTGCGGGATGAGGGGATAATCATCTGCGCCACCATCGCCTTCGGCATGGGTATAGATAAACCGAATGTGCGCTTTGTCGCCCACCTCAACCTGCCCAAGAGCATCGAAGCCTACTACCAGGAGACCGGGCGTGCCGGACGCGATGGCGAGCCCGCCAACGCCTGGATGGCCTTCGGCCTGCAGGATGTCATCACCCTCCGGCAATTCAACCAGAACACCGATGCCGACGAGCAGTTCAAGCGTGTTGCCCACCACAAGCTGGAGGCGATGCTGGGGCTCTGCGACCTCACCGGTTGCCGCCGTCAGGCACTACTCGCCTATTTTGGCGAACCCCTTGAACAACCCTGCGGCAACTGCGACAACTGTCTCAATCCACCCCAGACTTGGGACGCCACAGAGTCAGCCCGCAAGGCCCTCTCCTGCGTCTACCGCACCGGTCAGCGCTTTGGAGTCAACTACGTTATCGACGTACTGAAAGGGAAGGAGGATGAACGCATCACCCGCTTTGGCCACAACCGTCTCAGCACCTACGGCATTGGCGATGAACTCAATGGCGTCGAGTGGCGCAGCCTCTACCGCCAGCTGATCTCGCTCGGCTACCTGGAGATTGATGCCGAAGGACATGGAGCCCTGAAACTAACCGAGAAGTGTCGTCCACTGCTGCGCGGTGAGAGCAGCCTGCAGTTGCGCAAACAGCGGCGCCCTGAAAAGAGAGAGAAAAAGAGCAGGCGCGAGACCGGCCAGTTGCCGCTTCGCCACCAGCCACTGTTCGAAGCCATGCGCACCCTGCGTATGGAGCTTGCCCAGGAGCAGGGGGTGCCCCCCTACGTTATCTTCCACGATAGCACCCTGCAGGAGATGGCCGAGCGACGCCCCGACTCTCTGGAGCAGATGCGCTACATCAGCGGTGTGGGCGAGAAGAAGCTGGAGAGCTATGGGCAGCCATTCCTCAACCTGATCACCGAGCACCCACTACCCGAACTGCTTGATAATCGCCTCAGCGATACTATCAACGAGACCTTGGGGCTCCATCTTCAGGGGTTAGATGCAGAGGCTATTGCCGGTCAGCGTGAACTTAAACTCACCACCATCTTCACCCACTTTGCCGCAGCCATCGAAGTGGGACTGATGGATGCCCGGGAGATACTGCCGCTGGATGAGGAGGCCTATGCTGAGATCGCCGCCACCATTGAGATGGAGCGCTGCTGTGAAGAGGGGCGAATTAAACCGTTATTTGAAGCCATGGAGGAGCGCTACGACTACGGTATTCTCAAGTGCGTGATGGCGGCGGAGTGTATTTAAGCAATTGAGTAACTTCTCAATAATCCAGTGCAGATGAATAACTTTCAGGTGGGTGCAGACTTTTTGAGAAGTTAAGCAATTGATAGCCTAACCGCTGAAAATCGGCTATATTTTCACGCTTTCCAGAAATCACCATGAGCAAAGTCATGAGCAAACCCTTTGTCGCTGTCCTTATGGGATCAGATTCAGACCTGCCGGTAATGCAATCCACTATGGGTGTACTAAAGGCGCTTGAGATCCCTTTCGAGGCAAAAATTACCTCTGCCCACCGCACCCCGGCAGCCACCCACGACTTCGTGAAAGATGCAGATGAGCGCGGCTGTGCTGTCTTCATCTGTGCCGCCGGTCTGGCGGCTCACTTGGCGGGTGCCGTTGCAGGCCTTACCCTGAAACCAGTAATCGGTATTCCCCTGGATGCAGGCCCTCTCCAGGGCATGGACTCTCTGCTCTCCACCGTCATGATGCCGGGCGGCATTCCCGTCGCCACCGTTGCGGTAGGTAAGGCTGGTGCCAAAAATGCAGGCTATCTCGCCGCCCAGATCATGGCGCTGAGTAACCCGGAGCTGGCTCTCCGCGTCAAAAGTGAGCGAGAGGCCAACTCGGCAGCCGTTATCGCTAAAGATGCCGAACTGCAGACCAAGCTGGGCTAGGCAAACTTGATCTCCCCATGGAAACTGCGAGAGGCTGCCAGTTGCTTCCACCGGGGCGGCATCATCGCCTATCCGACAGAGGCGGTTTACGGCCTTGGCTGTGACCCTCTTGACGGTTATGCTGTCGAGCAGCTATTGGCATTAAAACGGCGTCCTGTCTCCAAGGGGGTTATCCTGATCGCTGCCGACTTTAATCAATTGCGGCCCTTTGTAACAACGCTCAGTGATTCTAAAATGGCAGCCGTTTACGATAGCTGGCCCGGCCCCCATACTTGGTTGCTACCGGCAGCGGAGCACCTCCCCTACTGGCTCTGTGGAACCCATAGCACACTGGCGGTACGAGTGACCAACCACCCGGCAGCAGCCGCCCTATGCCGCGCCTGTAGATCCCCACTGGTCTCCACCAGTGCCAACATTGCCGGTCGACCACCACTACGAAATGCCTTCTCGGTGAGGCGCACTTTTGGAGAGCAGGTCGACTACGTCCTCAACGCACCAATAGGTACCAAACAAAAACCGACCACAATCCGAGATGCTCGTAGCGGCAGATTAATCCGTCTCTGAAAACGATATGAAATAACCGCAGAAAGGTGCGCTCCAGCTGCCAGAATATGTGATGGCATCAGGAGTTGACCGTCTCCCAATCGGAGTCATATTGAATAACGCACCCCTCTGTAGGAGCACTTTATCGAAGCGCGATAGATAGTTGCACCATGGTGGTTATCTCATCGGTCCGAGAGACCACGCTTACACAGAGAACAGCACCGGGTTGATAACCAGATTTAAGGCAAAAAAAAGGACCTGCCTGGGGAGATGGCAGATCCATAATGCGCTGTATAGCGCCGGAGGAGGAAAACCATAAGCGCCTGGAGACGTAGTTCTTATGGTGGTTTAGCGAGTCCTTTCACTAGAGTATCAATAACAACACAGCATCAGTACAACCGCTATCAACCCCCTACTTACAATTGTTGTCGGCCTTTCACTAAATTACTTTAGTGGTATTTTTAACTTTTTGTCATTATTTTGAATTTCAAAAATCTAATATATTTAGCAGCGTTAAGCAGTGCTTGATACAGGCGGCTAAGCTGGGGCTCAGTTAGCCGCCACCCGCTTTAGGCGCCGGTTATTGAGATCACCAATACGCTGTATCAGATGGGACATTCCACCCTTTCGCAGATCACGGGCAAAACCACTACGGTAGTTAGTCACCAAGCTGATCCCTTCGATCTTGACATCATAAGCCATCCACCGCCCCTCTTTCAGGTGCATGCGATAAACGACCTTCACCGGTACCGCACCTGGCCTGATCACCTTGGTCTGAACCGACACATCATCGGCACCCGCTTTCATCCGCAGAGGCTGATAGCGTATCTCCCACATATCGAACTCATGAAATGCAGTGGCGTAGGTACGCACCAGCAGACGCCGAAACTCTCGAGCAAACGCCTCTCTTTCAGAGGCCGTGGCTCGCCGCCAGTGTTTGCCCAGTACCAGACTGGAGACACGGGAAAAATCGACATGGGGCACCAGCACCTCATTGGCCAGGCGGTAGACATAGGCAGGATCGCTCTTGAGACGATCACCGTTACCATTGAGGACGCTTTGGAGGCTGTCAGATATATCCTGAATCACCTGCTGTGGTGCGGCCAGCTTTTCTGCCGAGGCACCAAGGGGCGTAAGCAGCAGCGCCAATATAATCCAGAAGGGTCTGCTCAGGGATTGACGCGGGTGTGAAATTTTCATTATCGGGTGTCTCCTTGTTGTTCATTATTGGGGGAATCCTCAATGAAACCCCCAGGACATTCTTATCCCCGCTATCGGCGGTCAGCACTAAACCTTTACATTTAATTAGCTGATTACCCCTAATGCCCTGCCAATGAGAGCAGAAACGATAAGCCGCTATTGGCCGCTAATAAACGCATACATATCAATTAAAACAGAGCCGCTCTGTTTTTGAGCAACTACAGCATACCACATTGTTTTTTATGGATAACCAACACTCACCCTGGCTATGCAAGGCAACCGAGTCCATAGCTATTTTATTATTTGTAGCCGCTTGCCGTTTTGCCCATGAAGAGCCCAAGACGCTGTATTTGCGTTCTTTTTGGGCTGATTCAACCGGGACAGATAGTGACTTGCTTTCAAGGAAAACCGTGCTTGATTATCATTTAACCACACCATTCATAGCAGCATCATTACGACCCACTTCAGGTACTCAATATCTGATAGGCACGTAGGAAATATCTTACAGGCTGGCTAAATTATGAAGCCCAACAGGGATGACTTTTGTGGTGAATGATCGATAAAATGTTAACCGTGCTTACTCAGCACCTGCCACCCATGGTGATACTTTTTTATCCGCTCAAAATCCCTACCGGTTAGGGTGCTCAATCTTAGAATATTGATATTGTCCTCGATATCCGCTTTTTTGACTCTGGATGCCAGCCTGTTCGTCAACACTCGATCAAGATAGCACTCATACGCTTCGCCCTCCCCCTTGGTGAGGCAGAGTACAGCATCAACTACATGCTGCGGAATCCCCTCACTCAATAGATCCACCGCTTCAAAGGTCG
>JBEVXV010000806.1:20741-24207 GCA_040505915.1 Sedimenticola sp. | reverse complement strand
TTCTTGGCTTTGGCATGTCTCTCCTTGACTTACATGGTTCTTTGTATGTTCTTATTACATTAACATGTTATGGGTAGATGTCAAATGATGGGTGTCCTCTACTGTGCTCTCTACTGTGTGTGGTGCATGCAAGGGCACGACAGCTAAGGTATGGTGGTAAAGTCAATGGCATCTCTGCTGACTGCGAAAACGAGTACAACCGAGGAGCCCCGTGAGGGAAAACTTCATGCGGGGATCTGTGCGGGAGGTGTCAGGAAGCTGACATTCCTACCGTGACTGCAAGAAAGACAAACGAGGTAAAACATGTCTGCTGTTAAAGAGCGTATGACCGAAGTAATTCAGTCCCAACCGGAAGATGCCTCATATGAAGAGGTTCTGAGGGAGTTGGCCTTTGAACAAATGATCGAGCGTGGCTTAGATGATTCGAGAAACGGAAGAACAATTTCAAATGAAGAAATGAAGCGCAGGATAGGCGCATGGCAGAAATAAGGTGGACCGAAGAAGCAATAAAGTGGCTTCAAGATATTTATGAATATATATCAGAAGATAATCCCGAAACAGCGCAGAAAGTCGTTGACGGAATATATGAAAAATCGCAAATACTAAAGACATTTCCAGAAATTGGATACAAATACAGAGACGAACCGGATGGGGAGATAAGAATACTCCTCTATGGGCATTACAGAATAGCTTATATCATCAAATACGAGGTCGTGGAAATGCTGGGTATTTTCCATGGGGCGCTGAAGATTGATAGATATATCAAGATATAAATGCATAACAAAAAGTTACACCCGACACACCTACCTTTCGCGGAGGCTTAGGTTTTGTGGTTTCAATTAAGACCGTCGAACAACCAAGCTCATCGGATTTATTCGGTGGTCGGGTGAACTTAACGTTAGCTTGCTATACGAGAATAAACATAAAAACAAGGACAGCCATCACTAAAACACTTAGGTCAAAAATGAAGTGAAATGGGAAGTGTGAGATGCAATTATTGAAATCGATGCAAGATGACTCATACCAGCGGTAAGAGCGTAAAAACAAGGACAGCTTTTTTGTGCATGATATATGGGGCGAGCCTGATAAAAAGCGAATCAGATGCGATATCGGCGAGATATCACCTTGTCAACCAAGCATAAATCACAAAATTAAGAGGGGAGGGGGTTGTAATGAAAATTGAGGATGGCAGCTTTGTAGTGACCGGTGGTGCCCGAGGGCTCGGCAGAGCCGTAGCACTCTCACTTGCTGGACAAGGTGCGAGGGTGGCGTTGATTGATCTAGAACAGGATGCGCTTGATAAAGCGGTAAAAGCCTGTGCTCAGGCGGGTGGCCGGGTTATGGGTTATGTTGCCAATGTCGCTATTGAGGCGGAGGTGGCAGAAGTTTTTTCAGCCATAGAGCGCGACTTGGGGGCTATTAGTGGGCTGGTCAACAATGCTGGAATTCTGCGCGATGGCCTGCTGGTGAAAGCGAAAGAGGGGAGGGTGACTGACCGTCTATCGCTCAGCGATTGGCAGGCGGTAATCGATGTTAATCTTACTGGGGTTTTTCTTTGCGGTAGGGAAGCTGCCACCCGGATGATCGAGAGCGGCACCCACGGAGCTATTATCAATGTATCCAGTGTCAGCCGTGCCGGTAATAGGGGGCAGTCGAATTACTCTGCCGCCAAGGCAGGAGTCGCAGCCCTGACTGTGGTCTGGGCCAAAGAGTTGGCTCGTCATGGTATACGGGCGGCTGCTATTGCCCCTGGTGTTTTTGAGACCGATATGGTGGCGGCGATGAAGCCGGAGGCTTATGAGAGGATTGTCGGCGCGGTCCCCCTTGGCCGTACCGGGCAACTGAAAGAGATGGCAGATGCGGTCAGCTATATATTTGGCAACGACTACTTTAATGGTCGTGTATTGGAGCTGGACGGAGGTTTGCGAGTGTAATCTGGGCTACTGAATAGCTGTGGAACAGCCATTATATATTTTGTTCTCAGATGCTGGAATAGCGCCTTTCTCTGGATTCTTTGAGCTCCTCAGTGTTCTCTGTGAACCGCTTTTCACTATCCCCGTCAGGTGAATCAGCGCAGCTCACGTTTTAGGATTTTTCCGGTGGCGCTTATTGGCAGGCTCTCCACAAAGCTGATCTGTCGTGGGTATTTGTAGTCGGCCATACGCGCCTTGCACCAGGTGCGCATAGTCGCTTCATTCCGGCTGGCATCAGGGGTAGGGACGACGAAGGCTTTGATCTCTTCACCAAGGATCTCGTGTGGTATACCAATGACGGCCACCATCGCCACCTCTGAGTGCTCTATCATGGTCTCCTCAATCTCTCGTGGATAGACGTTAAAGCCGCCACGGATAATCATATCTTTGACCCGGTCGACGATGTAGAGATAGCCCCGGTCATCAAGCTTGCCAATATCACCGGTGCGGAACCAGCTTTTGTGCATCACCTCGGCGGTCTCATCTGGTTTGTTGTAGTAGCCTTTCATGATGTTATGCCCACGAATAGCCACCTCTCCCTCTTTACCTGTGGAAAGTTGAGCACCCGCCTCATCCATGATGCTCACTTCGATGCCTGCAACTGGTCTGCCGACACTGCCGGGTATACGTTCATACTCTAGATGGTTAAAGGTGGCCACTGGGCTGGTTTCGGAGAGCCCGTAGCCTTCAAGTATAGGCACATTGAACTTGTCACTGAACTGCCTGAGTATCTCGACCGGCATAGAGGCTCCGCCCGATACCGCTATCCGCAGTTGCTTACCGATGGTGGCAATTGAGTCACTCTGGTCTGCTACGGAGAGCAGACCAATGTACATGGTGGGGACACCGGCAAAGACGGTGATCTTCTCCTGCTTCAGTGCGGTGAGTACGGTGCTGGCTTCAAAGCGGGGGATAAGCACCATCGTGGCGCCTACCAGGATGGTTGTGTTCATCTGTACCACTTGGCCAAAACTGTGGAACATCGGCAGTACGATTAGCAGATTGTCATCGGCATTGATGCGCAGAAGTGCTTGGCTGACAAAGGTGTTCATAGCGATATTGGAGTGTGTCAGTTCGGCTCCCTTGGGTTTACCGGTAGTACCTGAGGTGTAGAGTATGACCGCCGTGTCATCAGCATCGGTTTCACATATTTCTGTTGTTGTCGCTTGGCCATGTATCAGCGCGCCAAGGGTTTTAGTTCCCTCTATCTTTGCCGGAGCCGCCGGATCGGCAGTAATCATGACAAAGTGTTCACACCCTTCGCTCTGATTGAATCCTTCCCAGCCCATTTCACCCATAGGCAGCGCCTCAGAGCCCTCAAAACAGAGGTAGGCCTTGGCTTCCGAGTCCTGTAGATGGTAGGCGATCTCTCTCCCCTTGAGGAGTACATTGAGCGGCACCACGACCGCCCCCGCTTTGAGAATACCGTAGTAGACCATAGGGAAGTAGGGGAGGTTGGGGCAACCTAATGCCACCTTATCGCCCGGTGCTAT
>JBEVXV010000806.1:0-20641 GCA_040505915.1 Sedimenticola sp. | reverse complement strand
GGCAAGCCAAACTGCCTGATGTGATCGTATACCAATACGGTCTCTATACGGGTCACTTCCGGTCGTATGGTGAAGGCATCCAGGGCCAGGTCTCGCAGGTGGCGGGTGTCACGTACTGCCACATGAACCAGAAAGTCATACTGTCCAGAGACCAGATAGACCGAACGGACCTCGGGGATCTCTTTTAACTCCGCCTGGAAAGTCTCCACCACCTCGCGTGAGTGTTTGGCCAGTTCGATAAAATAGATCGCCTCCAGCTCTACGCCAAGTGCCTTGGGGTCTATATCGGCATGAACGCCGGTGATGACGCCGTTGTGCTTGAGTTGCTTAACGCGTTCAAAGCAGGTGGATGGGGCAAGCCCGACCTCTGCAGCCAGTGTTTTGTTGGATATCCGACCATCATTCTGTAAAAGTCGGATTATGTCGAAGTCGATTCGATCCATAGCTAAGCCTTAAGTTATTTCAGTAAACTATTCGTTTTTAATTCTCTGCTCAGAATATTATCCTGTATATAGAAAAAATAAACGAACTATTGAGAGGATTTTGGATGGAAAAGAGTAATAAATATCAGGGCTTCGGTACGCGGGCTATTCATGCCGGACACGATCCTAAGCAGCACCAGGGTGCGCTTAATCCGCCGGTCTATCTCAATGCCACCTATGCCTTTGAGTCGACAGCTCAGGGGCAGAGGCGTTTTTTAGGTGAGGAGCCAGGTTATGTCTATGGTCGTGTAGGTAATCCCACCGAGACCGTGCTTGAAGAGAAGCTGGCCGAACTGGAAGGCGGGGAGGCGGCCCTGGCGGTGGCTTCAGGCATGGGTGCCACCACATCACTGTTCTGGTCGTTTATCGAGCCCGGTGATGTCATTGTTGCCGACAAGACCCTCTACGGCTGTACCTTTGCCTACTTTACCGAAGGCCTTCGTAAATTTGGTGTCGAGGTGGTGTTTATCGACTTGACCCAACTTGATGAGTTGGAGGCGGTACTCGGTGAGAAGGTGCGGTTTGTCTTCTTTGAGACGCCCACCAACCCCAATATGCGTATTATTGATGTGGCTGCTGTCAGCAAGCTGACTCATGACGCAGGTGCCCAGGTCATTGTCGACAACACCTATGCGACACCCTATCTGCAACGCCCCATTGAACAGGGTGCCGATTTTGTTGTTCACTCACTAACCAAATATCTCAGCGGCCATGGTGACCTTATTGCCGGTGCGGTTATCGGCCCCCAGGAGGCGATCCAGAATATCCATTTTTATGGTGTCAAGGATATGACCGGGGCGGTGATCTCCCCCTTTGATGCCTATCTCACCATCAGGGGGCTGAAGACACTGGAGATCCGCATGGACCGGCACTGTCAGTCAGCCCAGGCCCTGGCTGAACATATCGAAACCCATCCAGCGGTTGAGGCAGTCTATTTTCCCGGTCTCAAATCGCATCCTCAGTATGAGCTGGCGAAACGACAGATGAGCCAGTTTGGCGGCATGATCGCCTTTGAGTTGAAAGGGGGTTACGAAGCGGGTGTACGTTTTATGGATAGCGTTGAGCTGGCCATCCGTGCAGTGAGTCTGGGAGATGCGGAAACACTGGTTCAGCATCCCGCCAGCATGACTCATATCACCTACTCGCCAGAGGAGCGGCTGGAACACGGTATCAGTGAAGGCCTGGTACGGTTATCGGTAGGGCTGGAGAACCTGGAGGATCTGATGGCGGATATCACACAGGCACTGGATGCGGCGTCTCTTTAATCTATCGACTCGATATATTTTTTCACAGCTCGGCGGTCAAGGCCTGAGTGCCTTGCGACCGCCTCGTCGGTTCCATAACGCTGGAAGAGTTGTCCACAATAACGGGTTAATAGTCCTCGTGCAGTCATTTTTTCGTGCATTGTTTCATGGCTATTGAAAGCGCTCGACTTCTCTTCATTGGACTGGGGTTGTTCGAATCCTCTGGGAGATGAGCGCCCTGGCATCACAAAAAGGTGATTTTCACTGGGACTAGGGGACCTGTGGGTAAGCTTGGCCGAATTGAATTGCCTTTATTCACACGGGGCTTGGCAGTAAGGACGTAACGCAATTTTAAGGGAGAATTCTGCCGCCTGATTGGGTGATGTCAGCAGCCCATGCAACGGCAGTGAGGTAGTGGCAAGAGTAGCCTCTGACTGACGGCTGGTTTCAAATCAGATCTATATGAACAAAGCGCTTGATGAACTGTTGTAGGCTGTGTATTATGCGCCCTCGTCAGATGCGGGGTGGAGCAGTCTGGCAGCTCGTCGGGCTCATAACCCGAAGGTCGTAGGTTCAAATCCTGCCCCCGCTACCATCATTTCCTACACCTGACGGCTGGTTATTAAAAGCCGTCAGGGGCAGGACTCTCCATACAAAGAATCTCCTCGAACTTCAGCAATTAAGACGCCATCTTTATTGGTCGTTCAGCGGTATTTGATCGCATTTGCCATACCCATGTTCCCGCCGCAAACACCACACTTAAGCAGACCTGAAAATATATACTTGGGTTGTCGGCGGCCGCCGCTCCGTTTGCCTTTCAGTTGCTGGGATAGGGTATGGTTTCGTTTGGTTTCAGCTTGAGCCTGAGCCTGGGCAGAAGCCCAGAGGTATTATCAATAATTTGGAGGTCAGACTTGTCGTATACGATCCAATCCTTTTCACCCTTCTGGTTCATCTTTTTTTGAGACGAAAAAAGGTTACACTTATGACTCGGGGCTACACAGATCGGTAGGAGCTGTCCTATTCTTGGACAGGCTCCTAGGCCGCTGTACGGCTCGTATCAAAGGTTAATAGAGCCCGTGTTGGATAACTTCATTCCGCAAATACGTAACGCAGCCCGTGCCCTGATTGTGCGGGACGGCCAGATTCTGCTGCTGCGAAAAGAGGGAGGGGAACGGGGGGAGCGTTTTGCACTGCCGGGTGGCGCCCAGAATCTGGGAGAGACCCTGGAACAGGCGCTCAACCGGGAGTGCCAGGAAGAGATTGGCACCGAGGTTTGTATCCATGACCTGCTGCATGTAGCCGATTATTTCAAACAGCGGGAGACGGTACCCCCCAGCACCCGACACTTGGTGGAGTTTCTGTTCCGCTGCTCGGTTCCCGATGGCTACCTGCCGAAAAACGGCTATCGACCGGATAAGCATCAGATTGAGGTGGTTTGGGCAAGACTGGAGAAGATCGGCGAAATGAACCTCTTCCCTCAATCTCTCGCTGCATATATAAAAGATTCCGATGGCCGGGTCTATCTGGGAAAGATTGATTGATGATGGAGATACCAAAGAACATACGCGAAAATCTGCGTTTTCTCACTGCCGAAGTCGGTACTCAGGTTGCTAATCTCCAGGGCCTTTTTGAAACGCCCTCAGTAACCATTGCCCAGCGCATTCTCGATCGCGGCGGCTACGCCTATAACCTGAAGATGCGTATTCATGAGAGTTGCCTCAATCACCTTTCCAACTGTAGGGGCGTTGAGAGCGACAGGCTGTCACTGCGTTCCATGGAGTCCATTGCCACTGACCTGGACCGTATTTCTGAGCTGTGCCGTGATTGCGTCCACAGAATGGAGTATCTGCAGAACCGGCGTTATCTGCCGTGCGAAACTTATGGCCCCCTGCTGGAGCGCATTGGCCAGGGCATCGGGCTGATCGAAAAAGCGCTGCTGTACAATGATACCCAACTGGCCTTGAAGATCGGACGCATCGAACAGCGCCTTGATCAGGCCTATAAAAAGCTTCTCAAGAAATACACCAAGAAACTGAAACGGAAAAAGGATACAGAGGAGCTGATTTCCGCCCTGTTTGTCGCCCAGAGCATGGAGCAGATGGGGGATGTCCTGCTCACCATCAGCGAGGCGATCATATCGGTCAATCTGGGTCAGCCGGTCAACACGGAGCGTTATCATTCGTTGCGTGCCTCGGTGGAACAGCTGGGAGGGGTGGACGCCTTCTCCGAGCTGACCATAAAGACCATTGCCGAAACCCGGTCCGGAAGCGGCATTTCAGGAATCAGTTCACCAGAGCAGGGTGATGAAGGTTATGTTGCCATATTCAAGGACGGCAAGAAGCGAAAGCTGAAGGGTGAGCGTGAGGGAGTGGAGAGCTGGCATGAGATCTTTCCCGGTCTGGCCCCCCGCATTCTCTCCTATAATAAGCGGGGCCAGTCGGCAGCGCTGCTCATTGAACACCTGGCTGGCCTGACATTTGAACAGATCCTGCTGCATGAGTCCCCCGCCTTGCTGGAGGAGACCCTCAACCAGCTCAGCTCCACCCTGAAATCAGTATGGCGCGAGACCCGCAGCAAGAAAAAGGTTTCTGCCCAATACATGCAACAACTCGCCAAGCGGCTGGATGAGGTCTATGCCATCCACCCGGAATTCCGGCAGAGCAATAGCCGCGTCTGTGGTTGCCGAATGCCCTCTTTCGATACCCTGCTGAAAAAGGCCCAGGCCTATGAGGGCGGGATTCATGCGCCCTTCTCGGTTTATATCCACGGAGATTTCAACCTGGACAATATCATCTATGATCCAGTCGAACAGCGGATCAATTTTATCGATCTGCACCGCTCCCGCTACACGGATTACGTGCAGGATATCTCCGTGTTTATGGTCTCCAACTACCGCCAACAGATCCTGGACGTTCCTCTGCGCAGACGCATCATGAAGGTGGCCCTGGATTTCTATGATTTCGCTGGGAACTATGCGGAAAAGATGGATGACAAGAGCTTTAAGCTGCGTCTGGCGCTGGGCCTGGCCCGTTCGTTTGCTACCTCCACCCGCTTTATCCTCGATAAATCCCTGGCCCGGGCCATGTTCCTGCGTGCCCGTTACCTGATTGAGTGCGTGCTGGCGACAGATCCGAAGCGGGCGGCTGAGTTTCAACTTCCGATAAAGGAGATATTCATTGGCTGAACCAAAAGTTGGTGTGGTGGGCATTCCCGGAAAATGGTCCACGGAGACCTTGGCGGATGCCATTGAGGCCAGGACCGGTTTTCGCCTGGTTGTCGATATGGCGGAAGTGAACCTTGACCTGGAACAGGGACGCCTGTTATTCCGGGAGCAGGATCTGTGCAAACTGGATGGCCTGATTATCAAAAAGATCAGTGCCAGTTACAGTCCGAACACCCTGGATCGCCTGGAGTTGCTGAGGGTGGCCGAGGCGGCCGGAGTCCGGGTCTTCAGCAAGGCGGAGAATATTCTGCGCCTGGTCGACCGCCTTAGCTGTACCGTTACGCTGCACAACGGAGGCATACCCATGCCGGAGACCCGGGTGACGGAGGATATCAGCGCCGCTATGACCGCTGTGCGGGAGTTTGGGAGCGCCGTGTTCAAGCCCCTCTACTCCACCAAGGCGCGAGGTATGTGTGTCATTGATGCAGACCAGACCCCCGACGGAATGGAGCAGGAGATCCGCGCCTTCCAGGCAGAAAATCCGATGATGTATATTCAGAAAAAGATCACCTTGCCGGGGCAGGATCTGGGTATGGTTTTTCTGGCCGGTGACTATCTGGGCACCTATGCCCGAGTGTCCCAGAGTGATGCCTGGAACACCACCATCCACAGCGGTGGGCGTTACGCTGCCCACACGCCAACAGAAGAGATTGTTGCACTGGCCCACCGGGCGCAGGCGCTGTTCGGTATGACCTTTACCACAGTGGATGTGGCGGAGACGGAGGCCGGGCCCATTGTCTTTGAAGTATCGGCCTTTGGTGGATTCCGGGGTGCCAAGGAGGGCATGGGCATCAACGCGGCTGAGTTGTATGCGGACCATGTATTGAAAGAGGTGAGTGGATGAATAGATCGATGCAGAGCGACCCGGAGGCCATTGCCCGTGAGTTGATGGCGGATGAGACCCTATCTGATGGCGCGCTCTATCTTAGGTTGAGTGGATGTACCCTGCGGCTGTTATCCAACGCCCCCGCGCTGTTGGAGACCCTTACCGATTACTTCTCACATGTGGTGACAGATGCCGGGGATGCCGACATCGATATCATTGCCATTGAACGGGATGTGCCGGAACTGTCGGGCCTGGATTTCATCGACTGGAAACGAGAACCGGGCAAGAGCGGACGCAAGGACGCCTATGTGGATCTTCCGGCGGGACGCCTGATTCGCAAGGTGCGTACTGGCATGCTTTTTCTACAGAGCGAATCCCATATTGTTGCCGCCGGTCCCTGCCTGGAAAATGACAATCAGGTAATTAATTTCATCAATGCCCAGTACATGAACTGGCTGCAGCACCGTGGCTGGCTCATCTGTCACGCTTCTGGCCTGGTCAGCGAGGGACGCTGTCTGGGCATTGCCGGATTCTCCGGGGGCGGTAAATCCACCCTGATGCTGCACCTGCTCGACCATGGGAAGATCGACTATCTCACCAATGACCGGCTGTTTATCCAGCACGAATCGGCGGCAACCCGGGCTGTTGGCATTCCCAAACTGCCACGGGTAAATCCCGGTACCATTGTCCACAATCCCACCCTTCATGGACTCATTCCCGACGCACGCCGGACTGCTCTGTTGCAGCTCCCCCCCCGGGAGCTGTGGGAGTTGGAGGAGAAATTCGATGTTCATATGGATCGGGTGTACGGCCCTGGGCGGATTGTTGCGGAGGCGCCTCTGGGGGTGTTCCTGGTGCTAAACTGGCGGCGGGATGATGATGCGGCGCTGGTGGTTGAGGCGGTGGATCTTTCCAAACGAAGAGATCTCCTGGGGGCGATCATGAAGTCTCCCGGTCCCTTCTACCAGTATCCTGATGGCGCTTTTCTCCAGGATGATGAGCCGTTTGATGAGCAAGCCTACCTGGATGCACTCACCGGGGTTACCATCTATGAGGCGCGTGGTGGAGTCGATTTTGATGGCCTCATCCGGTTTTGTCTTGAACGCCTGTTCGTTTAAAAAGGGCTATTGAAAACCATGGTGAAGACAACATGACTGAATCCCGCGAACTACTGATTCTGCGCCACGGCAAATCCGATTGGACCGCTGATGCCAACGATTTCCTTCGGCCTCTGAATGACCGGGGCAAACGGGGTGCCCAGCGGATGGGTGTCTGGCTGCTACAACAGGCGTTGGTGCCGGACCATGTGGTCACCTCCCCGGCGGAACGGGCCAAGGTGACCGCAGAGAAGGGCTGCAAGGCGATGGGGATGGGTACACGGCAGATCCACGAAGATAGGCGTATCTATGAGTCCGGGGTGAGTGATCTGATGGCCGTTTTACGGGATTGCCCGGTGGAGTCCCGGCGGATCATGCTGGTGGGGCACAACCCCTCCCTGGAGGGGTTGCTGCGCTACCTGGTGGATGAACACATTTCTCTGCCAGAGGATGGGAAACTGCTACCTACGGCCACCCTGGCAAGGCTCAGGATAGACTGTGACTGGCAGCGACTGGGTGAGGCATGCGCCCACCTGGAGTCCATTACCCGGCCTACCGGGCTGCCAAAAAAGTTCCCGTTTCCCGCGCCGGGGAGTGGCGAGTTGCGCGACCGCCCGGCGTACTACTACACACAGTCGTCGGTGATCCCTTACCGTATGCGTAAGGGATCACCAGAAATTCTCGTCATCTCATCCAGCAAGCAGAAACACTGGGTGGTGCCCAAGGGGATTAAGGATCCGGGGCTCACTCCCCGGGAGTCCGCCGCCAAGGAAGCCGTAGAGGAGGCCGGTATTGAGGGCGAGGTCGGTGAGACCCCGCTGGGCAGCTACCGCTATAAGAAATGGGGTGCAACCTGTACCGTTGGGGTCTACCCCATGGAGGTCACCCGGATGATTCCAAAACGGGATTGGGAAGAGCATCATCGTGGACGGGAGTGGGTCACTCCAGAGCAGGCGGTAAAACGGTTAAAACAGAAGGAATTGGGTCCCCTGGTTCGGACCCTCGTGAGCTTGCTGAGGCTCGAATGATAGCGGCCCTGATTCGCCACGGTGACTACCATCAGCTTGCAGACACCCCCAGTGCACATCAGCCCTTTGCCCTGACCGCCGCTGGCGAGGAGCAGTCACGCGCAGCCGGTCGAGCCCTGGGCGCGATGCTCTCCAGGGAGGGGTGGTCCCTGGTCCCCTCCATTGACTGCTCCCGGATGTTGCGAAGCTGGCAGACCGCCCGGATCATTGCCGAAGAACTGAAGGGACAGCTCCCATCGGAGCCGTTGTTGGAAAGCTTTGATGAGCTTGCTGAACGGGGTCTGGGTAGCGGCGCAAACCTCACCATCCGGCAGATTGAAGCGATCCTCCGGGAGGATCCGCGTTTTTCCGATCCTCCTCCAGACTGGAAGTCAAACAGCCACTATCGCCTGCCGTTGCAGGGCGCTGAATCGCTAATGGATGCCGGGGAGCGGGTTGCTGCCCATATCAGGCAGAGCCTGATCGCCCTGACGCAGGAGGAGCGTAAGGATCGTCTAAAGCTGTTTGTGGGCCACGGTGCCGCCTTCCGTCACGCCGCCTACCACCTCGGCCTGCTGGAATATGGACAGATCACCGAACTCAGTATGTATCATGCGCAACCGATTTTTATTGAATATCGTCAAAACGGCCAGTGGTGCCATATCGGGGGTGAGTGGAAGGTCCGTGCGAAGCGGGACCGGGCACTGGATTGAATCTTGGGTAAACAGGAAAAAAATCAGCCGCTGCATCGCTACTGGGGCGCTGACCGAATTGCGGTCAACCTGCCTACAGATGAAGAGCCCTGGCTGCAGGGGAAAAAACACGCATTACATAAACGCAGTTGCAGTCATGCCAGGGGCAGCAGGGAGCTGGTAAAGCTGCTGGAGAGATATCCATTGAGATGGCCCAGTCATCCAGTTTACTTCTTCAGCGACCCCCATGCGGATACCGACGCCATGCTCGCCTCACTGGTGGCTTCAGGTGGCGTCAAAAAGACCGGCCGCGCAGACCATGCATTCAGACTCACCAAGGCGGGACGTAACGCCCACTTCATTATCGGTGGGGATTGTTTTGACAAAGGACATGGCAACCTGCGCCTGCTGCGCACCCTGAAACAGTTGAAAAATCAGGAAGTGAATCTGCGCATCCTGGCTGGAAATCATGACATGCGCACACTGCTTGGAATGCAGGTGGTCGGGGGCAAACGAAATCTAAGGAATGAACACTTCTTTGTCCGTATGGGCGTCAAGGTGGTCCCCCTGCTGAAGGAGATCAATGAGGAGTTTCTGCAAGGCAGGCATGCCCTGAAACAGATCCCCGGCGTTAAGGAGTGCCGTCGGCAGCTCTACCCCTCAAGCCGCTGGTTTCAGGAGTTCCCAAAACTGGCTGATGCGGTGATGTCCCCCAGCGGGGTCGAGCGGGAGATGAAGCGTTTTCGTGTCAAGGCGGAAAATTTCGAAGGCCAATGCGAAGTCGCTGAACTGTCGCTAAGGCAGGTCTATGCCGCCGCGCTCAAGTGGCGGGAGCTTTTTCTCAAGCCCAAGGGGGAGTTTGCCTGGTTCTTCCAGAGTCTGCGCCTCGTACAGCGCAAGGGCTCCTTTCTCTATGTGCATGCCGGTCTTGACGACCATATTGCCGATGTCATCAGCAAGCGGGGCGTGGGTCATCTGAATCGGCAGTTCAGGGAGCGTCTGTTTGCAGGTGACCCCTTCGAGTTTTACTATGGCCGTGTGGCTAATACAATTCGCACCAAATACCGGGCGGTGGATCGGCCGTTCTCCTTTCGTGGCGCCAGGGCCGCTCACAACAGCGGCATCCATGCTATCGTCCATGGACACCGCAATCTCTACCATGGCCAGCGTATCTCGCTACGCAAAGAGATGGTCCATTTTGAATGTGATACCACCATGGATCGCAATTCGCGCAAAAAAGAGGGTTTGCAAGGCATTGGTGCCGGTGTCACCGTATTCCGGCCGGAAGGCGTTATACTCGGCATCAGCAATGACTACCCTTCCATCAAGATCTTCAGCCCGGAATCTCTGCTCCTGGAGTAATAGGGATTAAGGCTCCAATAAAAAACAGCCGTTAACTATGAAAAACCGCGACACTCGATTTAGACACGAATCCCTGCAGGACAGTGATTCCATTCAACAGATTCTGAAGGCGATCACCAAGGGGATCGCCAAGGGAAAGCTCATATTCAACGATGAAGAGGATGAAATCGTAATGGAGCCAGAGGGCCTGCTGCGCCTGAAACTGGCCGCAATCCGGGAGGAGGGCCGCCACCGGGTCAACATCAGGATCAGCTGGCAGGTAGAGGATGAGATGCAGAAAGAACAAAAATCCCTGTCTGTCTCCTCCAAGTAAACCGCAGGGCATCCGCTGGTCTCTTTAGGGCCTGCATGGCGCCTTTTGTAGCTCTTAAATTCATCAATCAGTGTTTCCGCATGAGCGATTATCAGAGTGGTGTCTCCATCAACCAGCGAAGCATCAACATATTTATACTGATCCTGTCTGTAGTCGGGCTGGCTTCCAGTATCTATCTGACTTATCTGCATCAGCAGATCTTTACCGGCAAACTTGAGGATTTTGGATTTTGCGGTATCAGCCGCAGCATCAGCTGCGAGGCAGTCAGTGCTTCGCCATATTCCAAAATGTTCGGCGTTCCTCTCTCATGGCTGGGTACCTTACTCTACCTGTTCTGGATAGCTCTGGCTGCTATCGCTGCCTTTAAACCTGAAAATAATATCCGCATAAGCAATGGCCTCATACTGGTAACGTCAGCTGCGGCTGTAGCTGCCAATATTTACCTTGGCCAGCTGATGCTTTTCACCCTTGATACCGTATGCCCGTTATGCCTGCTCACCTATGCTGTAAATCTTCTTGTACTGATTTTGGCACTGCATCTGGCAAAAGGATTCCGGCTTGCAAGTGCAAGTGAAGGCATCCGGGCCATGATCCCGTTTTCAGGTCAGACCTGCTTCGGCTTTGTGCTGGTTTTTGTCCTCATTGCCGCTGTCGGCGCGATTGGCCAGTTTCAGATGCAAAAAGGGATCGAAGCAGCATCAAAATTTGATAAAGCTGGTTTTCAAAAATTTCAGGAATCGCCACGCCATGAGGTTGATACCGCATCAGACCCTTTCCATGGTGGAGAAGGGGCCAAACTCACTATTGTTGAGTTCAGTGATTTCCAATGCCTGCACTGCCGCAAAGCCTATGTTGTCCTTCAAACCGTGCTCCCGGGCTATGGGGATCAGGTCAAGCTTGTCTTCAAAAATATGCCACTGAGTATGCACCACTCTGCCAAAGCTCTGGCACGTCTGAGTGAAGCAGCGCATAAACAAGGTAAATTTTGGCCGCTTCACGACCTGATTTTTGAACGGCAAGCCGAATTTAAAGATACGCCGCTGGATAAAAACGCGCTGATGGAGCTTGCCAAAGATGCCAGCCTTGATATGGCCCGCGTTGAAAAAGACTATGAGGACTCTGCAGCAGAAAAAGCAGTCAAAGCCGATAGGAAGGAGGCCGAAAGACTGAAAATCAGAAGTACACCGGTACTCCTTTTCAACGGCCTGCTGATCCGAGGCGTGCCTCCACCAGCGGTTTTAAAACGTATCATTGAGCTGGAGCTGGAAAGGGTGCGCGCCTCAAAATAACCATACGGAAAAAATCAAACTCTCCCCAATCGGGAAGCCAACCCGGATGATGCCCCGATCCCCCTATGGCACGGACTTTTTGATAAGTTACCATCTTAAATGCTATCCATCTGTATTTACAGATATTATTGTCAGCCAAATCGAAAGATTGGCTTGCCCCGCTACCCTATTGGAAAGGCCTAGACTCAGTCAGAGTCTAGGCCTTTTTTTATGATTTTATTCTCGATGCGCAGACCTTTGGTGTTCCGCCGTAGTCGCGCCAGTTCAGCACTCCAAGATCCATCACGCAGTGATGGATGACCTACCCCGCCCGCCGGTCCCGCGATGAAGCCGTTACTTATGTATCGCCTTGATACCTACCCCATCGGGAGGAAAATTATCGGTTGGGTTGAGTTGGGGTGTTTTAACCCAAAAGTTTGCTGATAAATGATAATGCGGTGATTAACGCCGTAAAAATAAAATAATACAAACTATTTATTTGTATGGTAGTTTACGTTTGACTAATAATTCGGCGCTATTCGCCGATTGTTTCAACAATGGTAAACTATGAAGCTCCAAGGCCTGAAGCCTCAACAGATAGATCGACTGCTGCCATATGGCTTGGTCGCCACGCGCCAGTGGCTACTGGAGTTCTACAATGCTAGACGAAGGTTTGATTCAATTTCATCTATTAGGGATTTTGGTACTTCATGCTCGGTGGCTAGTTTTCGCCACTTTGAGACCTGAGTAATGGTTTCGTCAATGATGTTATCTATTTTTGCTCGTGTGAAGATTGGGCTGAGTCTCTCTAATGAGTAGAAATCGCTCCGAGTAAAATCATCCCGTTTTCCATTTAAGCTCATCCAGTGACTATTAACCCACTTGCTTCCGGGTTTGTAGCTATAGGCAAGGTCGTAGGCTGGTGCCAGTTCCCACTTTTTGTCGCTGAGCATGAAGGCGAAGTTTTTAGCGTGGTCATCGTGGTTTCTGGAGACCACGTTAAAAACCATGCGTCTAAATAACTGCTCTGCCTCTTTGGCCGATAATCGAAGCTGTCTTGCGATGCCAAGCAGCTCGGCATATGAGAATGAGCCGGGCATCTTGTAATTTATATGGGCCATCCCATTTAGGGTTTGTACGTGAATTTTTTTATTACCCACACGATCAAATCGTTGGGTGATGAAATGACGACGGTTTCCCTCTTCAATCAGTCGACAAGGCCTCATATCTATACCGCAAGACTTGGCTATTATGTGATAAACATACTCCATGGCACCATAGCCAAGTGGGTCTCCAAATGTCTCCTTGCCCTTGCTATGTTCCGTCACGCCATCAAATTTCATTAGATAATGGGTAAAGCCTTTGGGTACTTTTGTCTGGCCAGATCGAACCTGACTAAAGTCGTCATTAAATGCCAGGACCGCTTTGGGGCGTGCTCCGCCTGCACTCATGCCCACGGATAACAGTGTCATCATGGCCTCACGATCCGCTTGCCCATCCCTGTTCAACTGAACAGAAAAATCAGTGTGACTATCCAGGATATCCTGGGCGATATGGACTAATGATTCTATTTCTACCGGTTGAGAGGCATTTAAACTTCTGAGTTTTGTTGCCGGTGTGTATTCGAGTGCTCCCATGCCTCGTTTACCCGTATATTGCAGTCTTTGCAGAGGCGTAATGTCACTTACCTGTTTACCGTTGCTGGCAACCCAGGCATTTAGAACGGCGTTACCAAAGTCATCAGGCAGGGAGTCGGCAATTAACCCCGGTAGACCTTTGAAGGTTTCGTAGCCTAGCTCTGGAAATGAGTAGATACCCCTTGCCAGAGGCATCTTGATGGGCGCTAATTCGATCCCTTTTTTAATGAAGGAAGGATCATATTCGAATGCACCAGTGCCGGTGCTGGTATCAAAGCTGACTGCACCAACTTTAAAATCTCTGTAATTTACCTTAATGACCTCCATTACCATTCAGGCGTTTCCTCACCTTTTGCTTTTTTCTGCCCCGATGCTCTTTGCCGCTTCTTACCTTGCAGCTTTGCAAGTTGGATGGGAGAGATATCCTGTTTAGGCAAGAATCTGTCTAACTGATCGGCTAAATTCAGGGCGACCATGATGGCTATTAGAGCCTCAAGTTTGACCTTGCCTTTTTCTGCGTTGAGTAGTGTTTTTCTTGATACGCCAGCGAGATCGGCTACCTCCACCTGGGTCATGTTGGTGTTTAAGCGTGCCTGTTTTAGTCGCTCTCCAAGCTCTTTTGAAATGGCAACTGGTGACTTTAGTTCAGTATTCATAATGTACCCTGATTGGGGCTGTAGCGTATGAAAAAGGCTGTTAAGTGACAATAATAGCATATAAAGCTGTATCGTTTGTTCTATATATTCATAAGGTGCTAATAGCTGCACTAAGGATCGAGTTTAATATGTTTATGCGCTATTTATCGGATGCTATGGCTTCTAATGAATCGATATGATGAGATTTTAGGTTCGGGTGTACTTCGGTTGTCATCAACGGAGCAAACCCGAAGATATTCGCCGCGTCCCGCCCCTAATCATCATTGAGCCCGCCGCACAAAGACCTCGCGCTTACTGAGGAACAATTGATATTTGTGCTTCTGTGTAGAGGGCTCTGCAGAACATTATTTCAGACGGTAAGATAGGAGGTGCCAGTAACACCTTTTCAGGAGACGCGGTGAATACACCTCCGTACACTCACAGCAGCATCCCTGCTGCTGTACGCCCTGAAAAGGCGTCACTGTACCCACCTGAAAGTTATCCATCTGCACTGGGTTATTGAGAAGTTACGAGAGCAGATCGGTAAAATCGAACTCTGCCGTCTCCTTTAGCATCCTTTTTTTAGGACCCAATCGTTTTTTTGTTTGTATCCATGCCTACGTACTTGCTAAACTCTTTGATGACTTGCCCTCCTCAATTGCGGCTCTGAGCCGCGGCTGTTTTTCCAACCTCCTCAGCTTAACCCACGCTGCTTGAGGTTGGGCAGGTCTCTAGGAGCCTGTCCGAGAATAGGACACCTACTGCGGAAAGCCCATTTTGGCCCTTTTTTCCGCTTATTTTCGTTGAATAAGAGTAACTATTCGCCTCAAATGACCGAAAAAAATGACTCAAAATGGACTTCCCTCGCTACGGTGCCTACTCTCGGACAGGCTCCTAGTCCCTACCCAATAGATGCTCTTTGAGTATTAATCGATACACTGTCGGTACCTCTGATTTTTCCAGATTAAAATCTGGCCTGTTACTCTTATCCTATTTCGAGTCTAGTCCTCCGCATTCTTGTGCAGATATTTACTAATTCGCTGTCTATAATGTGATAATTAGCGCACAGATAATGGTGTAATGCAGCTGGTGTTTAGAGATAAAGTAATGGTTGGCATGGATAGGTGGCAATACCGTTGAATATTGAAAATCTTGCCCCTGGTGGAGATGGTTCAAGCCGTTGGCTATTGCCGATGGTACTCGTTCTGGGCGTCGTGACACCTATTATTGGTACCCAGATTCTGGGTGCCATCGATCCTAATGGGCTCAGGGCTTCCCTCTCGCTTCACTCCTCTGTCGAGGTTGCTGGAGCCGTGTTAGGGTTGGTGCTGGCCACGATCCTTCTATTTTCGCGCCACAGAGCATGCACTACACGCCGATTGTGGATCGCCTCGGCACTTATCTCCATGGCAGTGCTGGATATATTTCACAGCTTTGTACCGGCGGGGCTCTCTTTTGTATGGCTGCACAGTTTGGCAGTTTTAACCGGGGGTATTTTCTTTGCTCTGGTGTGGCTTCCTGAACGCGAATTAGCTTCTGACAGGATGCCGGTTGTGGCTGGGGTGGTGCTGCTTGTCACACTCCTGACCGGTCTCCTCTCTACGGGATACCCCGAGATCCTGCCGGCTATGGTTGATATGGGTAAATTCACCCCTGTTGCCAATACGCTCAATTTTCTGGGTGGGGGTCTGACCCTCTTTGCAGCACTCAACTTTGCTCACCGCTTCTATAGGAGGCAAGATCTGGAGGATCTGTTTTTTCTGGTCCTCTGCCTGCTTTTTGGACTTGCTGGCATTATCTTTCAGATGGTGGAGATTTGGGAGTTCGGCTGGTGGTTCTGGCATCTATTACGGCTTGCCGGCTATGGCCTCGCTTTCTGGCTGGCACTCCTTGCCTATCGGCGATCAGAGGATGAAATGCTGCAGGCTCACTCTGACCTAAGTAATCAGTTCAATGCGGCAATTGATGGCAAAATATTGATTGATGCAGATTTCAACCAGCTTCGTATGAATGACAGTTTTGCTGAGATGGCGGGTGTAACTACCCAAACCGTTAATAATATGAAGTGCTATGAGGTGTTTCCAGGTGCCCTGTGTCATACGTCTGGGTGCCCGATTGAACAGTTCAAACGGGGCATGACAAATAAGGTTGGGGTAGAGACGACTAAAATACGGATGGATGGTGAGTCGCTTGACTGCATTATGAGTGCTGAACCGCTGGTCAATCTAGACGGCTCTTTTCGGGGTATTATTGAGAGTTTCTGGGATATCAGTGAGATACATGAGGCGAGAAGGGCACTAAAGCGAGAGCGGCAGCGTCTGGATTATGTCTTCAACGCGACCCAGGATGGAATATGGGACTGGGATCGGGCAGTGGATAATTTTTACTGCAGTCCCACCTACTTTGAGATGCTGGGCTATGGGCCAGAGGCGTTTCCTGTAAACGATAGCCGAAGCTGCTGGCTGGAGCAGATACACCCGGATGATTTAAAAAGGGTTCAGAAAACGATCGACAGACAAATCACTGAGAGCGATGAACCCTATAGCCTGGAATTTCGTATGCGCTGCAAGGATGGCAGCTACAAGTGGATTCTCAACCGGGGGCAAGTGGTGGACCGCAATGCCCTGGGGGAGGCAATACGCCTAGTCGGTGTCCATGTTGATATAGACTCATTCAAGAAGCTGGAAAAGGATCTACGGCAGGCTAAGGCGGCGGCAGATGCTGCCAATAGAGCCAAAAGCCTGTTTCTGGCCAATATGAGCCACGAGCTACGCACTCCTCTGAATGCAGTGCTGGGCTTCTCCCAGATAATGCAGAGTGAAGCGGGCTTGAATAGTGCACAAAAATCTAATCTGGAGATCATCAACCGCTCGGGTTACCACCTGCTGCGACTGATCAATGACGTACTCGATATGTCCAAGATAGAGGCCGGTAAGACCCATCTTGAGGTAGAGGACTTTGATCTGGGTGAGCTGCTTCGGGAAGTGATCGACATGATGCGGATACGAGCACAGAATAAAGGATTGCAACTGCAGCTCGACCAAAGCTCAGAGTTTCCCCGTTACATTCAAGGTGATGCCTCAAAAATTCGTCAAATTCTGATCAATTTGTTGAGTAATGCGGTGAAGTTCACTGACAGGGGGGAAGTGACTCTAAGGCTGGATGCTGACAGGATTGATGCAGGTTGGATCACTCTGCACGGTAAGGTGGTGGATAGCGGTAGAGGGATAAATTCTGAGGATATTGAGCGCATTTTTCAGCCATTCAAACAGTTAGCCGATGCCATTGAGCAGAGGGGTACCGGGCTTGGCCTATCGATTACCCGCCAGTTTGTTGAATTGATGAACGGCAGGGTCTCTGCAACCAGTCAGCCAGGCGAGGGTTCAACTTTTCATTTTTACATAAAGGTTGAGCAGGGTAATCCGAGTAAGGTTCAAGCTGGCGGAAAGAGAGAGGTGCGCAAGGTGATAGGCCTGCAAGATACCCGTCAGGAGTGGCGCATCCTGATCGCTGAAGACCATAAGGAAAATCAGCAGTTGTTGCAGCAACTTCTGGAACAGGCAGGTTTTCAGGTGCGGGTTGCCGAGGATGGGGAGAAGACGGTGCAAGCCTTCCTGGAGTGGCATCCACATTTTATCTGGATGGATCGTCGTATGCCTCGCATGGATGGCCTAACCGCCACCAAGTGCATTCATGAGTTACCCGGTGGAAAGGATGTAAAGATTGCAGCGCTAACAGCCAGTGTTTTCAAAGAGGAGAGAGCGTTGATAATGGCAGTAGGTAGTGATGACTATGTGCGCAAACCCTATCGGCCGGAAGAGATTTTCGAATGTATGGCCAAGCACCTGGGTATTCAGTACTGCTACGAAGAGGTGTCGGCTACACCATCGGTAGCCGCTACAATTGAGTTAATAACCCCTGAAAGATTGTCGGCTCTACCTAAGGATCTTCTGGAGGCGCTGGATAATGCCACAACCTTGCTGGATCTTGATCTGCTCCACCAAGTGTTGGAACGCATTGACAGTATTGACCCTGAGTTGACAGTGGTGTTGAGACAGCTGGTAGATGGATTCGATTTAGGAACACTGAAACGGCTTTTGGTTGAAGGTACGACAGGATAGGTGCGGTTCCCGTAAATTCTTAATAAGACTGTGCAGCCATGGAACTGAGTAGTGACAGGATATGCCACCTGGTGGCGACGGGGACGATGTACCGGCTTGAAGCCGACCGCTATCCCAAAGGTTTTTTCCCCGGACCTCCGAGCCCCGCCTCAGTGGTGATGCCGCTGTTTCTGAGCGAGAGTGGAGCGTGGCATCTGCTGTTTATTCGTCGCTCAGAGCACGAGAGTGATCACCATAGTGGAGAGGTGGCATTTCCTGGTGGAAAGGTCTCTGTTGGGGATATGGATGCCGTTGATACCGCCTTTCGCGAAGCACGAGAGGAGATTGGCCTGGATTCACGGCAGATCAATCTTCTTGGCTGCATGGATGACTACCGCACTATTAGCAACTATTTGGTAAAGCCTGTGGTGGTGGAGATTCCATGGCCATTGGCGCTGACACCGGATAGACGTGAAGTGAGTCGGATATTCAGTATTCCCCTGAACTGGTTGGCTGATAGCGCCAACTATCAAGTGAGTAACCGGGTGATTGATGGGGCTGAGTTACCCATGAAGGTTATCCGATTTGAACCCCATGATGGAGAAGTACTCTGGGGGGTGAGTGCCAGGCTGACGCTCAACCTGTTGCATATTCTTGGCTTAGTGAGCCCGTAGGGAACCGCTGAACAAGTCATGACCGATTGCCTACATGGATGTGGGCAATCGACTCCGACCCAGAGTAAAAATAGCCTCGTAACAGGGGCTACTGATTAGTTATATATATTTCAAACTAATCAGCCCGAGACCCAGTATCAGCATAACAATGGGCGGGGCCATGCTGATCTGTAACTGACGCTTGCCAAAAAACAGGCCAACACCGGCAACACTAAAAAATATTCCAGCATAGAAAGCGATTACCTTTAGTAGGGCAATCTTATCATCGGGGTTAGATGCCACTCCGCCGGAGATGGTGACAAATTTATTACCAGCTACAGCTTCTCCAGCAATGAGAAGCAACAGTGCAGCGCCGAAAATTATCAAGGAGCGTCCAAGTGCCATTCTATTGAGCCTGTTCCGTTGTTGAACTACTGATTATAGCGGCAGCAGAATGGAGATCTTAAGTGGCGATCTATTGTTGTGTCAATCGCTACCATCAGATTGGCGCACCGATCTACAGAAGAAGCACCTGGTTGGAGAAAGCGCTATGCCGGTCGACTGGTCGACTGTATATCCCCAGCCCAGAAGGGATTGGTGGGGTCGAGAAACTCATCCCAGGGTAGATAGTGAGAGCCGTCACAGGAGAAGTTGAGCCCGACCAGCCCGTTAAATATATTGAGAGAGCCGGAGCGCAGGTAGACGGTCTGATCGGCAAAGCGCAGTCTTTTAAATCCGTCATAGATCTCACTGACCTTATGTTCCGGCACAACGGCATTTGACGGGTAGTCGTGGAGTGGGTAGGCAAAACAGATGTCGGGATCCATTAGTGCCTCGATATCGAGCATGCGATAGCGGTAGGGGTCGTTCATCAGCCAGATGCTGGCACGGCTGCTGGAGAAGAACAGTTTGCTGTGGAATACCCCATGTTTGCATATCAGCTCAGTTAGTAAGGGCGTCACTTCATCAACATGCTGGTCGATGATGCTGGTGGCCCGCTCCTGGAGGAACAACATCCCACGAATCGAGGGGTCGCCCTTTATCTGCCGCCACTGCTCCGGTTCATCATAGAGCTCTTGTGATAGCGGCACGTCGCGTAGATCGAAATCACAGCCCAGCAGGCCGACAACTTTGCCATCACATTTGATCAGCTGAATGGCGGTGATACTCGGTCGATTGGAGAGCAGGCTGATATAGGCTTCTGAGAGCCAGTAGTCCACGGCTGGATAAACACTGTTGAGATAAGGCCGCTGTGAACGGTCACGACCAAAATGCTCAGGGAAGTGGCTGTTGGTGTTTATGTTATCTGATATCTGGATGGCATCTGTACCCAGCACATAGAGATAGGCGCAGTAGGGCAGATCACTGACGCGCTCGATAAGCGTACTATTCAGTGCCTCACGGTTAGGCCATCCATGACTGCACGCCTCGGCTATCCCCTCCAGTTTTGGAGCGATCATGTCAGCCAGAAGTTGTCGCTGTTTTGATATGCTGTGTTTTAGTGTGCCGGGCATAATTTTTTCGGATCAGGGAATCTGAACGCCTTCGTTGGAGAGCATAGTGATTAGCCTGATTAACGGCAGACCGATAAGCGCATTGGGATCGTCTCCCTCAAGGCGCTCGAAGAGTGCGATACCCAGGCCTTCGGACTTGAAACTGCCCGCACAGTTATAGGGCTCTTCCGCATCCAGATAGCGTTCGATCTGGCTAGAGCTCAGCACTCTGAAATGGACATGGAAAGGCTCACACAGTACTTGGCTGTTGCCGTTTACACTGTTGAGTAGGCAAAGGCCGGTGTAGAAGGTGACTCGCTTACCTGAGGCGCTTTCGAGCTGAGATATGGCGTTGTCACGGTTTCCCGGCTTGCCTAAAATATCTCCTTCAATAGAGGCAACTTGGTCAGAGCCAATGATAAGCGCATTGGTATGCTGCTTGGCCACGGTCTTGGCTTTTTCAAGTGCCAGCCTGGTGACCAGTGCCTCCGGCGTTTCACCCGCATGGATAGACTCATCGATATCGGGAGAGGCGGTGATAAAGTCTAGTTTGAGGCGTTCAAGCAGCGCTTTGCGAAAGGGCGAGGTGGAGCCGAGCACCAGCCC
>JBEVXV010000805.1:0-5984 GCA_040505915.1 Sedimenticola sp. | reverse complement strand
TTAGCTTAGAGGATTGCGGTCAATATAGGAATGAATCGTGCACTTTGTGATACAAGCATGAAACTTTGCACAGTTGTACTAGACACCAAGCGGAACATTTTAAAGATGGGAGGCAGTCTGGATCTCTGCTGTGATGGTCACAGCGGCCATTTTAAAAAATGGCCGCCAGAGAAATTTATCACTTTGACAATAGTGTATATGATTACCTATTTTTTTATGAAATCGTCAATTAAATTATGTATACATATAGAATACTGACAGATGATGCTAATAAAACATTTACAGTTCTTTAAATCATATATATGGATCAGTTCCGAGGTCATTATGAGGTCAAATTTGCAAAACTGTGTTGTTATTTTACATAAAACTAATATCTGTTACACATTTTCAGGCCGTATTCTGCAGCAAATACGGATATTTTGCAGCCAAATTACAGACAACGAACAAATGAGTCCCTATAGATTCACCAAACGTCGACTTGTGGGGTATATGTGCCCCGAACCCCCCTGGTGGCGCCGACCCTGACTTTTACTATCGACGCGTTATTGATGACGTAGAGGTTGTCAATATTTAACGCGCCATTAGCTGACATAATAATAATAACAACGCTAGCGTTATTATGTGGTTGATTTCATCGATTCGTAGTCCCACAGTTATCACATGTGGTACTGTTTAAGCCACACGTACATCTTGCAATTTCAATTCGCGTTGATATTGTCACAATGAATACGACGTTCAGCCTTGTTACTGGCGATGACACGACCGCGGGCAATGGCGATAATGTCCCCATAGACTGGAATAAATGTATGTTCTGTCAAGAAGACACGGGTGAGAATCTCAAGTGTCCTGCAGAATACAGCGATAGGTTTCAAGCAGTCGCTTATACGTCTATTGCAGAAACATTACCAGAATTCAAAAACCTTGGTTGCCTGCCAAGAAAAATGAATTTGGATCGTATGGACGAGGGCGATGGTATAGAAAGAACATTATCAAACAGGAAAGCAAAATTCCATAAAGCGTGCAATCTTAAATTTAACAAAAGTGAACTCAAGCGTGCATCTAAACGGAAGCTGACTGTTCATGATGATAGGTCTGTGGCTGATACAGACGTGAAATTTACCCGTCAGAAAATGACCCGAAATGAAGACGAACATACGAAATGTTTCTTTTGTGACCAGCCTGCCACGAACGTCAAACCTATGCGCCGGGCTTCTACATTTGATATTGATACTCGCGTGCGACAGATTGCTATTAATCTACAAGATGAGTATTTAATAGCAAAACTCAGTGAAGGGGACATGATCGCGACTGACGCCGAATACCACGTTCAATGTCTGGTTTCATTGTACAACAGGGAGCGCAAAAGGTCCAAATCGCATTTGGGTGACTCCGAAACAAATATTGCTAACAGCACAGCATTTGCAGAGCTTGTTTCATACATACAATGTACCCTTGATGATGATGGCACCGCCTCAGTATTTCAACTATCAGCCTTGAAAAAACTGTATATGGATAGAGTTATCCAGCTTGGTGGCCAACCTGCAGAGATTCATTCCACACGATTTAAAAACCAACTACTCAGCTATATTCCTGAGCTCGAGGCTCACAGTGAAGGTCGAGATGTGTTACTGGTGGCCAATGATAATATCGGAAAGTTGTTAAGAAGATCATGCATGAGCGGTGATGACGATGAAGCATTATGCCTCTCACGAGCTGCAAATATCGTTCGCAGAGACATGTTCAAAAACAAATGCTCACCGTTCTCTGGCACATTCCCAGAACATTGTCAAGAAAGTTCGGTGGCACAATCCATGTTGTTGCTGATCACAATGATCATGCATGGGACAAATATCAAGGATAAAACAAACTACACGTCACAACCAGCACTGACTGTATCCCAACTACTGACGTATAACAGCTACGTTAAACGGCCCAAACAGACATCAGCAGAAACGAAGCATTCCGAACAACGTGAGACACCACTTCCACTCTTTATTGGTGCATTAATACATTCACGAACTAGATCAAAGGACCATGTAGACACAATGTACAGGTTAGGAATGTCGGTATCGTATGACCGAGTTCTGGGAATGTCTGCAGACCTCGCTAATTCAGCTATTAGCCACTTCGAACGTGTCGGGTCAGTATGCCCACCTACACTCAACACCGGCGTATTCACGACATCAGCAGTTGATAATATCGACCACGACCCCTCAGCCACTAGTGCACACGGTTCTTTCCACGGGACTGGTATATCACTGTTCCAACATCCTGACTCTGAGACGTGCGGGGTTAAACAAACACGTGTGTTTGATACATCACATAGCAAGAAAGTCCAAAAGCTACCTATGAGTTACACATTTGTACCTGCGATTTCAGTGAAAAAGGGTGATCCTCCTGTTCCGGAAGTAAGTGGTCTTGATCATTCCGGTTGTAGTCTGGTGACGGAAGCCGTGGCAGAGGAGACCAGCTGGTGTGCTCGCATCAGTAGTATTGCCGACACTGATATCAGTAATGATAAGGAAGACATACACGTATCTTGGGCAGCATATCACGCCTCAAACGAGTTAGCGTGCACCACAGACCATGTCCCGACTGCTGTCAGTGCACTTCTACCTCTGTTTCCAGATGACTCAAAGTCAATCGCTATGATTCGTCATTCCATGGATGTGGTCAGAGACGCTGTAACTATCCTCAATCCTGGACAAATCCCCGTGATTGCGTGCGACCAACCATTGTTTAAACTGGCAAAACAAATACAGTGGATGTGGCCGGAAACACATGGGGAAGACGCATTCGTTGTTATGTTGGGTGGCTTGCACATCAAAATGACATTGCTTAAAGCACTTGGTGATCTCTTGGATGGAAGTGGCTGGACATCGACACTCGTACAAGCCAATGTAGCAACAAGTGGAACGGCAGATTCATTTCTAAAAGCCGCACATATTAAACGAACTGCCCGCGCACACCAGTTGACCGCTTGTGCACTCTTCAAGCTTCAACATGAATCTTACAAAGCTTACCAAACATCACAACAGGGAATAGCTGCTGAATCATTTGATGAGTGGTGCAATCAGAGAGCAGAGGAAAGTCCACAGTTCCATTTCTGGCAACTTATTCTGAAGACAGAATTAGATGTTCTGGTTTGGGACCGATCTATCCACGAAGGTAACTTCCCGCTGTACGTGGAATCTCTGACTCGGCTGGAATGGCTCTTTCATGCCCTCGACCACTACAATTATGCCCGTGCGGTGGCGGTTCATCTGCGTGACATGGTTATGCTTTGTAGTAAACATCCAGATGTCTTTGCTGCATTCTGTGAAGGTAAGTTCACAGTCAACAAGACAAGCAGGCCATTTTCCCGGATGTCGTTGGATGAAAGTCATGAACAGAATAACGCTTGCGTGAAATCTGATGGGGGAGCGATTGGATTGACCGAGAAGCCAGCAGCACTTCTAAGATGGATGGTGGCTGGACCAGAGATGTCCCGGGTTGTCGGAGAGTTTCTGTGTGAATTGGATAAGAAGGAAACATCAACTCAACTACGCCACCATGAGGACACACCGGGTAAACAAGTTGAATTTCTGAAGAATGTGAAGTCACTAGTCGCAACGATGACTGATATGGGGAATCCGTTCTCAGATACCAGTGGCGATCTCTTGGTGATCGATACACGAGAAGTTGTAGATGTAGCAGTTGTAGATGCCGTCCGCAAAGTAGACCAACTTGGTGAGAAGCAACGTGACGAGTTCTTCAAGACCAGATTGGTTGAACGAACAACTCAACTCAGTGACAGAATTCCGAAGAATAAGCTCCAACTGCTCAAACGGCGATCCGAGAAAGACAAATCACACTCACAGGAACAGGTTAAGTCAATGAAACGGGACCGTAATTTGTTTGCAACATTATACATTGCCAGTCAAGTACGCGATGCAGACCTGGATGACTTTTTCCAACACGAAAATCAATCATTTCCACCTTCACTGTCCGACTGTGGAAACCTGAGAATGGGTACAAAATCTGACTTACTTCAGTGCTTGGAAGACCTGGTACCAGATGACGATGATACGAGTGCCACAGAACCTGTAGTAGATATGATAGTGGTTGATGGTGCTGCTATCGTGAATATGATCAAACCTGGTACAGCAGAAACATTCAATGACTATACTGACGAATATTCGAGCTACATACGGAGACAATTTACAGGCTCTGTACGCCGTGTCGATGTGGTATTCGATATCTACAAACCGGACAGTCTTAAAGCGGCTACTCGGAAAAAGAGAGGGAAGGGCTTACGAATACGAGTTGAGGGAACCAAGAAGCTGCCTGGAAATTGGGCACAATTCCTACGAGAAGATGGGAACAAAACGGAACTATTTGGCCTGATAAGTACCAACGTAATCGGCCAGAACTTCCCAGGTATTGTGATTATAACCCATGGGGACGGACTTCACTGCTCTGAAACAATTGAGCATGCACGGATGTCTCCTTGTACCCACGAGGAGGCAGACACAAGGATGCTGCTACATGTTGCAGATGGTGTGCGACAAGGGTATAAGAACATCTTGATACGAACAGTTGACACAGATGTAGTAGTGCTTGCTGTAAGCCTCGCCTCCAAGATTGGATGTGAACGGCTATTCCTAGGATTTGGAACTGGGAAATGTTTCCGTATCCTCGATGCTACTCGTATGGCTCAGGCGCTGGGGAATGACAGATGCAATGCATTGCCTGTGTTTCATGCATTAACTGGTTCGGACACCACGTCAAGTTTCGCTGGAAGGGGAAAACGCACTGCATGGTCAACGTGGAACATGTTCTCCGAGGTCACACCAGCCTTGTGTACACTTGCACACACACCAACAGCAAATGACATCAGCAAAGTTCTACCACAGATTGAGCGATACATTGTACTCCTGTACGATCGCTGTAGTCCAGATGCGGCGGTAAACCAAGCCAGGAAGACTCTCTTCGCGCAGAAAAACCGGCAGATAGAGAATATCCCACCGACTCAAGATGCTCTATCCCAACACCTGCTCCGTGTTGCCTACCAGGCTGGCCACGTATGGAGTCAGGCATTGCTTCCAGCTCCGCAATTGCCCAGCCCAGAAGATTTTGGTTGGAAACGGAATGCAGGATCAATTGAGTGGCAGATCAAGTGGATGACTCTTCCGCCGGCTGGTGCCGCGTGCCGTGCAGTTATCAGGTGTGGGTGTGTTTCAGTTTGCAGAGGGCGATGCAAATGCCTGAAAGAAGCTCTGCCATGCACATCCCTCTGCAAGTGTGGTGGCTGTGAACGTGATGAGTAATGCAGATGTGACACTCATCCACTTCAGCACTCGCAAACTTGGAACGGTCACTGTAGTAAATGTCCACTAAGGAAGACTAACGTGGATAAAACTGTGGTGTTGTTATCTCATAATTGTCGAATATGTACGTTATCTGTATTTTGGACACATCAACAGATTTCTACGAATTACATGCACACATCGTCTCATAATACACAAGCTATATGGCGGCCATTTTGAAACAAATGGCGTCTATTTAACAACAGAAAATATCTGGGATACCAGAACGATCAGTATATTAATTTATATAAAGTCAATGACCAGTTCGTATAATATTGAGTAGTTTTTCAACATTCTAGTAAAATAAATAACATTTTCGGCGGCCATTTTGAAAACGTGGCCGCCACGAACACCATCAGTACAATTTGGATCCACAAAATATGTGCTGTTGATTTAGCGTCTGAATAGAGCACAAAAATTCACATTTATACATGATAGTATGCAGTTTTTCATCATGTTCCTGTAATAACACATATATTTGGCAGCCATTTTGAAAAATGGCCGCCATGACCACCACAGCAGAGATCCAGACTGCCTCCCATCTTTAAAATGCAATTTAATATGTCTGGTATTCGTGTGCCAAGTTTCATGCTTGTATCACAAAGTGCACGATTATTCCTGAATCCTCCGGACTAA
>JBEVXV010000804.1:0-8017 GCA_040505915.1 Sedimenticola sp. | reverse complement strand
CCCAGCAGAGGCCCAGCAAAAGAGTAAATATTCTCATCAATAACTTCATGGAGCTGCCCCTTTATTATCAGTTAAACAGTAACTTGGGCGTCCAATCACCCGCATTTTTCTTATTATGTAGTAACTGCTCTCGACAGGCCTAATGAACCTGCCCGAGAATCAGGGCAGACGCAGAAAGTGCTCGCGATAGTGGATCATCTCATTGATGGAGTCTTTCACATCGTCCAGCGCCAAGTGCTTGCTCTGCTTCTCCACCCCTTTTGCAATATCGGGTGCCCAGCGGACAGCCAGCTCTTTCAGAGTACTCACATCCAGGTTGCGGTAGTGGAAAAACTCCTCCAACTCCGGCATACAGCGGGCAAGAAAACGACGATCCTGGCAGATACTGTTACCACACATCGGAGAGTTACCCTCCAGGACATATTGGCGGAGAAAATCGAGGGTAGCTTTCTCGGCCTCAGCCTCGGTAAAACTGCTAATCCTGACCCGCTCGGTGAGGCCTGATTTACCATGCTGGTTGGTATTCCACTCATCCATCTCCGCCATCACTTCATCGGGTTGATGGATGGCAATCATCGGCCCTTCAGCCAGAATTTTGAGCTTGCTGTTGGTAACTATAGTCGCGATCTCAATGATCCTGTCGTTCCAGGTGTCCAGCCCGGTCATTTCAAGATCGATCCATATCAGATTGCCTGGCGCTTGGGCCATGAATTTTCCCCTAGTGATGACTACTTGATAAAGATAGGATTCTAGCAGAGGACGAGGCAACCCTGTATCCTCTCTCTATGCATAATTTCACACTTGTTTTTCTTATCACCCTAGCCGCCGGTCTGGTCACCCAGCTATGGCTGCTGCAGCGGCATCGTAAAAACATTAGAACCCATCGCGGTAATGTTCCCTCTGCATTTACTGACCAGATCACTCTCGAGCAGCATCAAAAGGCGGCAGATTATACCCTGGCAAAGAGTTCACTGGGGCGTATCGAACTGATCTACGGCACTCTTCTGTTACTGGCCTGGACCCTGGGCGGCGGCATCGAGCTGCTCAACCAGCTATGGCAGCACACCTCCCTCGACAGCATCCTTACCGGCATCGGGCTGATACTCTCGCTCTCTCTTATCTCGGGCCTGCTCGATCTGCCGTTCTCCCTCTACGGCACTTTTGTGCTGGAGGAGCGCTTCGGTTTTAACAAAACCACAGTGAAACGCTATTTTCTCGATATGTTGTTGCAGATAATGATCTCACTGGTCATAGGTCTACCCCTGCTCTGGGCTATTCTCTGGCTGATGGGCAAGGCGGGCGACTACTGGTGGCTGGCGGCCTGGGCGCTGCTGATCAGCTTTATGCTATTGATGACATGGATCTTTCCCACCCTAATCGCCCCCCTGTTCAATAAATTCACCCCTCTTGAGGAGGGTGAGTTGAAAGAGCGCATAGTAGACCTGCTGAAACGCTGTGGCTTCTCCGGCAAAGGGATCTTCATTATGGACGGCTCCAAGCGTTCCGGCCATGGCAACGCCTACTTCACCGGTTTTGGCCGCAACAAGCGTGTGGTCTTCTACGACACGCTGGCGGAGAGTCTGGAGGTTGATGAGATGGAGGCGGTACTCGCCCACGAACTGGGACACTTTAAACGCCGACACATTATCAAGCACCTGTTTCTTACCGCAGCAATGACCCTGGCAGGCCTCGCGCTCCTTGGCTGGATGACTGATCAGCCGTGGTTCTACTCGGCTCTTGGTGTCAATGGCACCTCGGATGCCCTCGCCCTGCTACTGTTTATGTTGGTGATTCCGGTATTTACCCAATTTCTTCAGCCACTGATGGCGCTGATGTCTCGCAAACACGAGTTTGAGGCGGACGATTTCGCCGTCGAACAGGCGGGTGCAGAACCTATGATCAGGGCGCTGGTCAAACTCTACCGAGAGAACGCGAGTACACTGACCCCCGATCCTCTCTACTCGGCGTTCCATGACAGTCACCCACCGGCTTCGGTGCGAGTGGCCAATCTATCGGCAAAAAATGTCCCATAATCAGTGCGTGGAGAAGTACCCATGAAATCAATTTCAACAACCAGTATATTTCTCATTGCCTTAATCACTGCAGCCCCGGTGCTAGCCTTTGATACCGCAGCAGGCAAAGATCAGCTGGAGAAGCACTGTACTGCCTGCCATGGTACCGATCTCTACACCCGGGCTGAGCGACGCATCAACAGTCGCCCAGCCCTCAGTGCCCAGGTTCATCGCTGTCAGGTGGCCCAGGGTCTTGGCTGGTTTAATGATGAAGTGGAAAACACGGCCGAGTACCTTAACGATCAGTTCTACAAACTCAAATAACAGCTCCGTACCCTCTCCATGGCCAAGCGCAGACTGACACAACGCCAGAAGGAACGTATTCAGACTATCCAGGAGCGTCGACGGGAGAGAGTGGAGGCACGCGCTGAGGAGGCCCTGGGCGAGAGTAGTGATAACGACCTGAGTGAAGGGTTGGTAATCACTCGACACGGCCAAAATTTGGCAGTGGCTGACAGCCAGGGCACCCTCTATCACTGCCTTTCACGGCAGAATATTGGTCAAGTGGTGTGTGGCGACCGCGTAGCCTGGCAAACCACCTCGCCCGGCCAGGGGGTGGTTACCGCCATTCTTGACCGCGACAGTGTTCTGGTTCGGCCCAACTACAGTGGTGAGGAGCGTGCCCTGGCAGCAAATATCACCCGACTGGTGATTGTACTGGCCCCCGAGCCCCCCCCCAGTACCTACCTGGTTGATCAATATCTGGTAGCGGCTGAAAATATCGGCGTAGAGCCCTTAATCGCGCTCAACAAGAGTGACCTGCTGGATGACAACGCCCTGACCGCCTTTGAGCTGGCGTTTGGTCACTACAACACCATTGGTTATCCAGTGATGCAGATCAGCGCCAAGAATGAGACCGGCCTCAACCCCCTGCGTACCCAACTACAGGATCAGACCAGTATTCTGGTAGGTCAGTCGGGTGTAGGGAAATCGTCTCTGATCAACGCACTACTGCCCAACCTCGATATACAGGTCGGACGGCTCTCTGAGGCGTCAGGACTTGGCAAACATACCACCTCTGCCACCACACTCTACACTCTGCCTCTGGGTGGACGCCTGATCGACTCCCCCGGGGTTCGCAGCTTTCGTCTCGGTAAACTCAGCCTGCAGAGGCTGGAGCAGGGTTTCAGGGATCTACAGCACTTTTTCGGCCACTGCCGATTCAGCAACTGCAGCCACCGCCATGAGCCGGGGTGTGCATTGATCAAGGCGGTAGATGAGGGTGAGCTGAGCCCCAACCGGTTGAAAAACTTCCTACATATGGCGGCGAATCTATCGGCTGATCGTTAGGCAGCCATCGCAAACGTCAGTGGTTTTGGTTCTCACCAAATAGTCTTTAAATATATCTGAACCTAAACCCGTGTTTGAAATATTTTTACTTATAAATCAACTAAACATTACTCTGAATAGAAATGGATATTTATTTTACTTAAAGCAACCATAACTTATACATAGTATTTAAAGAGGTATAGTCACCACAACAGTCGCCCCTCCCAACTCACTATCCTGAATCTGAATCTCCCCTCCGTAGAGGCGGATAATCTCGTCAGCAACACTCAACCCTATGCCCTGGCCCTGAGCCCGCTGGTCAGCCCGCTTGCCGCGTTGTAGAACACCACTTCTCTCAGCCTCAGGAATTCCCGGACCATCATCGTCGATATGGATCTCAAGCCGTGGCTCAGCGCCGGTAACAAGCAGGGTAACGGCAACCTGTGATCGGCAATACTTGAAGGCATTTTCAAGCAGATTCCCCAGCAACTCCATCAAATCCCCTTCACCTCCTGGAAAGATGGCCATCTCATCCAGTTGAGATTTGCAGTCAACCCCTTTCTCCCTGTAGACCTTCTCAAGGGTGCGGATAAGCCGAGTAACTACCGGCGCCACCGCTGTATTATCAGCCAACCCCCGCCGCCCCATAGCCGCCGCCCGTTTCAGCTGATAGCTGACGATCTGATCCATTCTAGGCACCTGCTCCTTTACTGCCTCTCTCAGCTCGTCGGCATCTCCCTTATCCACCGCACCCTGAAGTACAGCCAAAGGAGTTTTCAGACTATGGGCGAGATCCCCCAGGCTGTTACGGTAGCGCTCCTGGGTGCTACGCCCGGTATGGATGAGGGAGTTAATATTACGCACCAAACCGGTCAGCTCCTTGGGGTACTGGCCCTCCAGGTGCTCAGCCTCTCCACTCTCGATCAGTTTCAAACGCTGGGCTGCTTGGCGGAGAGGCCCCAGCCCCCAACGCAGAGCCGCCCACTGGGCCAGTAACAACACAAGCGCAGCACCGCCGAACCAAAAAAGTATCGACTCTCTAAAAGCGCTTATCTGGGCTTTAATGGCCTGATCACTCTCCGCTACAGCAAAGGTGTAGTCCAGTTCACGGCCGCTATCGTCCTCCCAGAGGAGGCCGAAATTGAGAATGTAATGGGAGGCAAGGTGTTGAAAACGCTGTTGCCCGGGTACCACCTGCTGAAGAAGCGCCAGAGCGCTGCCGATGGTGGAGTGTGATTGCCAACGGTAGCCCCCCTCCTCCCCTTTGGCCTGAGCGTAGAGACCGGAGTCAGGATTGGCAAAGCGTGGATCGGAAAGATTCTTCGACAGCCGCATCCGGCCTTTTTCATCGGTCTCAGCAGCACCCAGCAGCTGGTAGATATGCCCCATCAGCCGGGCTTCAACCGCCTGCTCAAGACTGTCACGATAGGCACGATCCAGGGCCAATCCACCAAGACCGAGAAAGGCGACCAGCACCAGAGTGGCCGCCCACAACAACCGGGAGTGAATCGAACCCATCAGTCGGTCGACTCTCCGCAGGAGAAGCGATAGCCACGTCCCCGCAAGGTCTCTATCGGCTGCAGGGTACCCTCGGGGTCAAGCTTTCGTCTGAGCCTGCGAACAAACACCTCCAATACGTTGCTATCACGATCATAGTCCTGTTCGTAGATATGCTCGGTCAGCTCTGTTTTTGATACCACCTTGCCGGCATTGAGCATCAGGTACTCCAGTACCCGGTACTCATAGGCGGTGAGGTCAACCGTCTCACTATTGAGAGTCAGCGTCTGAGAAGCGGTATTTAGCTGGATTGGGCCACTCGCCAGCATAGGCGAGGCGTGTCCGGCAGAGCGGCGCAGCAGTGCATTCAACCGGGCCAGCAGCTCCTCTATGTGAAAGGGTTTGACCAGATAATCGTCGGCACCGGCCTCCAGCCCCTCAACCTTATCCTGCCAGTCGCCACGGGCGGTCAATATAAGGATGGGAAAAGAGACACCCTCCCCCCTTAGCTGACGAATAAGCTCAATGCCAGAGAGTTTGGGTAGACCCAAGTCGATAACGGCCAGATCGAGAGGGTAGGCACGGCCGATATAGAGCCCCTCCTCACCATCCCCGGCACTATCAACAGAGAACCCCCGAGATGTCAGCTGCTGGTACAGCTGCTCCCTCAGTGCCGTCTCATCTTCAACAACAAGCACCCGCACTAGCGCTTACCACGAAGAGGCAGCCGCCGCCCGCTCTCTCCATCGACACGAAAGCGCCGCACCTTACCCTCACGGGTGAGAATCCTGATATGGTGGACTGGACCACTCTCCTGCTCTTCAGTCTCGGCTGAGAGGACTCTACCGCCGGTATCCTTACGTAGCCGGGATACCACCCGGCCCAAACCGGCCGACTCCCCAGCAGGCTCTCTCTTGTTTTGGTAGGCACGGCCCTCACCATCACCCGGAGAGTGACGCTGAGCAGCCACCGGTATGGTGATAAGAAGCCCACTAAGTATTGGCACAATAAAGACCAACCTTCGATATTTCACAACGCATCTCCTCATTCATACTGCGATTAACCTCAAGCACAACAGGAGACAGGTAACCACCGACGTATATCGGTCAATCATAATTCTGGAAGGAGTAGCCACTGTCTACACTAGGTTCAACAGAGACTCGTACCCTCAAACTCCGCCCGGGGTTAGAGGCCATACGTGTCCAGTAGGTCTTACCGTTGTATCTGTATTTTACACGATAGCCTACCAGCTCTTCCTGCTCCTGGTAATGGTTGACTGTTTCACAACGTCGTTTCTGGGTGGTATAGCTGTGAGATGGGCGCTTTCCAAGATCATTGCCTATAGAACCACCCAACAAGGCACCCGCTATAGTCATAGCGTCTTTGCCACTACCACTGCCAAAGCGGTTACCCACCACACCACCAACAATAGCTCCGGTGATTGTCGGGGTATAGGATTGGTTGCGACCCCCCCGGCGCTGGCGGACAGACTCGTTCCAGCAGCGCTCTTGCGGTTGGTTGACCCGTACAGTTTCATAAATCGGCTTGGCGTTAAGCACCGAGGCCGTGTCATAGTAGCTGTTTTCGGCCAATACGCTTCCTGAAACAGCAGCAAGGCTCAAGGCCAGCATAGCGATGGTTTTTTTCATGGTAACTCTCCTTTCCGGTCTCAAGCGATGGACCCTATCCTCGCTCTCTGATTACAGAATATGCGAGGTCGCCTGAACGGAAGCTGAACAGATACAACTGAATTTTTAAAAACCACTACAATCGACATATGGATTTGTATTCGATTGTTTTGAAAAAGGTTTAATAGAGGATTGATATGCCCTACTTTGTTTACAAGATTGAACAGAAAAAGCTTGAGCTTTTTAACAGCCTCAGTGGATACCGCGATGCCAAGAGTGAGCTGTCTCAGTTGCGCAAAGCCAATGAAGATCCCCAGATCAACTACCGTATGATCTTTGCAAACAACGAGAATGAAGCGGAGAGGCTTCTGACTACACCACGCGAAATGCCAATCCAGGGTGATGAGTGACGACTGACCTTGGGCTACCCCCAGAGTATTGATGGGTAGTGACTCAGCCGTATCTTCGATACCACCTACAACCTCGGCCTGTGTTGTCACCTGCCCCTGGGCATATCGGCTGACACAGGGGGAGAGTGAAGCTCCTACATGCACATATTATAAAGAGCACTGGGGAGAGACCACGATTTTCCCTATATTTATTGCTGGCACCTTAAAACCCTAGTCTGCACCGAGTTATTCAGAAAGCAATATTCGAGTTATTACTCAAGTTTCCGAGTTCAAATGGTGGTTTGAGCCTATTTTGTGGCAGGGGCGGAGTCGATTGCGTTAAATATGCTGGGAAATACACTGTATTTTGGCGCAATCGACTCCGACCCCAAGCACCGATCTCGCTATAGAGAGATTCGAACTCCGAAACTTGAGTTATTAAAACTTATTTTCGGTGACAGCGCTCAAAAAAGCCTGCCACCGAACCTTTAGAGACCTTCGTCAGCTTCTGCATCTGTGCAAAAGAGAGAGCACCCAACGAATAGCTCTGCTCAATATCCTTGAGCATGGCCAGCCATAGGTGAGCGGTCATCTCCGCATCTGCCAGCGCCCGATGAAAGGTGCCATCATTGGGCAACGTTTTATACCTCACCAGTGTTCCCAGCTTATGGTTTGGAGCCGTCGGATAGAGACGGCGGGCAGCCAACATGGAACAGGCAAACTTCCCAGAATAACCACGCTGAATATGCTGCAACTCTGCATCCAGAAAACGCTTATCGAATGAAGCGTTATGCGCCACAAGATCATAGCCATCCATAAAATCAGCAAACGCATCCATCACCTCGGCGCAGGGTGCGGCCTTATTCAACATTGCATTGGTGATGCCAGTGTAGTCTTCAATAAAGCCGCTGATGCGTTGCCCAGGATTCATCAGTTGTTGGAAACGATCCGTGATCACCCCTTGTTCCAGCCGCACAGCACCAATCTCAATTGCACGATCCCCCTGATTTGGGGAGAGACCGGTTGTCTCAAAATCGAGAACTATGACCGTTTTGGCATTTATCTGGGTAGGGCGCATTTGTTCGGAGATGAAAAATTAGCTAAAAAGTGTTTGAAGTATATCAGGAAAAACTCATCCATCAGGATAATGAAGGCACTACTG
>JBEVXV010000803.1:0-5102 GCA_040505915.1 Sedimenticola sp. | reverse complement strand
CGTATCAAGGGGCTGAGTTCCCGTCAATGGCGGGGGCTGGAGCGGGGGCTCGCCTTCAAACGTCAGGATCGCACCCCATCGGTAGAGGAGTTTCTGGAGGAGCTGCGTTTCCGTAAATCCCACCTTCCACTGATCGTTGGCCTCACCGCAGTTGGAGCCGGATTACTTACCTGGGTACTGCTGCCCCAGTACCTGGAAAAACGCCGAGTGGATGAGTTGATCACTGCTATCGAACAAGCGGCGCTACCTCAAATCCCATCAATTCTAAAGGGTGCGGTAGACCTCAATGAAGAGAACCAACAAAGTCTCGCTGAAAAGGCGATGGCGCAACTCATGGATACCTTTAGCAACGGTACAGCAGAACAGATTGGTGTGGCGCTAATAACACTGCAGAAGATGCCTCCTGACCTCAAACAGGAGATCCTCAGTGAAGGCAAGGATGCCATACTTACCTACTACCAGGGGCAAGCGGACAGTGCCTTCGCACCTCAGGAGAAGCGTTTCGACTACATCACCGCTGAGGATTACCTGACCCAGGTCAGTGCCCTCTACCCTGACTCAGTTCAGGTCTTTAAGACCCAGCAGCGTATGAATGAGGCCCGCAACAATCTGCTGAATGAACTGGACAGCCGTTTCAATGAACACCTGGCGGCGGGACGTCTCCTTCCTACTCCCGACAGGGATGACACCGCCGATGTGTTACTTATCCTGGGGCAGCTTGATCCCAAACACCCCCTACTGACCGACCAGCGACTGGCAGTCGCCTATACCCGGCAGGCAACGACAGCTTTGGACAAAGGGGAATATAAGCAGGCAGATCGCTATGTGCAGACGGGTCTGGCAATCTTTCCCAGTGACGTAGCCCTCTCAAATATCCAGGCAAAAATCCAGATTGCACAAAAAGGGGCTCAAAACCAAGCCGTGCTAGTCAGCCTGCGGGCAGAGTTGCAGCAAAAAATCCCCACAGCCAAGACCCTGGATGATTACCGGGTACTGAGCGAGCCGCTGAGGCAACTGAGATCACTGAACCCCAACGACGCCCTGCTGGGCCAAGCTGAAAAGGGATTGCAATCACTACTTAATGCTCGCCTGAACGACTTGATCGCCAATGGGGAGTGGACTCAGGGGGAGAACCTGCTGGAAGAGTTCAGCAATCAACTCTCTGATGTCAACTTTGATGCCCTGGATTTGAAGTTAAGCAAGTCCCAGGGAGGCCACGAAGAGCGCAGCAGTAGACTCATTGCCGAGCAGGCCGGTGAGATCAAGGATCGCAAGGCCGATATCGAACGACTTATCACCCATGCAAAATATACCAATGGCTGGGTCACAGAACTGACTGATGCACTCAGAAAACTGGAAAACCGAATCACCGCAGAAGATCCCTGGCTGGTTGACGCCCGTGAACGTACCGGACGCCTCTATCTGGATCAAGCGCTCAAAGAGCGCGAGGGCAAACAGTTCGCCAAAGCAGGTGCCCTGTTGCAACAAGGGCAACGGTTCGCCCCTACCATGCAGACAGCTTTCAACACTGAACAACTCGCACTGCAGGCGGATGAGCAGGCTTGGGAGAAAGAGAACCAGGAGCGTGCTCGCCTGGCCGGACTGGAAGGGGCAAAACAGTCCCTACTCACTCAGGCCAAGGCTAACGATACGACCAAAGCACTCAAAACCCTGGAGCAGTTGCGTGGTCAACTTGGAGCAAATGATCCCTTCCTGACCACTACCGGCCCGGAAGCCATCGGTAGGGCCTATCGGCGACTCGCCGAACGCAGGGCTAAACGTAATGATTTCACCGGTGCCATCAAGCTTATAGAGAACGGACTGGAGGTCGCACCCTCCATGTCCACCCTGCACGATAGCCTGAAAGAGTATAACCAGGAGGCTGCAATCAAGGTTGAGCGTACTGCTTTCACTAAAACCCCAGCAGCAAAGATAGGCAGCTTGAAGTCACGGCTGGAGGCACTAAAGCAGCAATATCCGAAACGTTATCCGAAGGCACTGGATGAGTTTGCCACTATTCTGGCCAAGCGCGTAGATAAGATCAGTGATGCTAAAGCAGCACAAAAACTCCTTGATGCTGCACGCAAGCTGCTCCCCAACAGCAAAAAGCTGCAGAGCATCACCATCAAACAGCCACCTCAACCGTCAGTCATCGCCGCCAAGGGTCTCTCCGAAGTTAAGGCGGGACGACTCAGCTCAGCCCGCAAGTTGTTGGATCAGGCAAAAAGCAAGGAGGCCGGCCATCCAGACCTGAAGCGATTGACAAAAGAGTTTGAGACAAAGAGAGCACAAGCCGAAGCCGCATTTGGCAAATACCAACGGGCATTGAAAGCAAACAACCGGGCCGGAGCCAAAGTACAGTTGAAGCAGGCGATGGCTATCTGGAATGATAACCCAGCCTACAAAAAAAGCGCGTCAGAACTCAGCAAGGTCAAGGTGGCAACCACACCCGGGTACAAGGAGAGATGTAATCCAAAGTTTGCCGGTTACGGTAAGCGCAGCAGTAAATTTCGCTGCTCCGACCCTCTGGGAGGGAAGAGCAAAGGCCCCATCATGGTGGTGGTGCCGCCGGGCGGTGGACACTCAACACCCTATGCTATCGGCCGTTATGAAATATCCATCGGCGACTATAATCTCTATTGCAAGCTGAGCGGTGCCTGCCCGGCAATCTCCGGAAAAGAGAAAAAACTGCCTGTGACCGGCATCACTCTCAGCACGGCCCAGGCCTATGCAGCATGGCTTTCGGGGACAACAGGCGCTACCTACCGTTTGCCCAATGAGAGTGAGTGGGTACACGCCACTACCTCATCCGGCGGGCAATTTGCTGGCAGTGATTTCAACTGCCTGCTGCAGAGTGGCGGCGCCACAGTGAAGGGAGGAGTGCCGGTCAATGTCAACACCGCGCCGCAAAACCCATGGGGACTATACAACTATGTCGGCAATGTGCAGGAATGGATCAGTGGCGGTACGGGGATAAAAGTGATCGGTGGGCACTTTAACGATCCGGCTGACAGTTGCGCCATTACCCTGGTACGAAACCACTCGGGTGGTGCAGATGAACTGACGGGATTCCGCCTGCTGCGGGAGATAAAGCACTGACATGCCTCACACCGAGCCTCAATTATCACTGCGTCAACTGGTCCATGCCTACAGCACTGGGCGGATCGACCGGCACACCTACCGCAGCCGCAGGGCGCGGTTGCTGGATACCTTGCCAGCCAGGAGCTCTACCCCGGCTCAACAGCCAAACAGGGAGGGACGCCCTGCTGCCGCAGCTCCCCCCACCGAGCGCAAACCGCCAGCTATTCTGATAATCGCAATAGTGGTGGTCACACTGATCATCGTTATCCTGGGGAGCTACCTGCTGCTGGGCCTAGACGCCCAACCATCTAAACCTGATGATCTTTCACCACAAGGAGAGGAGTCCACGCTATCCCAGCAGCCAACGGTAACAGCAACGACATCCCAAAAACATGATCTGGAAGCAGGCATCGAAACGTTTGTAAAAAACAATACCTGGGATAAGGCAAGCCGACGGCGCCTACTGATACTGTGGAACAACACCGATCCCGAGATACGCGACTCCGTCACCAACAGTTACTGGTTTCGCGCCCTGGATACAGAGCTACGCACTCTGATCAAGGAAGAGCGCGGTCTCTCCAGCCCCAGCTCCGACAATAGAGCGGAGGCGCTCATCGCATTTGGCACCCACCTTGGTCTCAACTACCCTTAAGGAAACGCTGAAGGTAACTAAAGGATAAAGAAGGATAGGAATTTCAACCCATAAAATCAACCTATTTCACTGCCGCCAACAATGTTCGTGTCACCTCAATCTGGATTTTAGCAAGCGAAAAGCACTTCTTTCCCTACCCCTTGTCGGTATAACGGTAAAAATCCACCCAAATATCCCGTCAGACCGAATAAGAGGCGCAGAGTCCCAATACAGGTCATGAAGTACCTGTGATTTTTGCGCGCCGAGTGAGATTACCTACCAGCCCACCGTCTGGTCATACTCGAATTCCGGTGCAGGATCGACTTCATTATCAGACCACGCCTGACTCTGATCCAGCTCCAGGCAAAAATCAGGTGGGCCACGGGCAGGGGAGATCTTCGGCGCACTATCCGGCTCCCCGATATGCCGCAGGATACGCCCGACAGGCTGCCGTTCGGTGATGGCTACTCCCGGCATCCTGCCTCCCGCAGCATTAGTACATCCCTGTACGTCAAGGCAATAATCCTCATTTCCCCGCCGCACCTTGGGCAGACCAGCGGATTGATCTCATAGATCCTGGCAAGTAGCATGGCCCAAATCGACGCAAAGAGGCATCCAGCTGTCTGCTCTTCACTCTCCCCTGCTTTTGGCTTAACCGCACTCACTATGCTTTCACCGGTGACCGGCAACCCTGCCCTGTTTGTCACCTGTTCCCGCAGTGGTGCATTCGGTGCCAATACCCCATGGTAGCGGTGGCGATGCCGCCGGGGTGGCGGTATCAGGAGGGCAATTCGGTCAAGAAACTCCGCCGGGGTCAGCCGCAACAGGGTTTGACCATCATACTGAGGCTTTCGTAGGCGGTAGATAAGCATCTCATCCTTCTCCTGCCAACAAAGCCGCTCACCTGCGAATATTGGTCGGGCGCAGTAGCGAAACAGCCGTTCCAGCCCTTGCCGGTCTGCCCCTTCGATCCTTACCTCTGCATTCAGTGAAAAGCCGCCTCCGTTCTGCCATGCCTGCATCAGTTCGGCATCATCTGAGGTGAGCAGTCCACGCCGAACGAACAGGCTCAGTACCCGTTTTCTGATCTTTTTCTGGGCTTGATGAATCACCTCATCGCTGAGTCCGGTGACCTCATAGAACTGCAGTCCATCCTCTGTTCGAGCGAAAAGACCGTCGATCATGCAACTATGGTAGTGGAGGTGAGTATTGAGCGATGAGCCAAAACGGTGGATATAGGTGACTCCTCCGTATTTGGCCGCAGGTGGGGCATCGGGGCACTGCTCACGCAGGGTGCGTTCTATCACCCGCAGTCCAACTTGCAGGGTACGTCCGGTCAATTCTGCATCCTGAAGGAGGTAGTAGCGTAACCGCTTCGGTAGGGTAATTA
>JBEVXV010000802.1:0-6301 GCA_040505915.1 Sedimenticola sp. | reverse complement strand
CTTAATATCAACTGATATCACTTTGCATATCAGTGTTACAATATCTTTGTTCACACATTGAACACCTTAATATCAACTGATATCACTTTGCATATCAGTGTTACAATATCTTTGTTCACACATTGAACACCTTAATATCAACTGATATCACTTTGCATATCAGTGTTACAATATCTTTGTTCCTACACCTAGCTCTGTTTTATGATTATTATAACAATAATATACACTAATTATTTATAGTGGCTATCCATAGGATGCGGGAGAGAAAGTTGAATGACACACCTACATTATATAACTTAAAATAGTGAGTCCTGTCCATAGAAGCATACTATTCGTCCAAAATTGGAGACTGACACAGATCCATACAATCCAAAATCATATAGTTCACTCCGCTACAGGTATATTCTTTCACTAATTAGTAAAGAATATATTACCATACTGGTATTACAAATTACCTGACTTACGGCGAGAAGAATATGAAGTTAGATCATATGCTACTGTGATGTTATTCTTCGATCAAGAATATGAGTAATACAAATTGCATTACACACAGTCAATTATGCAGTACATAATGATGTCATCATTTTGATAATTACACATGTATATGTATGTATATATTTCTAATATTATGACAAGGATACACCTACTCTTCGCCACTGGAGTGGAGCACATACTGGACCTGCGTCTCGGAGTCCTTGGTCGCGACGCTGTCTGTCTGTGTAGCTTTTGTTGTCAGTGATGAACTGCGTAGCTGCTGCGCCAGGGTCAGGATCAGCTCTATCATCTGGGGCTGCAGGTCCAGACGTAAAGATCCCAGAGTAGGGGTAGCTATGCTGAGGAGGTTCTCTGTGGCCGACACAGCAGGAGACACAGGAATATCTATAATGTCCTCACTATACACAGGGGCGACGCAATCCAGGTCTGGAAGAGTAGGCAGCAGAGTGGCTGCAGGAGATGGCGAAGTCTCAGGGATCGCAGCTACAGTCTGGTCCGGGGCATCAGACGTCTTAAGGAAGGAAAGTGTGGGGTCAGCCCCTCGAATGGGTGAGGAGGTCTGACCCGGTGAATGTGTGTACGGGTGGCTGACCAGCAGACAGCTTGGATCTACCAGCTCAACGGCTGGATCTGGACCGAGGTCCTGATCCAGGAAGTCCAACTCCCGCAGTAGATCTGACTGCTGCTGGTCTGTGAATGTATGTAAAGGTTCTGAGTTGTCTGCAGGGGGAACAGAAGTGTTGGATGCAATTGTGTCTATCTTTGAAGTAAAATCAGAATGTAGGGCGGGGATGTTCGAGAAGAATGATGATATGTGCTCTGTATTTCTGTCCTGTGTAATTATTTGTTGTAAACTGTCTGAGCTGCTTGATGTTGTGTAGGCCTGAATGGAAGGTGGGTGTGGAATGACAAAGCCAGGGGAAGTGGGTGCAGGAATCCGAATCGTGTATGGGTTGTGTCTGGGGTTGCGTGTGCGTCGTCCGCCTAGACAGGTCCCCGGTATCCGGTGCGCCTCCAACCGATGCTGAGTCATCATATACGGCCTCGACTCAGGACACGTAAACCGGCAGCCCACCTCTCCACACAGCATCTTGGCCCCGTGGCTGTCCCTGATGTGTCGTCTCAGGCTACCAGCATCGCGAAACCGCTTGTAGCAGTGTCTACACTCAAACTGGAATGACAAATGACACCCCACCTGGAAACTTTATGTGTCAAAACACATAAATATCACTTAAAGTTACATGAACAATGTGTGTGTCATCTCTCCCATGCCATATAGTGTATCTATTATTCCGAATTAAGCCAGGATTTATATTCACCGCGGTACGGTTTTAGCCGATTGTGGTGAACGATCTGACGTTTGCCATGTTCAGACTGCTGGATGCCAATAATTAAGTCGGATAAAACGTCCGTCACAATCCATGGCCCGGTCCAAGGACTGTGTAGTTTACGCGACCTCTTCTTCTTCAGCGATGGGTTGAATAACCATACGGGGTCTCCAACCTTATAGTTTACTTTATGTAATTTTACATCATAGTGTCGTTTCTGTCGGTCACCTGCCTTGATCATTTCCGCCCTAGCTATATGGTGAATGAGTGTCAACGACTGTTGAAGTTGATTTACAAATTCTGGAACGTCAGGCTTATTCTGTTTGCTGTCTGGTGTTCCAAACACTAGGTCAGCTGGTAAGTCGGGGTGTCTGCCAAATGTCATCATGGCCGGTGTCTGTTTGGTTGATTCATGTACAGAGGATCTGTAAGCTAGTAGCACCATCGGAATGTGGTCATCCCAGTCTTTCTGGTTTGGCTGGACGTACTTGCTTAACATGTCACCCAGTGTTCTGTTGAATCGTTCTACTCCTCCGTCACTGGATGGATTGAAGGCGGTGGTCCGGGTCTTCGCTATGTTCAGTAGCTGACACAACTTTTGAAATAAAACAGACTCGAATTGTCTACCCTGATCAGTATGAATTATTTTCATGACACCGAAATGCGATACCCAGTCCAAAACGGCAAGGGCCACTCGTTCTGCTGTCTGTTCTGGCACTGGGTATGCATTGGCATATTTTGTGAAACAGTCAGTCATTACAATGATGTATTTATTACCATTATGTGATACTGGAAGTGGTCCTACAATATCAACTTCAATCCGTTCATTCGGAGATCCGACTTGATACTGTTTTAACGGTGATTTCGCAGTCTTAACCGGTCTTCTTCTTGCTTGACATTTGGAACACTCTTGGCAGTACTTGATGACAGACTTGTCTCTTCCAACCCAGTAAAATCTGGAACGAAGTCGGGCAACTGTACGTTTTACGCCAAGATGTCCTGATCCGGGATCGTCATGCATCATCTTTAGTATCTCATTCTTCCAGCAATCTGGTACAACTATCTCTAGCTTCTCTTTACCAGTGCTTTCGCATACCCACCGGCGATACAGTATCTGATTCTTGACAATGAGACGGTCCCATTGTGACCAGTATGCCTTGAGGTGTATATCTAGCTGCGAAATTTCATCCCAACGAGGTCTAACATCGGATTTAGACTTCCAGTTTAGGATTTCGACTATTTTGCTATCAGTCTGTTGCGCATTAATTATATCGCTCACGGGTTTACTCGATAACCAGTTAGACAACGGGTCCAACCGATATGATTTCCGAGTTACTTTCCGTAACTTTACTACCTCTTCAACAGACGGCGACGCGCTAATATCTATATCAGGATTGTCTACTGATTTTGCGCTCGATTGGTTTTCATTTGTATCATTCGGCAAAGTAGATTGTGATTCTGTTACACTTTCTACGGTTATCGATTGTGTAGCGGACGTACACGTAGCGTTTTCAGTGTTTATCTCATCTTTAGTCTCTTGTCGCTTACAGTGTTTACACATGTCACAGGGGATCCTGGACAATCCGTCTGCATTTCCATGATATCTCCCTGGTCTGAACACAATTTTACAGTCATAGTTGGACAGAAGCTCTATCCATCTACTTAACTGTCCCTCCGGATTTCGAAACTTTAACAACCATTGTAAGGCGCTATGGTCAGTCCGAACATCAAAAGCAACACCATAAATATAATGGTGGTAATGTTTAACCGCGAGCACGATACTGAGCAGTTCTCTGCGCGTCACACAATAATTCTTCTCACTGCTGCTCAGTGCCTTACTATAATATGAGATAACGCGCTCTTGGCCGTCAACAACCTGGGACAATACTGCCCCAACTGCGAATTGACTCGCGTCAGTGTCAATCACAAATTTGTGATTACCGGATATCGGATAACTTAGAATATCCGACGACATCAGAGCTGCCTTCAGCTTCTGAAATGAATATTCACATTCAGTACTCCACTTGAAACGGCTTTGTTTTTCCGTTATTTTATGTAGCGGTCGCGCTATATCAGCAAAGTTTTTAATGAACTTCCTGTAATAGGACACGGTACCCAAAAATGATCTTACATCATGTACATTTCTAGGCGTGGTCCAATTTCTTACCGCATCAGTTTTGTCTGGATCAGTGGATATGCCATCTTCTGAGACGACATGACCCAGAAATTTGCATTTCTTTTGAAATAACTGGCATTTTGAAGACGACAATTTTAGTCCGGACTGCGATATTCTGGTAAGTATTTCGTCTAGTCGCGAAACATGCTCTTCAAATGTTTTTGCGAAACAAATTATGTCATCAACATAAAGTAAGCACGTTGTCCAATGCAGACCAGAGAGCACGTGTTCCATGAGGCGACAAAACACCGCGGGCGAATTGACCATTCCGAATGGTAAAACTTTGAAGTTGTATAGTCCCTCATGTGTAACAAACGCGGTTTTATCTTGATCCCGGGGATCCACTTCAACTTGCCAAAAACCGCTGGACATATCCACAACCGAGAACCATTGTGATTGACCCAGAGCGTCTAATGAGTCATCTATTCGTGCTAATGGAAAACTGTCTTTACGCGTTACCAGATTTACCTTCCGATAGTCAATGCAAAATCTCCAGTCGTCAGTTCCCTTTTTACGCACTAACACAATAGGTGATGCCCATGGACTTTGACTCGGTGTTATGACATCTTGATCCAGCATTTTCTGGATTTCCTTTTCTACAACCGCGCGCTTAGCTAACGGTAAACGTCGCGGTGCTTGTTTAATCGGAGCCGCATCTCCGGTGAATATTCTATGTTTCACCAAACTCGAACGTCCAATATCCGCTTTTGATTTGGAAAACACATTCTGGTGTTTCAAAACCAAGTCTCGAACCGTTTCAGTTTGATCATGCGAGAGATTTGTTTTTGCGGTTTCGAACAAATCAATCAGGTGAGGCGGTATGACTTTACAACTAGCTGGGTCACGTTTTACCTCATGGGTAATTGTGTTTACAAAGTCATCCCCTTCTGTTTCGCCTTCTACTTTAGAAGTTTCAACTGGTTCACATGTTGCGGCACATGTTTTTCTATATATGGTACGTGCTTTGTTGGTCACGTTAGCCAACCGCAGAGGCACGATACCTGTGCTCGGATCTACTAATATCTTTGCTACTAATATACCAATGTTTGCTAATTTATTGTTATATGGTTCTATTAGTGCATAGTTTAATTCCGAGTAGTTACCTTCAACTTTTGCATTTACTACAACCTCAGTATTTGCAGGAACAACAACATTCTCGCGCAATATTATGCGAAACACTGAGGGCATTTTACTTTCGAGTTGACACGGAATGTTGGAGCCGTTAAGAGTTACATAACGTTCTCGAATGTTGACTAGACCTGAATTTTCGTACAGAAAATCGTAGCCAAGTACTGCTGGAGCCTCAATATCTGCTATAATCATTCTATGCGGAATTATCTGCCCACTAAATTCAAGGGGAATAATAACTGATCCCATGGGTGATACAAGCCCACCGTCACCCATGCGTAATTTATTTGTGGAGCTTTGTATGGGTGGTCGCTTACACTGAGGAATGGCGTAATATTTTTCAGGATGAATTATGGACAGTGTAGCACCTGTGTCAATTAAACATGAAATATCAATACCATACACCTGACATGTCAAAAACAGCGCATCATTTAATTTATTATCTGCATCAACACTTTGTTTGGACCTAACAGGGGGTGTACAAGCTGAAACATGGTCCTCTGTATCAGCTAGTAACCGTTTCCCTGTTGGTTGCTATGGTTACCAGAGTTCAAGGTCGAATAACCATTATTATTGGCATTTGAACTGTTACCATTGTTATGGCCGAAACTTGTTTTTTTCATGTCATATTTTCGTTTCTTACAATCTGCAATGTAGTGACCTTTCTCATGGCAATAAAAACATTCACGTTTATTGTGACCCTGTTTTCTTAAACATTTTTGTTCAATGTGACCATTTCTACCGCAGTAGGTACACTTTACGCTGTCTTGATTAACAGTCTGAGATGGTGGCGTACCAATAGTCGCGAGTCGGTCTAACATGTTATTTACTTGTGAGCTCTCTACGAAACCAGTGTTTGTTTGACTATTTTGCATACGCATTGGCCTCATGTCAGAATGACGACCTCTTCGACCTTTGTGAAAAGCTTCGTATTCAAGTGCAAATCGAACGGCATCTTCTACGTTTTGTGGTTTGCCTTGCATAACTGACCATTCCAAATCATGGTCATTTAATGAGTCAATAAAACAATCTTTAGCAAGCTGTTCGCGTATCTCGGATGTTGCAGTAGGGTAAGCAAAGCGCACAAGTTTTCGGATATCTTGTGAAAGTTCAGGCAGTGGCTCATTCCTTTGTCGAATTCTAGATTTTATACGTGCTCGGTATAACTCTGTCT
>JBEVXV010000801.1:0-5568 GCA_040505915.1 Sedimenticola sp. | reverse complement strand
CTCCGGAAACAAATGGAGAAGTAGATTGTAAATCTTTACGTATATGCACATGTACCCACATTGAACTGATGTGACAGCAGATTGAATGCCACAAGACTGCCACATGCAACTAGTTGCATTTGGCAGGCTCCGCCATTTAAGTAGTCGAAAAATGAGCGGGCTGTCACATACAGTTCGGTTAGAGGTTAGGATCCAGCCACGGACCTACTTCATGCGAGCTAGGGAAAATCCAGGAGTTTGAGGTGCTGAAATTATACAAAGCACTCTGTAAAGTGTTTGACATAAGATGATATCCCAAAGTGGAAAAATCCAAACGTTGTAAGGTGTACCTAAAATTATCTACAATCATATAATTTGTAGACTAGCGGATGTAACCTTCGTATGCATCCGAACGCCACCTCCCTATTGACTTAATATGAAGTTCGTATTTTTCTTGCCGATACAACTCTGTAGCGCCACCAATCCTCAGTGAATGGGATTTTATGTGCGCTGAATCAATACCACAGAACTGTAAAGCTTTCTTCAAAACCGATCTAAATTGAATGTTGTCACTGGATCAACATTGGAATGGCAAAGTAACGGACCATCAGTTTCAGATAAGCATTTGGATTCTGAAATCGAGATGGGGGGCTATGTGCACCCTTCCCATGTTGGTCAGTTTTTGATCGGCTATGCCGCATACAATTAAAGAAACCATATCCTTGCAAACAGTAATACCATTTATCGCAATAACACCATGGAGATGCTTAAAATTGCTAACAGCCCGTTCACTAACCCTTAAAAGTGCACAAAGCTAACGAGTAGGCAGATGAAAACAGCTTTGTTTCATAGCCAGACACACACACATGTATTAGACTAGACAATACATGTATATGTTGTAGCATAGTTCTAGTTATTGGTAGCATTTTTCCTTCCAACGGACGCCGAACAAGAAAATGCTGTGTCATCTTTGCAATTTTTAATTTTTTGTAGCTAATAGCAGCTACATGACAATTTACAGTTTTGTAAGCATAATTCTTCTGGGACATGAATGCAATGTATTCAATTAGTTGCAACAATGTTGGCGGCCAAACTATTTCATACCGACTATTACAAAATCTTTGAATTGATAACACAAACCGGCTCAGTCAGTCCATCGCAATATTCTATATATACAATCGAAGACTGCAGCCGTCCCCTGTTCCTGAATACACATGATGCATATATCCCGCACTTCGTGTTACAGGCCGAGGTGTGCACAACTCGAGATCCAGAAACAGTTATTGTATTAACATGTTGTATTATCATTCAATTTATGTACATTATATTGTGTCTGAAACAGTTTCCAATTTGTTACAAGTACCTGTTAACAATGGTTAAGAAATATTGTAAGCAGAGAAGTACTGAAAGAATTGACAATGTCTATTGAAATACATGTAACATTAATTGTGTTTGAAAGTTTAGATAATGATTTTCCATTGTACTCAATATTCATATTAACATGTATCCAACCTTCTGGAATGCGTTACAGGTCTGTCATAGTTGTGTATTGAAAATTGAAATAATGGTAAATATATTTTTTGAAAGATATCAGTTGTCATTAGTTGACGAATATAAATTTTTTGCCAATGTTTGAAATTTTCATTCATTTATAATCAATCGGACAGATGAGGAACAGCATTCAAATATTTGCATCATATCTGTATAGATGTTTAGTAAATTTTGGTAATCATGGTAATTGAGAACCACGCAAGACAATCTAGTTTGCACTGGTAAGAACCAGTATCCATTCACATTTTTTTTTTTTTTTTTTTTTTTTTTTTTTTTTTTTTTTTTTATTTTTTTTTTTTTTTTTTTTTTTTTTTTTTTTTTTTCGACATTCATCAAGCAAAATGTTTAGATGTCATAATTACACTAAGCTCTCAATGTAAGTTCAGAACATGCATTCGCACCGTCAAACATTGGTGGCTTTATAACTAATTCACTAGACTCATATATGTTTGTATCGTTGATGTCCCGCAGCTGGGGCATACATGCACATAGAGTAAATATCGATAAAGTTATCAATATGAAGGTTTTGATACTATGTATCAAGGAGGGGGAGATTGGTTTGAAGGAAATATAGTCACCGGTATTACTGGCATATAGAAATATAGCATATTCACCTTACGATTCGAACCTGGTTCGAAACGGCTAGGGACGAAGTGCTTGTTTAGTAATTATCAGTTACCCCGCTTGACAAAGTTAGTTATCGCCCTTGCCAATATGATTTCGCCACTTGTAAAATCGACATCGTGACAATTATATTATTATGAAACAACCTCGCTTATCGTAAAACTCTTCCACTGCACATCGACCCAATTGGTAGAATAATGAACTGTACATTCGGTTTCGTCAATAAATTCAATTACACTCAGCCCCATGGGATGCGACATTTATGATCAAGCGCCAACCACCCGTATACTTTGGCACCAGCCCTACTGGTGATTAGATATTGGGGGATATACCGGAAATGGCCCTAACAATCGACCCAAATTAAAATTAGCATCAGTCATGAGTTTCTCTTCTAGTATATCATTATGAATAATGGCAGATTTTAAATTGTGTGAGTACATATGCATCCTTGGACCAGAGTATAGCAAATTTATGAAAACCGGATTTAAAACCATTTATAAAAAATGTGGCTTCAGGCTCTTTATAATCTATGAGCCATGCCTTTAATCGGTCAGTTTTAATAGGTGTGCGACCCAGGTCCCATATCCGCAGGTGGAGTAGAGAACCGGACTGCTTAGTATCTCTGCGGCAGCTGCAATCTAGGCCTGTACCTAATAGGTCATGTGAATCGGGGCATTTGAGACTGGTTGTGCGGACGACTGGAAGTTTGGTTACATAGGAGGTCTGAAGCGGTTATTCGTTTGTTGGTTACACATTACAGCTGGGTGAGCCGCAAAGCATTTGATACAGCGATGGCGATAATTGCAGTTGGCATTGGAACAACCCCTGTTGTTATATGTCTAGCAAGGCCTTGTTTGACTGGTGCTTATTGGTGACATGAACATTTGGGACTGTGACATGTATAACAGCCAAAGCTCACCATCTATAGTAGCCCAATTAGAACTAGGTCGCCGGGCTTTCCGCAACCTAAATTGCTCGTCATATTGTATCCATCCTCTACCCGGGAACCTATTTGCAGCCAAACGAATTGTATGCAAATAGTTCAGTAACTGTTGGGTAGAATCATGGTGTTCGAGTAAATATATGCTCATAAAAATAACGAACGCATCTGACCAGATTTCAGTTTGTTCGATTTGTCTAACTTTCTTACTCTGGCGGATTACTAGCTCCCCATTTACAATTTGTAGCAATGAGCCATTTGTTCTGTAGCAATGAGCCCAGATCAATAAATTCCCCATTCCAAATCTTGTGTTTGGTAGCCTCTCCAACGTGTGTGTATAGAGAGCAGGCCTTTCCCCAGCCCACTATAGCGCTGGGGTACCCCAGCGCTTTAATTTCAAAACATGTTACCCCAGCGCTTTAAATTTCTAACTGAATGCATAAAATTATCATTATTGAATGATTGTTAATGAATTCTGCTTGTATTTGATTACAGTAAGTACAGTAATGGTGTATTATATGAATTACATCTAAAGTTAATGCGATATTTTAGTTAATACTCAAATTAATAATTTTGAATCATCAAATAATGACGTTCACGGTAAAGTACCCCAGCGCTTAAAATAATTCCTGGGGAAAGGCCTGGAGAGTCACATAACGGAGTAAGTGCAGATATACCTTGTCCATGTCCGGAGAAACGCCCGTTTTGCTCTTCTCCAACCACACCCCAACTTGGCAAGACTGTCCCTGGTCTGCTGTACCATCCGTGGGGGCTGCCGTGATGGCGACATCATCACATGTAATAGAACAGATTTTTTACAAATATCCCCGTCTCAACAACAGTAGTAAACTTAAGACTTGAGAGCCTCGTTAACCCTTTCAACCCTAGAGGCCTCTGTAGATATATCAAGATGAGCCGGCTCATCAGGACCTGCATTTATTACAAGACAAATTTACCCACTGTCTGAATTGACTGTCCTGAATTTCATGTTTTGTTACATTCTTTGGCATAATGTGAGATTTGGAGATTACATGTCACATATGTGACACATCACGAGAAAAAAAGGCCCAAATGCGGTTTTGACCAGTGCAGCTCCTGATCATCTAGCATGCATCCTGAACATGATAATGCAGTGTTCAATAGAAGCGTCATGGAGGCTTCATTGATAAATTGCAACAAGTGTAGTCCCCGACCAGTGAGTGAATAGGGTTTAACGTCCGCTTTTCTGACATAGAGGTACAAGCCTCAGGGACCACACCGGCTGCAAACCGCATTCGGGCCATCCCCCCATGATGCGCCACATATATAGGGGTAAAAAGAGAAATATTAGGTGGGTATCTTTTCATGTCAGCAGACCCGTATTATTTATTGGTGTGTAAGTATATAATGGCCTATCAACAGACAAGGCCACTTAATGCCGGACCCCCGAGGTTCCATCCCACATTTAACCAGCTGCATTCTTAATTACTAAGTAATAACTGCACTTGGTATGCAGACTGACAAGAGAAGACAGCAGCGTGAATTTATCCATCATAATTCATATTAACTAAATAATGGTAGTCCACCTGTAAATTAAACGAAAGTCAAGATAAATGCTACTAGCACATGCCCAAATAGGCAACCCACCCCCTCCCCCATCCATACGTTTGGACAGAAATGGGCCGCCCACCAGTACAGAATATACCCATAGGGTGTATACAAAAACAATCACTTGAAAGCTGTGCCAATACTATATAATAATAATATTATCCATTTATACTAACCTTTTGAGTATGTATACAGACAGATAACCAGCAGAATGCATTAGTATAAACAAATGTTTTAATTTTGTTTTTTGCTTTCAACGATGAAGCTTAATGGGGGAGGTGCTTAATTTGGGATGAAACCGGAGTACCCTGGGGTGCGTGTGGGGGGGGGGGATGGTGGTACTGTACTCAACTTGTCAAGTCTCCATGTGTGCCTGGGGTTGATCAACCTGTGGTTCAGGTGCTCGAGAACGTCCCATCTAACTTCCGCCGACTGGTCTGTGGCACTTCAACGGACGACCTTGATTTCCCATTGCGTTTAGGCATTTTTCCATGGAACAAAAACAAAAAATAGCATTAGGTCCCCAAATACCGAATAATCATGCATATCAACAACATTCATTTCCATTGCCCCATTATTCATAGACGTACCAATTAAACAACACCTAGCGGTTATTTTTTTCCGTTATACAATACCCCATTAACACCCTCTGACCTCCATTCATCTTCAAACAAATTATAGCAAGAGGCTTATTTGTTGACAAATTAATCCACCATTTATGTGACAATTCCTACATCATCAATTAAATCCAGACATAGCAACAATATTTAGAACACTTAAGAAAACTTATAATGTATTAATTTAGCCAAATTATAATGTATTTAATTGTAAATTTTTGTGATTTATTTAGGAATTTCTCAACGAACCTTCGTCATTGTTCAATGTCG
>JBEVXV010000800.1:0-25237 GCA_040505915.1 Sedimenticola sp. | reverse complement strand
TGAAATACGTGTACCAGTTGCAATCATACATAGTTGCATCGTACTCTTTTTCAAATCCTATCATATCATCAGCATTGATACGAGAAAGAAGGGGGGCAGTTCTAACATTCCAACATCAGTACTGTGCTTTACCAATGGCCAGGCCCCTAAGGCTTGAATTTGCTGGAGCGCTATATCACGTTACCTCCCGAGGTGATCAGCGTGAAGGTATTTACTCCGGTGATGAAGGCAGCACCGAAAATATTGATTATAGCTGTTATATCAACTATTGTTAGTCTTTAGGGTGTATATATAAGCTATCTATGGCAAATCAAGATCAAGATATCTGTCTTGTTCACGCTTGGCTCGACGGGGATTACATCCCTGCCGGCAAGCTGCGTCTTACTGCCGGGCAGGCCGAATTCTGGTACGGAAACCACTTCCTGGAAAAGGGGTACGCCCTCGACCCATTGCGCCTTCCGCTTACTCGCAAGGTCTTTCAATCAGACCGCTTGCAGGGAGCTCTGGGCGCGCTGGGTGACGCTCTGCCCGACAGCTGGGGTCGCTACCTAATCAAACGCCGATACGGCCAGACCCTGACCGATCTCGATATCTTGACGCTGGATAGCTCAAATGAACGTATGGGAGCGTTACGCTTCAGTCGCAGCTTTGAAACGCCCCCGCCACCTGAAGCGCATACCCATGAATGGATGGAGCACTTCGAGACGTGGTTGAATGATAACTCAGCCCCCCTGCCAGACCATATCGAAGTCGGCTCTAGCGCCGGTGGAGCCAAGCCCAAATGTCTCGTCGATTACGAAGAGAGGAAGTGGATGGCTAAATTCCGGGCAGCGGATGATGTGCTCGAGAAGCCTTTTGTTGAACACGGCACGTTACGACTCGCTGAGGCTTGTGGCATCCCCGTACCTGACAGTAAAGTCTTGCAGTTGCCTTCTGGGCGCTATGCACTCCTGATCGAGCGATTCGATCGGGAGAAGAGAACGTGTGTGCACTACATTAGCGGGAAGACGCTATGCGGTGTCTTGAACGACGATAGAGGTCTGGTCACAAATGACACGCGCAGCTATCTCATTTTGGCCGACAATATAGCCAAAGTCAGTGACTCTCCCGGAGCGGACAGGTTGGATCTGTTTCGTCGCGCCGCCTTTAATATTTTGGTCAACAACCATGACGACCATCCCAAAAACCATGGAATGATTCGAGCTATCGACGGCACGTGGCGACTCTCTAAAGCTTTTGACCTGGTTGCAGGGGAAGGCGATAGCCGGGACATGGCAATGGCAGTAGGGCCTGCAGGAAACAGAGCAACGCTCAGTAATCTATTACGCGGGAGCCCTTCGTTCGCTCTGAAAATGGATGCGGCACGAGATGAGATTGCGGCAATGATTGGGAAACTGGCTGGGTGGCGGGAATGTTTTAGCGAGGCTGGGGTTCCGGAACGGACCATCAACGACATTACGTGGGCGATACAGGAAAAGGCAGATGTTCCAAGAGACTGAGTTGAACCTAAAGAAGTTGGGTGACTTCCTACGACTGGCTCGAAGGCGCAGAGGCTGGCGTCAAGAGGATGCTGCCGAGCGTTTAAGTGTGGGTATCGACACGGTCAAACGCGCCGAGAAAGGGCAGAAAGGGGTAAGCATCGGCTGCATCCTCAATATGCTGTCACTCTACCAGCGAATGACGGCGTTTCAGGATGTTATCGACCCCAGCAAAGATGAAGTCGGTATCAGCCAGCAGGCAGAGCGCTTGCCGGCGCGTGAAACGGGCAGGCGTTACGACACTGATTTTTAAACGGCGTTTAACCCGCAGAGGCTCACCCAATGAGGGTGGATATAGGGCGAACCATATATGACCCCCACGTCCCTATGCGCTCCCGGTTGACTTTTTATGGAGATGGGCAAGCAAACTACTCCCAACGAAAATAGCGCGCACCGATAAACATAAACAGCACGGTCATCAGCGACAGTACCGACAGGTGCCCCCAGATATCCGTCAGACCGGCACCGTCAATCATTACGGCGCGGGCGGCTGAGATGGCGTGGGTCAGGGGTAGCAAGCTGGCGAAGTGCTGGACGATTGCCGGTGATCCTTCCAGGGAGAACCAGACACCGGATAGTAGCATCATCGGCCAGCTCAGCATGTTGAGCAGGCCGTTGGCGGCCTCTTCACTGGCGATGCGGGCGGCGATGATTAGGCCGAGGCTGATCATGCTGAGGGTGCCCAGGGACAGCACCAGCAGCAGGGTGGCGTAGGAGCCGTACATGCGGAAGCCGATAAACAGGTTGGTGCCGATAAATACCAGGGAGGTGACCAGGACAATAAGCCAGAGACGCGAGAGTACCTGAGCGGCGAGAAATTCGAAGGAGGTGAGGGGGGTCGCCTTGAGCCGCTTGAGTACACCGTTTTTGCGGTAACGGACGATGACATAACCGACGCCGAAGAGTGAGCTGAACATCACGTTCATACCGAGTACACCTGGGATCAGCCAGTCCACATAGCGAATTTCATCGCCGCTGACGGTCTGTTGTTGCAGTGTCACCGCAGCTCCCTTGAGCAGCTGTTGTAGGATATAGCCGTTGGCGGAGTTGTTGTTGACCCAGTAGCGCCCCTGCTCCAGGTCAATCAGCATGTCGAGCTGATGCCGCTCTACTTTGGTGACGGCACCTTCGAGTGTTTCGAGGGTGATAAAACGAATATGCTCGGTCTGCATAAATGCCTGTGTCTGGGATTGTTCATCTGGCTGGCCGAGAACCCCCACCTTGAACAGGTCACTGCTGTTGCTGGTAAAGGCGAAGGCGAACCCCATGACGATTAGCACCGGCAACACGATGTTCCAGGAGAGGGCGATGCGGTCACGCATAAACTCGCGATTTCGGGCGGTGAATATGGCAGAAAAACGGTGGAGCTGCATTGTGTCAGCCTCTCAGTTCACGGCCGGTCAGCTCAAGGAAGAGATCTTCCAGTGTGCGTGAACGGACCTGCAGATGGGTCAGGGAGATACCGCGCTCCATCAGATGGCGGATGCTGGTGTTGATGTCGTTGCTGAGAATCTCCACATTGCCGTTGTTTCTATGTAGGGTAAGCGCCTCATCCTGGTCGAGGGTTTCTGGTACCTCGGAGGCGGGGAGGGAGATCACCGCGTTGTCAAAGTGCTTCTTCAGTAGTGCCTGGGGTGTTCCCTGGGCGATGATTTTGCCGTGATCCATAATCGCTATCTCATCGCACAGCTCGTAGGCCTCTTCCATGTAGTGGGTGGTGAGGATGACCGTCTTGTTCTCTTTTTTGATGTTGTGGACCAACGCCCAAAAGTTGCGCCTTGCCTGGGGATCTAGGCCAGTGGTGGGCTCGTCGAGAAAGATGATTTCTGGGTCGTTGATGAGGGCGATAGCGAGCAATAAGCGTTGGCGTTGACCGCCGGAGAGGCGACGCACGTCCCGATCAAGAAACTCCTCCAGCGCACAGTTTTTGATCAGCTCCTCCTGCGGCCGGGTGCGGGGATAGAAACGTTGGAAAAGCTCCAGTGCCTCCCGTACCCTGATGTAGTCCTGAAGGGAGGTCTCCTGGAACATGATCCCCGCTTCTTCACGGAAGCGCGGTCCGATAGGGCTTCCCAGGTAGAGGATTTCACCTGTGGTTTTTGGGGTGATACCCTCAAGCATCTCTACTGTGGTGGTCTTGCCTGCGCCGTTGGGGCCAAGCAGGCCGAAGCAGCTGCCACGCTCAATTGAGAGGTTGATGCCGTCCACTGCCTTCACTTCGCTGTAGTGCTTGGTCAGCTTGTTGACTTGCAGGATTGTGTTCACAGTGGGTCTCATTTGCCGCAGAGGTGGAATACCTACTATTGTACATTATGGGTGTTCACTATTTGATATCTAATACCCATGAGTTGCCAGTGGAGATTAACTAATGCTGATCGCTGTACCCAAAGAGATAAAAAACAATGAGTACCGGGTTGGACTGATCCCTTCCAGTGTCCGTGAACTGGTCGCTGGTGGTCATCAGGTGGTGGTGGAGCAGGATGCGGGGGCGGGAGTCGGTTTGTGTGACGAGCACTACCGGGCTGCGGGTGCCGAGATTGCAGGCAACGCTGCCGAGCTGTTTGAGCGGGCCGATATGATCGTCAAGGTCAAGGAGCCCCAGCCGGGGGAGTGTAGAATGTTGCGTGAGGGGCAGCTGCTCTTTACCTATCTTCATCTGGCCCCCGATCCAAAACAGGCGGAACTGCTTCTTGCCTCCGGCGTTACTGCGGTTGCCTATGAAACGGTTACTGACCGGCAGGGCAGATTGCCGTTGTTGACGCCAATGTCAGAGGTGGCGGGACGCATGTCTGTCCAGGCGGGTGCTATGTGCCTGGAGAAATCCCATGGGGGTGCCGGACGGCTGTTGGGCGGTGTTCCCGGTGTGGCACCGGCAAAGGTGGTGGTGCTGGGGGGCGGTGTGGTCGGTTCCAATGCCATACGGATGGCGATGGGGCTGGAGGCGGATGTCACTGTACTTGATCGCTCTCTGGAGCGTCTGGCGGAGTTGGATCAACAGTTTGGCGGCATGCTCAATACCATCTACTCCACCAAGGATACCCTGGACGAGTATGTACTCACTGCCGATCTGGTTATCGGTGCGGTATTGGTTGCTGGTGCGGCGGCTCCCAAACTGGTGACCCGGAAGATGCTGAAAGAGATGAAGTCGGGCTCGGTGCTGGTGGATGTCTCAATCGATCAGGGGGGCTGTTTCGAGTCATCCCACCCCACCACACATGCCGAGCCGACCTATATTATCGATGATGTTGTTCATTACTCTGTCGCCAATATGCCCGGTGCGGTGGCACACACCTCTACCTATGCGCTCAATAATGCCACCTTGCCGTTTACCCTGTCTCTGGCGAACAAGGGTTGCGGCAAGGCGCTACTGGATGATCCCTGTCTGCTCAACGGGCTCAATATCCATCGCGGTCGAGTGACGCACGCGGCGGTGGCAGAGGCCCTTGGTTATGAGTACCAACCGGCGAAGGAGGCGCTGGTGGGGGAGTAGTGTGGGTGTGGCTGCGCTCCTACAGTGTATTACCGGGCTTTTTATAGAGCTGACTCGATTATTTGGAGTTGGTGACTGAATCACTGGGTGATATCGATATCTTTACCACTGGCCAGTATCTTCTCTGTCAGGGTTCTCATGTATTTGGAAAGTTCACCGGGAAATTGCTCATATCCACGTTCACCGACATAGCGCAATACTCCCTGGAAGTGATGGGTGTAGAGCAAGCCGTCGATGCGAATCACCTCTTTGTTACGGTCGAATAGCACTACTCCCGGACGGTAGGTGAGTCCCAACGTACGCGCATACTCCTTGGGAGTGGTTTTGTTGCCATCGACATCGATGATCGGGGTGGTTGAGTCACCGTTGAGTCTGACAAAGGTAAAGTTTTCAAGTATTGACCGGGTCTCAGGATTCTTTAACACCCCGTCGTGGAGTCTGTCACAGGCATCACACGCCTGATCTTCAAACAGCAGTGCCAGAGGGTTGGCCGCCGCCTGCTGTAGATTGGTGATCTCTTTCAGTTGCGGGTGATCACGAAAACTGTAGACGTTGGCCGGCTTCTGCTGTTCGGTGAATTTAGCCAGAGTGGTGCGTTTATAGGCTTTTTGCTGGACATAATCGAGGGCGTGTTTAAATGCAGGGACTGAACGGTAGCCATTGGTTCGCAGTACCGTTTTGTTCTCCTGGTCGAGGAATAGAATGGTTGGTGTATATTGCACCTTGAGCATGTTGGCGAGCGCTTTTTCTGTCACTGTGGTATCTGCATTGATAGCCACCTCGCGATCACCTTTGATGTTGATCTGAATGACATCGAAGTGCTCTTTTATAAACTCAGTATGGGGTGCCTGTTTAAAATTCTCTTCGAGCATTTTGTAGCAGTAGGGACAACCATTGAGGTGCATAAAGAGGATGACATGCTTACCCTCTTCGGCCGCTTCCTCTACATCATCGGCAAGTTCGAGAAAACTCTCTTTGAACCAGGCGGGGTGTTCAGACTCGATCCCGCCGGTTACTTTTCCGCGGGATGTGGTATCGGTAGCACTTTGCGCTTGCCAGGTAAATAACAGGCTCAAGGCAAGAATGGCTCTGGATAGTAATCGGCTGGCTGGCATCTGTTTCTCCTTAAATGGAAGTCACCTGATTAGGGACATAATAGGTGAAGGTGGCGGAGGGGGGGTAGTGTGGTTTTCCTTTATAGGTGCCGAGATGGATGGTTACTGTGATTGTAGGAGCGCAGCCCTTGGCGCAAAGGAGTATGGCTGAGTCTGTGCGACGTTGATCGTTACGAGGGCGCCGCTCCTACGACTCAGCGGTTGGGATTGTAGGTCATGCGTACATTTTTCGCCACCAGCCCCTCGCCGACATCGCTCTTCTCCAGGTAGAACTCAACAACCGTTTCGCGATTCCGCAGGTCATCTACCGAAACACAGTCGGCCAGTTCGTTGGCGTGACAGAAAACACTCTCGTAGGGTGAATCGGAATCGCGGGGATCTGTCACCCACAAGTTGGTATTTATTTCCCGGGTAAAGCGTAGAAAACCGTAGCCTTTATCCGGGAACCAGCGGGTGCAGACGCCGCGAACACAGGCGCTCGGTACACCCCACTCGTTGCGGGGCTCATAAGGAAATGGCAAGAGATCGGGAATAAGGTAGCCGCTATAGAAGTTATCCACCTGACGTTTTAGTTCGCTTGATACATTTTTGAACGCCAGCAACTCAACTCTGCAGCCCCGATTCTGTAGTGCAGTGACTACCTGGAGAAAATCGCCGTCACCGGTAACCAGTAGTATCTGGTCAAGGTTCTCCGCCTGTAGCATGGCATCTACCGCGAGGTCGAGATCGGCATTGGCTTTGGTGGTGACATTGCCTTCGTCATCGGTGAAACGGCGTACCGGTTTGACGATAATCTTCCACCCAAAATCGCGCACCATCTGTTGGTAGGTGTAGGATTTTTTGGCATATTCATGGTCGTCTTTAGCACGATCCTGGTCGAAGGCGAGGTAGGTGTTAAGACGAAGCAAGGTTCCGCTGCGTGCTGCGAAGCGTCGTAGAATGTCGTAACGAAGTTGGTAGCCACCGTTGAATTTTATATTTTCGGCATCAACAAATACACCGACTTTTAATTGACTCAATTTTAATAACCTCTGGTAGATTTGGATTTAGCGTTTGAAGGGCAGTGTGACGGGTGGATAGATTATTCCCGTCATAGGATCTGTATGATTTAGAGTGTTCAGCTTTTTTTATTCGACTCATACAGCGTCCATATTACCGCAAAAGCTTACCGATAGGCCAGCTATGTGTGGTGTTGGTGCTAATGGATGTTGAAGTTTGAGTTACCCAGTTAGTCTCTATTTCCATCTGGTTTTAAGTGTAGAAGGGAGCAACAGGATGCGTTCACAGAGGTGATCTGGGGTGTATAATCAGCTTATCCAAGTAGAAATCATGTGGGAATAAGTATGAAAATAGAGACCCGCTCTTTTGGCGTTCAGGATATTGATCCCGAGACCATTATCACTTTTCCCCAAGGGATGGTGGGATTCGAGAGCTGTATCCACTTCAAGCTCTTTCATTCGGAGGAGTTTCCTGATCTTAAGTGGCTGCAATCACTGGATGACGAAGATGTCTGTTTCTCTATCATGGAGCCTCACCTGTTTGGTTGTGAGTACCAATTTACGCTTAGCGATGGTGAAGCCGAGTTGCTGCAAACAGATACGCCGGATGATCTGCTGATCTATTTCATGGTTTATCAGGGAAGGCCAGGGACCCATCCAGAACATTCGAACCGTGCTGAAAATCAGGCGATGAATGCCAACTGGCGGGCGCCTATGCTTATTAATCCAGAGAAACAGACTGGCCTGAACAAGCTACTGGCAGGTGCGGTGCGTACGGTGAAGATTACGGCAGAATAAGGAGGTTAGTGCCTCAGTAAAATTAAGTAACGTAACTATTCAGCTATACCTACTTTTGGGGCTGTTTTCACCAGGGGTCGGAGTCGATTGCATCAAGATGGGTGGAAAATGTACCTTTTTACGGCGCAATGCTTCCACTCCCAGCTCATGCTCCTTACCCACGTCCATGTGGGCAATCGACTCCGACCCCAAACCCAGCTGAATAGTTACCAAAATATCAGGCATAAAAAAGCAGGCCCTGCGTGGGCCTGCTTTGATATTACCCGTCAGTAACCGGGTTATTTATTGACACGGTTGTTGACCAGATCTTCGACTACGCTGGGATCTGCAAGGGTGGAGGTATCACCCAGAGCATCGGTCTCATTGCTGGCAACTTTGCGCAGGATGCGGCGCATGATTTTTCCTGAGCGGGTCTTCGGCAGGCCGGGGGCCCACTGAATGATATCGACAATCGCGATGGGGCCGATTTCACTGCGAACCAGCTTAACCAACGCGGTCTTTAACTCATCAGTAGGTTCGACTCCCGCCATTGGTGTGACGTAGGCGTAGATGCCTTGACCTTTGATCTCGTGGGGGTAACCGACCACTGCCGCTTCAGCGATACTCTCATGCAGCACCAGTGCCGATTCGATTTCGGCGGTACCCAGGCGGTGGCCTGAGACGTTAAGCACATCGTCGATGCGACCGGTGATCCAGTAGTAGCCATCCTTGTCACGGCGCGCACCGTCACCGGTGAAGTAGTTACCCGGGTACTGGGAGAAGTAGGTCTCTTGGAAGCGTTTGTGGTCACCATAGAGGGAGCGCATCATTGCCGGCCAAGGGCGGGTGATGATCAGTGCTCCTTCGCACTCGCCACTCAACACTTCACCCGTGCTGGCGTCAACGATGGCTGGGGCAACGCCGAAGAAAGGCACCGAGGCGGAGCCGGGTTTCATATCAGTAGCTCCTGGCAGTGGTGTAATCAGGTGGCCACCGGTCTCGGTCTGCCACCAGGTATCGACGATGGGGCAGCGGGCATCACCCACTACTCGGTAGTACCACTCCCAGGCTTCGGGGTTGATTGGCTCACCGACCGTTCCGAGTAGACGCAGAGACTTGCGTGATGTTCTCTTCACCGGCTCTTCGCCTGCACGCATCAGTGCGCGAATGGCGGTGGGCGCGGTGTAGAAGATGGAGACATTGTGTTTGTCGATGACCTGCCAGAAGCGAGAGACATCGGGATAGTTGGGGATGCCTTCAAACATCAGGCTGGTAGCGCCGTTGGCCAGTGGGCCATAAACGATGTAAGTGTGACCGGTGACCCAGCCAACATCAGCGGTGCACCAGTAGACTTCACCCTCCTGGTAGTCGAAGGTGTATTTGTGGGTCATGGCAGCAAATACCAGATAGCCGCCGGTGGTGTGGAGTACGCCTTTGGGTTTTCCGGTTGAGCCGGAGGTGTAGAGGATGAACATGGGATCTTCTGCGTCCATCTCTTCCGGTTCGCAGTCACTGGAGGCGTCGGCCATGACATCGCCGTACCAGATATCGCGACCCTCGGTCCAGGCAACATCACCACCGGTGCGTTTGACCACTATGCAGGTGTGGATGTTGGGGCAGTCTGCCAGGGCAGTGTCGGCGTTGACCTTGAGCGGAACATTTTTGCCACCACGCACCCCTTCGTCAGCGGTGATTAGTGTCTGGCAGTCGGAGTCGAGAATGCGATCACGCAGTGAGTCGGGGGAGAAGCCGCCAAATACGATGGAGTGGACCGCTCCGATACGGGTACAGGCGAGCATGGCAACGGTGGCCTCGGCAATCATCGGCATATAGATGCAGACACGGTCACCCTTCTTGACACCGCGCCCTTTCAGTACGTTTGCGAGTTTGCAAACCTCTTGGTGCAACTCGCGGTAGCTGATGTGACGGTCCTCTTCCGGGTTGTCTCCCTCCCAGATAATGGCGGTCTGGTCACCACGGCTCTCCAGGTGACGGTCGAGGCAGTTGTAGGAGACATTGAGCTTGCCCCCCATGAACCACTTGATGTCGGCGCTGTAGAAGTCCCACTCTGAAACCTTGACCCACTTTTTTGACCAGGTGACAAACTCTTCAGCCTGCTCAGCCCAGAAACTGTCCGGGTCATCAATGGAGCGCTGATACATCTCTTTGTATTTTGCTGCGTCGATATGTGCCTTGGCCGCCACTTCGGCGGGGACAGGGTAGACCTTTGCTTCGGACATGGTGTGTCTCCTCGAAATTCTCTCGAATTGTTATCTTAAATAATTCTCGTACGGGTTCTATTTTATGATAATGCGTTAGACCATTGCTTTCAGTATCACAAAAGAATAGGTGATTTTGTCACTTTTTGCGCTCTCTTTGTGCTCTTGTACCGGCTGCAGTCCCCGTGTTGTGCTGTCGCTGTATCGCTATACTTTCCGGTCATCGGATATATTATGGAGTGCTCTACAAAGCCGCCTGTTTTTCTATTTCTATCTTGGCGTGGGTTTTCAGAACCGAAGCCTTTGGAATGCGAAAATTATGCCGTTTGATCAATGTTATATAAAACAATAAGTTGATCTCTTCTTGATTCGTCTCAGTAGCGTGCGCGTTACCTATGGTAGCGCTTGCTTGAGAAATAAAGTAACGATTTCCTAAGGGTGTTAGAGACAGCTGTCTATCGCCTCTGCCGGGGAATACCCAACCGTTGGCGACGTTCCCAAAGTGCCTTGCGGCTGATCCCAAGCTGTTTGGCCAGCTCTGTCTCGGTCATGCCATCCTGGTGATCAAGGACGAAGCGGCGGAAGTACCCCTCAAGGGAGAGGTTGCTATCTGCTGCGGTCGTCTGAGGAATCAATGAGGTGATGGTATCGATCGCCAGCAGCTCAGCTGTGATGACATCGCCATCACAGAGTATGACGGCACGTTCGAGTGCATTCTCCAGTTCACGTACATTTCCTGGCCACTCATAGCTGATTATCGCTTCCATAGCCGCAGAGCTAAGTTTCATCGGTGAATGGTTAAGCTGTTTTCTTGCCTTTTCCAAGAGAAAATTGGCCAGCTCCATCTTATCGGTGCCGCGATCTCTCAGGGGAGGAAGGTTGAGCTCAATGACCCTCAGACGAAAGTAGAGGTCGCTGCGGAATTCGCTATTTTGAACCAGCAGTTTTAAGTCTCGATGGGTCGCCGCGATGAGCCGTATATCGACCTGTTTTGACTGTTCCGAGCCAACTCTTTTCACTTCCCTATTTTGTAACAACCGAAGTAAACGGGCTTGTGCTGCCATTGGCAGTTCTCCGATCTCATCAAGAAAAAGAGTGCCTCCCTCGGCACTCTCCACCAATCCGGTGCGTGCACTGTCGGCACTGGTGAAGGCTCCCTTCTCGTGGCCGAACAGCTCCGACTCAATCAGTGTTTCTGGGATGGCGGCACAGTTGACCGTGACGATGGGTGATTCGTTACGCTGACTCTGTTCATGGAGTGCTCTGGCCACCAGCTCTTTGCCAGTTCCGGATTCACCCAGAATCAGAACGGTGGCATCGGTTGGGGCTACCTTGGCGACACGGCGACACACCTCCTGCATAGCACCACAGCTGCCGATCATGCCGTTGACCGGATACTCCCGGTCGAGATCGGCTTTCAGTGCCTCGTTGCGGCGCTCCAGTTTTCCCTGTTTGAGGGTGCGCTCAATCAGTATCAGCAGTTCGTCGTGATCGAAGGGTTTGGCAATATAGTCGATGGCCCCCAGTTTGATGGCATCGACCGCCGAGCGTACGCTGGCGTAACTGGTCATAATCAAGACCGGGACCGGTGCGGCGGGTTTGATGATCTCGGTGCCGGGAGCACCCGGCAGTTTTACATCGGAGAGAATCAGGTTGTAGTTTTGGAGGTTGAGTTTCAGCGCCTCTTCTACAGACTCGGCCTCTTCTACCTCATAGCCTTTACGTTCCAGCAGGCGGCGTACGGCGCTGCGAATAACGGTTTCATCTTCAATGATAAGTATTAGATTCATTGTCGGTTAGGTTCTATGTTGGGGGAGGTGAATGACAATACGAGTACCAACCTCCTGAATGGAGTCGATTTCGATACTGCCTTTGTGTTCATCGATTATCTTGTTGACCATAGAGAGTCCCAGGCCGGTACCTTTTCCCACATCTTTAGTGGTGAAGAAGGGCTCGAAGATCATCTCCTGATCCTCTTCCGGGATGCCATCTCCCTGATCCATTACTTCAATCTGCACCTGTTCACTATCTTTGAATGCGAAGATCTCTACCCGATCCCCCGGCTTAGAGGCGTCGCAAGCATTGGTCAATAGATTCACCATCACCTGTGAAAGGCGCTGCTTGTCGCCGAACAGCTCCAGCTCTTTGGGGCAGCTGTTGTTGCACTCTACCCGTTTGCCTGCGCGGGTGAGTTGTACCAGCTGAATCGCCTCCTCGACAATTTCGTTAAGTTGGCAGCGTTCAAAGGTGACGCCCACTCGGCCACTGCGGCTGAAGTTCATCAGCGACTGCAGAATGCTGCTGATACGGCGGGTCTGTTGCAGGATCGCATCAATGCTCTCTTCGATAACAGCGCGCTCTCTCTCATCTCGCAGGTTCTGGGCCAGAGAGGCGATACCGGTGACCGGGTTGCCGATCTCATGGGCGACACCCGCCGCCAGTCGTCCTATTGATGCCAGCCGGTCACTGTGAGCCAGCTCCGCCTCAAGGGTCTCCATATCGGTAAGATCTTCCAGTAGCATCACCAAGCCGGTGCGGCTTTCACCCTCTCTGACCAGTAGATCGGGATCCGGGATGGCGGCTTTGTGCAGGTTAAACCAGTGCGTCTTGCCTCCAGCCTCGACCTCCATATGAGGGATATGCCCATCCTGAGTGACGGCGAAGCCAGCCAGCAGTTCACCCCAGGGCTCGGGTAGGCTGGAGAGCTTGCACCCTTCCGCCTGGGTATTGGAGACGCCACTCATCAGCTCCAGGGTCAGATTCCAGATTACCACGGTATGATCGGGGGCCACGGCACAGACCCCTAAAGGTAGGTCGAGGAGAATCTGACGGTGGTAACGGCGCAGGGTGTCGAGGTCCGCATTTAGCCCTTTCAGTCGGCTGTGGGAGCGCTCAAGGCGCTCATCCATATATCGGAAAGAGTCAGCCAGTGCTGTTTTTGCCTCGCCGTCAATGCGCAGTTGCTGGTTGATGATGACGTGAGCCATATGAGGGCCAACCAGTCCCGAGAGGTTGAGTTCAATGCGCTGACGTAGTCGTTTTAACTCCCGTGGGCGAGTTTCGCTTGGCTGCATGTTGAGATCTTCGAGGGCACGGTTGACCTCCAGCTCTGCCGCCTCTTTGCCGATCATTGCGGCCAGGCCCTCGGCGAACTGAGAGGGTGAGCCAGCCGCGACCACCCCTTCAAGGGGAACTGGAATAGTGGTGTCACTGCTACAGGCGTGGGCCGCCTCCTGCTCTCCCACTGACTGGCGGGTGAAGATAGATACGGTGACAAAGAGAAAGCCGTTGCAGGCGAGAGACCAGAAAGTGGAGAGTTGCCACTGGTCGAATCCTGAAGCGGAACTGAGGGTTGTCAGGTCGATGCCGCTGTTGATCAGGCCTGATTTCTCCAGTAGCGGCAGCAGCAAGGTGACACTCCACACGGCGATGCCTGCCAACAGACCGGTGATAAAACCTTTGCGGGTAGCGCGACGCCAGTAGAGGACGCCGATGATCCCCGGCATAAATTGGGCGACGGCGACAAATGAGATAAGACCCAGTTGAACCAGCCCTTGGTTGTACTCCAGAAGCTCATAAAAGCCAAATCCAGCGGCGATGATCAGGGCGATCAGCAGGCGTCGGCCCCATAGCAGCCAGCGGTAGATATCGACCTTGGGGTCGGGGTAACTCGCGGGTAGCAGCAGATGATTGAGGCACATGGATGAGAGGGCCAGTGTGGAGACGATCACCATCGCGCTGGCGGCGGAGACACCGCCGATAAAGGCGAGCACCGGCAGCCATTGTGGGCCATTAATCAGGGTGATGCCGAGGACATAGTAGTCGGCATCCATCTCCAGTTGCAGGTAGTCACCGGCCCAGAGAATAGGCGGGATGGCGAGATTGAGCAGAAGCAGCAAGAGAGGGAAGGCCCAACCGGCAGTGGTCAGTGAGCGAACGGACATATTTTCCGTAAAGATCATATGAAACTGCCGTGGCAGCAGAAAGGCGGCACAGAAAGAGAGAAAGAGCAGTGTCACCCATGGCCCCTCCCTTACCGGCTGGTAGAGCGCTTCGGTCGCTTCCGGATTGTCAGTCAGCCACTGATTAAGTTCGGCAGGGCCGGAGAAGGTACCGAAGATGGCAAACAGGCCCACCGCCACCAGGGCGATCACTTTAATCAGTGATTCAAAGGCGATGGCCACCACCAGGCCTCGATGTTTCTCTCGGGGGGAGATGTGGCGGGCACCGAAAAGGATCGAAAAGAGAATCAGCATGCCGCAGAAAACCAGTGCTGGATAGCGTGGTATCTCTTCATGGGTAAGCACCTGGACCGAAGAGGTGACGGCGCGGATCTGCAGAGCGATATAGGGCAGGGAGCCGAGCAGCATAAATAGTGTGACCAGAACCCCTGCCAGTTGACTGCGGTAGCGGAAGGCGAGGAGGTCAGCCAGGGAGGTGAGCTGATAGTCACGCACCAGGCGCAGCAGGGGGCGCAGCAGCACCGGTGTGAGCAGGAAGGTGATTGTCACGCCCAGGTAGACAGTAAGAAACAGGTAACCTTCCCTCTCGGCAAAGCCGACACTACCGTAGTAAGACCAGGAGGTGGCGTAGACGCCGAGGGAGAGAACGTAGACGATGGGATTTGCCGTCCAGCTCTCGGGGATCATGCCGCGGTCGGTGATATAGGCGATAAAAAAGAGCAGCAGCAGGTAGGCTAGGCTAGCCCCGAACAGTACCTCTAACTCATAGGTCATGGTGACCATGCCGACAACTTAGCCATGCGGCAATTGCAATCACCAACAGCCACAACAGATAGGGGACTAGCCAGGGGCTCTCCTCGGTTGCCCACCACAGAGTCAGTGGTGAAGCGAAAAGGAAGAGCGCCAGCAGAGTGAGTAGCAGGGCGTTCTCTTTTTGTCGGCTGGTGTCGTTTTGATCCGGCATGGGGTGTAGGGTAACAATTGTTACAAAAAGTAACAACTATCTGATCGATTGGTAGTATCTCTGAGATAACTATTCAGCTATACCTATATATTTATAGAGCTGTTTTCACCGGGGGTCGGGGTCGATTGCCTACACTCATGTGGGCAATCGACCCCGCCCCAAAGCCAGCTGAATGGTTACTCTCTGAGATGAACATATTGATGTAGTGATTATCACTGCTGTCCCGTTAACTTTGTAGTATGTTGCAGTAACTCCTTGTGTGGAAGTGTTTTTTTAGGGCGCATATATCAACAGCAACATGACATACTGCAATAGAACATTCCCTCTCCCTATGAGGGAGAGGGCCAGGGTGAGGGTGGATTAAATCAACGATTTATCTATTGATCCCCCTCACCCCAACCCTCTCCCCAAAGGGGAGAGGGAGTTAACGGGACAGCAGTGAGTGATTATGCATTTTCAATTAGCACGAAGCGAAGCTCCATCCACTATGGCAAATTTCAGATATAGACGTATTATGTAGGTATAGCTATCTACCCGGTCAGAAAATAAATGAGAAATATCGGCGGGGGCTTTTCAATCAGCCAAGGAGTCACCCATGAACCCTGAGAAGGTTGTCTTCGGTTTTTTCATCGTCCTTGCTTTAACCTTGAATTTCGGTTTCTTCGTCGGTGAGATCGATAACCCGGCCCACCACCATGTCTATGAGCTATTTGCGGTGGTGGTGGTCAATCTGGTGGCGACTATTCTCAAGTTTGGTGATCGTACCCAGATGGGGGCGGTGCTCCTGGCCACCAGCTTGGTTGCGCTACTGCAGTTGTTGGTCGCGACGGTGGTCTGGGGTGTGGCGGAGCACGCTTCCAACACCGGGCTGACGCCGGTGGTGATGGCCAGTATCGTCTCCCTCTCCGGCGGCGCCATGCTCGCCAATGTGATATCGGTGGTGCTGCTGGTGATCGAGACTGTGATGCTGCGGCGTTGAACATTATCGCCACCGGTTAAGCGATGAACATCATCTACATCATCCTGCGGCGTATGCGCCGTCCTCTGCTGACGCTGATTCTGGTCTATGCCCTGGCGATACTGGGGCTGGTGCTGATACCCGGTCAGGATGGTGACGGCAATCCCTGGCACATGGATTTCTTTCACGCCTTCTATTTTGTCAGTTTTATGTCCACCACCATCGGTTTCGGTGAGATCCCCTATCCATTCACCGGTGGACAGCGCATGTGGGTCGCTTTCGCGCTCTATGGTTCAGTTATATCCTGGATTTATGCGATTGGCACACTGCTCGCGTTGGTGCAGGACAGGACCTTCCAGCAGGCGGTTAGGGAGAATCTTTTTGCCCGTCGTATTCGGCATCTGCCGGAGCCGTTCTATCTGATCTGCGGTTATGGTGAGACCGGTAGTGCGCTGGTGCGTTCTCTTACTGACCGGGATCAGCATGTCGTCGTAGTTGATATTGATCAAGATCGGGTCAACCTGCTGCAGTTGGAGAATCTGCGGCAGTATGTGCCCGCCCTTCATGGGGATGCCTCTCTACCGGTGCATCTGCTTGAAGCCGGGCTGGAGCATCCTCTGTGTGAAGGGGTGGTGGCGCTGACCAATAGTAATGAGGTCAATCTCAAGGTGGCCATTACCAGTAAGCTGCTGCACCCGGATATAAAAGTGATATGTCGTGCAGAGTCTCGTGATATCGAGAACAACATGGCCTCTTTCGGCACCGACTACGTCATTGATCCCTTCGACACCTTTGCCAATCATCTGGCGATTGCACTCCAGGCACCAGGACTCTACCTGCTTCATGAGTGGCTTTCGGGTATGAGTTATGAGCCGTTGCATGAGCCGGTCTATCCTCCACAGGAGGGACACTGGATCATCTGCGGTTATGGTCGTTTTGGCAAAGCGGTCTACCGTCGACTCAAAGGTGAAGGTATTGATCCGGTGGTGGTGGAGTTTGAACCTGAGTTGACGGCTGCTCCCGAAGGGACGATTCGTGGCCGGGGGACCGAAGCCTCAACACTGGAAGAGGCAGGGATTGATCAAGCAGTGGGGCTGGTGGCAGGTACAGATGATGATGCCAACAACCTATCCATCATTATGACGGCAAGGGTGCTGCGATCTGACCTGTTTGTAGTGGCAAGGCAGAATAGAATGGATAACCACGCCATCATACAGGCAGTGAATGCAGATATGGTGATGCACTCCAGCACTATTATCGCCAACAAAGTACGGGTACTGCTCGGGACACCTCTGCTCCATGAGTTCATGAGCCTCTCGATGTACGAGAGTGAGGGCTGGAGTTGTGAATTGATCAGCAGAATTACTGCGCTGGTTGAATCCAAGGTGCCCACAGTATGGGAGGTGGATATCACACCGGAACAGGCTTTGGCGGTCTGCAGCTCAGTGGAGCGAGGAGTGCCGGTGGCGCTACAGAGCCTGATATCAGATCCTGGAGATAATCAAAAAAAGCTTGCCTGTATTCCGCTATTGGTAAAACGTGACAGCAGTACCACCATGTTGCCGGAGGAGGGTTTTCTGCTTAAGCCGGGGGATCGGCTACTGTTTTGTGGTCGTGAATCGGCACGGGACCGACTGGGATGGGCGCTGCAAAATACACATGCTCTCGACTATATTTTGACCGGTGAGGTACGGCCTCAGGGTTGGGCTTGGCGCTTGTTTCGCAAGGTGCATTAGATAGCAAATGGGTGACTATTCATTAGGTCTCTGCACAAAAAGCCTGTTACTAAAAACAGCAAAATAATCAGATACTAATGCTGCTTTATCTTTTTTCATCGGACGGGTATTGTCTTCCATGTATGGAGTTGTCACTGCAGTTGTAACTTAAGAATAATAATTAAACCTTGGGCCGCAGCAACACTCTAATAATTATAAATCATTCAAGAATTCCGATGGAGGAGTAGCGTATGGCGCATGTGGTCGTGTTGGGTGCGGGTACTGGGGGTATGCCTTGTGCGTACGAACTGCGTGAGAAGCTCGGTAAAGAGCATGAAATCACCATGATCAACGAGCGGGAGGAGTTTCAGTTCACTCCTTCCAACCCCTGGGTGGCCGTAGGCTGGCGTGATCGTTCCAGCGTTACATTCGATATACGTCCTCACCTGGAGCGTAAAGGGATAAATTTTATCGCCAAGCGTTGTGACAGGATCGATGCCGAAACCAAAAAACTGGAGCTGGTGGGTGGTGAAGTGGTCAACTATGACTACTTGGTTATCGCCACAGGCCCCAAGCTCTTTTTTGAAGAGGTTGAAGGTGCCGGGCCGGATGTGGGGAACACCGAATCGGTCTGTACCGTAGATCACGCACTGAACGCCTATGACTCATACAAAGAGCTGCTTGAAGATCCTGGCCAGGTGATTATCGGTGCCATGCCGTTTGCCAGCTGTTTTGGTCCTGCTTATGAATTTGCCTTCATCATGGATACAGATCTGCGCAAGCGCAAAATCCGTGACAAGATACCGATGACGTTTGTCACCTCCGAGCCCTATATCGGTCACCTCGGTCTGGGTGGCGTCGGTGACTCCAAGGGTTTTCTTGAGTCCGATATGCGAGCCCACCATATCAAGTGGATCACCAATGCCAAGGTGACCCGGGTGGAGAAGGGCAAGATGTTCGTCGAACAGTTTGATGATAGCGGCCATCTGATAAAAGAGCACGAGTTGGAGTTCAAATACTCAATGATGCTGCCCGCCTTTAAAGGTGTGGATGCGGTGGCCAATGTTGAGGGGTTGTGTAATCCCCGTGGCTTTGTTTTTGTCGATAGCCACCAGCGTAACCCGACTTATCCAAGCATCTATTCAGCAGGTGTATGTATCGCTATTCCTCCTGTTGAAGCTACGGCGGTGCCTACCGGTGCGCCCAAAACAGGCTACATGATCGAGTCGATGGTGACCGCTATTGTTCATAATATCGCTGACGAGCTGGCGGGTCGTGAGCTCTCAACCAACGCTACCTGGAATGCCATCTGTCTGGCAGACATGGGTGATACCGGTGCCGCCTTTGTCGCACTGCCGCAGATCCCCCCACGTAATGTTGCCTGGTTTAAGAAAGGTAAGTGGGTACATATGGCAAAGATTGCATTTGAGAAGTACTTTATCCGCAAGATGAAGAGAGGAACCTCTGAACCTATCTATGAGAAGTACATCCTCAAGATGCTGGGTATCGGCAAGTTGAAGTAGTTATTTGCCATTTAGCAATAAAACCCCCGGTAACTGTGATCGGGTTTTTTATTGCGGGGCACTTTTTGATAATATTCTGGTTCATATTATTCACTGTATGCCATAGAATAAGTTTAGCCAATTTAGAACAGCACAGATCATTGCACAGGCTCTCTCTGGGCTGCAATAAGAAAAACCGGTATATGAAGGAGAATTGATCGTGACACCCCTATTTAAGATCAGATTCACCGGCCGTTTGCTTCCTGACGTGGATAAATCGCATGTCATCCTTGCATTCAGCAGGCGCTTTTCAATGCCGCCGGATAAGGTTCGCCAACTGTTGGCAAAGGGGGAGGGTGTCACCCTCAAGAAGGGGCTGGATCAACAAAAGGCTGAACGCTACCGGAAGGCGGTCGAAGAGCTTGGCATGGAGGTGGCGCTGCTACCGATGGTCTCTCCGCCAGCAGCACCAGGGATGACCCTTGAAGCTTTGGATGAGAAGTCGGAGGCACCCATCGTAGATAGGGCTACTCCTGAGAGTAATAATGGCTTTGCGGAGAAGCTGCAACAGGCCACCGGACAGCTTTCACTGGAGCCGATAGGTGAACCGGTAGAGGAGAGTATGGATCAAAGCACAGAGGCAAGTGGCGTCCCTGGGAGTGCGACTGCCTGTCCCAAGTGCGGGTCTGAATCGATTGATGCGGGGAGCTGCCAAGCGTGCGGTATTGTCATTGATAAATATGTGTCAGTGCAGGCGCGCATAGCTGACGCAACCGCAAACAATGGCACCGATGATAAACAATCCAACCCCTATGCAGTTCCCCAGTCTGAGCTTATTCAGGAGGGCGCACTGGGCGATTTCAGCGGCCCGGTAGCGCAACCGATAGGGCATGGTTGGCAATGGATATCCAGAGGCTACTGGCATTTTCGACAGAATCCCTTTGCCTGGATCGGAGCCATATTGATCTGGGTAGTTCTCTCCTCGGTTCTCGGAGCCATTCCATTCATTGGCCCGATTATCTCACTGGCACTCACCTTGCTTTCCCCTGTGCTTCTTGCCGGTTTTATTCTTGGCGCTCAAGCCCAGGAGCAGGGTGGTGATTTCCGGGTGAGACATCTGATGGCCGGTTTTTCATCTAACGTTAAACAGCTGCTTCTGGTGGGGTTACTCTACCTCGTCGGTTTGATCATCATTTTTGTTGCTCTGGCCTCTCTGGCGGGTGGGCTCTTTATGCTCAGTGGAGAGACTCTGAGTCAAGGTAATCTACCGCCGACCAGTACCATAGTGCTCGCTTTTTTGGCGGGTATGGGTTTGACCATTCCCCTGATGATGGCGTACTGGTTTGCCCCGGCACTGATTGCGCTTGAAAATATGTCAGCGATAGCGGCCATGAAGCTGAGCTTTGCCGGTTGCATAAAGAACATCCTGCCATTTCTACTCTATGGGGTGATCGGACTTATCTTTATGATTATTGGTGTAATTCCTGTTGGCTTGGGCTTACTTGTGGTGATACCGGTTTTGACTGCATCGATGTATACCGCATGTAGGGATATCTATTACAGCTGATGAGTTTTAGGGACTGAATATGTTCACCGCTTTACCGATGGATAGGTAGGCATTTGCTCGATACTGCGCGCCAATATGAAACCCCGGAAGGTATCGATCTTCAGATGCGTATTGCTGGGCCGGTGGTGAGAGCCTGTGCCTGGGCTATCGATCTCGTCATTCGCTTTGGCCTCTATGGGGTAATATCGATACTCTTCGCCTTTTTTGGCGGTGTGGGTGTCGCGTTTATCCTTATTGGAATCTTTCTTGTCGAGTGGTTCTACCCAGTGATTTTCGAAGTGAGAACGGGGGCAACACCGGGTAAGAAGGCGATGGGAATTTTGGTGGTTCACGATAACGGCACGCCGGTCTCCCTCTCCTCGTCACTGATTCGTAATCTTCTCAGAACCGCCGATTTCTTCCCTTTTCTCTATGGTTTTGGCCTGCTGGCCATGCTCTTCAATCACGAGTTCAAACGGCTTGGCGATATGGCTGCTGGCACCCTGGTGGTCTATGGCGATAAGTCGGTTGAGCGTATGGCACTCCCGATGGTGCAGGCACTGCGGCCTCCTGCCGGTTTGACCGGTGATGAGCAGCATACACTGTTGGCATTTGCCGAGCGCAGCAGTGTTCTATCGGATGACAGAAAAGCAGAGCTTGCCGATATCCTCTCAAATATAACCGAGTGCCAAGGGTCGGCAGGTGTGGGGAAACTTCACGCCTATGCCAGTTGGCTTGCTGGTGGGCACGAGAAATAGATGCGACAGCAGCGTTTTGAACAGCAGTATGGCGACCAGTGGCTGATATTGAAGCAACTGCTGGATGATCTTGAGCGCTCCAAACGCAAACGTCAGCAGCCAGTAGATGCGCTGGAACAACTGCCCCACCTCTATAGGCAGGTGTGCAATCACTATGCCCTGGCGCGCAGTCGCCACTACAGTCCGGCGCTGGTGGATCAACTCCACGACCTGGTACTGCGTGGCCACCGGCGACTTTACAGTAGGTCAGGTGCAGGTCTATGGCAGCTGGTCTCCTTTATCGCCTCCGATTTTCCTGTGACACTACGGCGTAATGCCCGCTATTTCTGGCTGGCGACAGCACTCTTTCTTCTGCCGGGATTGCTGGTGGGTGGCTACTGCTACTCCAACCCGGAGATTATCTACAGCCTGCTCGACAGCACCGAGGTCGCCTCCATGGAGTCGATGTACGACCCGGCAAACCGTAAGCCGGGGCGTGCGATGGAGCGTGGATCTGAGACCAATTTTGTGATGTTCGGGGTCTATATCTCCAACAATATCGGCATAGGTTTTCGTACCTTTGCAGGCGGTATTCTCTATGGCGTGGGCACCCTGTTTCTACTGCTCTTCAACGGCGTGGTGATTGGTGCTGTTGCCGGGCATCTCACCCGGGTGGGATATCAAGAGACCTTCTGGCCCTTTGTCAGTGGCCATGGATCATTTGAGCTGACCGCGATTGTTATCTGCGGCGCGGCGGGGCTGATGCTGGCTCATGCCCTTATCGCCCCCGGACAGCTGACCCGCCTGGGCGCGCTCAAGGCGGGTGCCAAGGAGGCGCTAAAGTTGGTTATGGGTGCGGCATTGATGTTGGTGGTGGCGGCATTTATTGAAGCTTTCTGGTCATCCAGCAGCGCTGCCATTGGGGTTAAGTATACGGTGGCCGCCCTGCTGTGGCTGATAGTGGTGCTCTACCTTGGTTTTTCCGGCTCGCGTACCGCCCGGAGGGGTGATGGATCTTAATAAGATGACCGTCACCGTTCGGCCGCGCAACGCCTGGGAGGGGATTGATCTTGGCTTTGCCATGGCGCGTCACTGGCTTAGGCCATTGTGTATGCTCTGGCTGGGGTTGGCTCTGCCGGTCTATCTGCTGGCGGCTCTGCTGCTCTCTGATTACCCCTGGGGCGTGATTATGTTGGTCTGGTGGCTCAAGCCACTCTATGAACCACTGCTGCTCTTCTGGTTGAGCCGCAGGTTGTTTGATGAAGCGCCTAGGGTGGGCGAGGTGTTGCGCCAGAGCCTGAGTATTGTCCGACCGCAACTGTTTGCCAATCTCACTTGGCGGCGTTTCAACCCTAACCGCTCATTCAATATGCCGGTTGCCCTGCTGGAGCAGCTTAAGGGCAAGGAGCGCAAGAAGCGTGTTGCTGTCCTTGGTCGGGGGCAGCATGCGGGTACCTGGTTGACCATTGTTGGAATCCACTTTGAAACGCTACTTGAAATCTCCTTTATGGTGCTGCTGATAGTGCTGCTGCCGGAGGAGCTGCGCTGGGTTGATATGGAGAGTTTCATCTTCTCACCTGGGCCACTGGAGGAGTGGCTGCAGCATATCGGCAGTCTACTGGCCATGTCTTTGATCGCCCCCTTCTATGTAGCGGGGGGGTTCGCCCTCTATCTGACGCGCCGCAGTGAACTGGAGGCGTGGGATATAGAGATCAACTTCCGTCGTCTCAAAGCCAAAGCCAAAGCCAAGGCCAAGGGCAAAACCTCACGGTTTATGCCTGGGGTGGTGGTTCTGCTGGCTTCCCTCTCTCTTCTGTTGCCGGTGCCGGATGGAGTGGCGGCAGAGATGAGCCACCAAGAGGCGAAAACAGTGATTAAAGAGGTGCTGGCGCAGAAGGCGTTCGGCAAACTGGAGAGCGATAGTTACTGGAAGTATATCGGCAAAGAGGATGAGCCGGATGATCAGGAGGCCACCGGGCTGGCTTGGCTAATTGAGCAGCTAATCGATTTTATTTCAGGCTTTACCAAGGGCTTTGCTGTTATCGGTGAATTTTTGATGTGGATCGTCGGTGGTCTGGCGATTGCGCTACTGCTCTACATGATTGCAAAAAACAGGGACTGGTTCGCCTTTGGCGCTCGCTCTAGTGCCGGTCAGAAAAAGGAGGCTACTCTCTCTCTCTTTGGCCTTGAGGTGGCCCCCGACAGCCTGCCGGAGGATCTTCCCGCCGCTATTCGACATCTACTCGATGAGGGTGATCTTCGAGGCGCGATGAGCCTGCTCTACCGTGCTGCCCTGGTAAAGTTTATCCATCAGGATCAACTGGAGATCCCAGATAGTGCTACCGAGGGTGAGTGCCTGCAACAGGTGGTTGCTGTTAGGCCCGCTGATGAGGCCGCTCTTTTTCAGCGGCTGACAGGGCACTGGATTGCACTGGCCTATGGCCACGAGATGCCGACAGCCGAGTTGGTGATGGGCTTGAGCGGTGAGTGGGAGAAACTTATTGGTTGGAAGGGGCGAGAAGGTGAGGGATAAGTTATCCATAGCCCTCGCTGCCTTTCTGGCGGCGCTCTTGGTGGCAGGGGCTGCTTGGTGGTTTTTGAGCAATTTTGAGAGAGCTACCCGAGAGTCCCGTAGCGCGGTATCCCAAGAGGCGAGGAAGAATCCACTACTGGCGGCAGACTATTTTCTTTCACGCATCGGCATCGAGAGTGAAAGCGTCAGCGGCCGTGGCCAGCTGTTGAAGATGCCACAAGAGCCGGGCCTTCTGCTGGTCAGTCACCTTGGCCCGAGCCTGCCCCCGGAGCGAGAGACGGCACTGCTCAACTGGATTGAGGATGGCGGCCATCTGGTTATAACCCCGGAGCAGGAGTGGGACGAAGAGAGTGAGAGCAGCGGTAATCATCTGTTCGATGAGTTGGGTATAGAACTGGTTATTATTGATATGGATGAGTTGAAAGATCAGATAAGTGGGACCTCCTCAAGTGAGAAGGCCAAATTAACGGTCATTGACTACCCCGGGGTCGAGCGACCACTCAATATCGCTTTTCAGTCCCAGCGCATTCTTCTTGATTCAAAAGAGCAGGCGCAGTGGGGTGGCTGGGATGAGCAAGGCGGCTATCATCTGCTGCAGTATGCCATTGGTCAGGGGCGGGTGACGGTGTTGAGTGACAACCGCTTTCTCACCAATAACCAGATTGGAAAAGAGGACCATGCGCTGCTGCTCTGGTTACTGGCGAGGAACCATGATCGCGCCTGGTTGCTCTACAGTAGCAATATGCCCTCACTGATCAGGCTACTTATGAGTAATGCACCTCAGCTGATGGTTGCCGCACTTATTTTGTTGTGGCTGGCAGTGTGGCATCTGGGGTTGACCAGTGGACCGCGCCTTACCGCTACCACTTTTTTACGACGTAATCTACTGGAGCACCTACAGGCGGCGGCTCTGTTTTTCTGGCGCATCGACCGTGGCGAAAAGATGTTTGAATCATCGCGACGAGCCGTTGAACAGGAGTGGCAGCGGCGTCACCCGATACTGGATCGCTTGGACAGGCGAGGGCGCTGTGAGTGGATTGGGGAGCAGACCGGCCTGAGTGCCAGGGCGGTTGAGTCGGCACTTTACGGCGACTACTCCGGAGAGCAGGAGTTTATCAGGATCAGTTCTCTACTACAGAAACTGGTGATGAGGAGATGAGAGAGATTATGAGTGACAGTGAGC
>JBEVXV010000799.1:0-8470 GCA_040505915.1 Sedimenticola sp. | reverse complement strand
TTGATACGGAAAATGCGATCTGTCCTCCTGTATTCAGCTGACTGAAAATGCTTGTATTTGCAACAGATCATTGATAGGTATATAATAAAAGATGTTACCAATTCGTGTAATGAAGTAACCCTACTTTCGATAGGCTAATCAGATTAAAAGTACTGGTGGAGTATCACAAAGAATGGCTATACAAAACTTTACAATTATTGTCCTATCATGAATCAGATTAAGAGTAATAGTCGGGAGGAAATTACACAAATGGTGTAAATGGAGTCCAGACATTTTCTGTTGTTTTATTTAAGTCTATAAAGGTCTAAGTTAACATTTTGCAGAGGGTGCGCACAATTTTGACCATTGGCATTTTTGAAAATCCAATATGGCCGCCGCCACCCCTTGATATTACTAAAATGATCATAACTATTTCAATAGTTGTCATACAGACACAGTTTTGGGCTCTATACCCAGGTTTACAGGGATTAGGCATCTGATGGAATTGTTATTGGTATGATTAGGCTTCTACTTTATCTCTAAAACTCAATATGGCTTCCAAAAACCGCCAAAATTACTAAAATCACATATTAGAGCAGGAAATAGTTGGATATTTACCAATGTATCGACCACCATTATTCTGATCATAATTATTACCTTTCTGACTTTCACCACATAGAGGAAATGTCAAGCATATGATATTTATATCATGGTAGATTTACATAAATGAGCTTTGTCTCTACAAAACTAGCTGTGTCTGAAAATCCATTTCAATACAAAAATACAGACTTGCATAGTACCAGATTTAGAGAATAATTTCACCAGTTTAACATGGTTAAAATCTCCCATGTTATTTTTATCTCAATGGTAAACACCGATTCTACGAATGTTTGTTACCGTCAATACCGTAAATAGAAACATGTATTTTGGCACCTTAGTCAATTATTGTAACAGCCTATTATTTAAACAAGTCGATTCTTCTGTCCAGTGCGTTGTCCAAAATATCCTGCTGGAATAGCCAACTGTGTAGATCAGATTGCTCATGAGCAGTCTTTACTGGGTCTACATAATTTTGATCAGGTATTTTGTCGTAATACATGTATTTAGGATAATTACGGTAGTATGTACACCGATCGAAAGATGCATACCGGTATTACATGAAACTGTGTTGTGGTGCAAGTATACTACCTCTGCCAAGTTTGTCACTTGTAAAAGCTGTAGGTGAGGATATGCGGGTCTTCACAGTTGATCAGCAAAGTCACCATAGACATTCTGTTTCATGAACCTCATACTTTAAGTCAGTCATCCCAATGGGAAGCGCATGATAATGAATTATATTTACTCACCAGCTGTTATCATGGGTGGCAGTGGCATGGAAGAGGTTCTAGCCAACACAGTTGTAAGTGTTGATACAATGTTAAGCAGGAAGAAATACCCTCACGCCTTTTGAACACCCAGGATACTAGTGGAGGAGATACTCAGTGATGTAGTACGGGCGGAAGGAGATACCTCATTCACTGGCCTCATTGAAGAACTCGATATCTGTACAAGTCGGAGCAGAACTATGCAGTTGTGGACTGACTACCTCGTCCAGGTAGTCATCATAATGAGGATCTCCTCTCACCTTGATGTATATGCGGATGAGGCTGTCATGCTTGGAAAACTGGTAATGAAATACTTCAGAGTTGGTAGGCCTGGATCTGTTCCTGTCAGCAAGCTGGCCATCACGGTAGATATGAAGCAAAGGCATATGTTAGTACCAGTAGTTAAGGAACGGATATATGACCAGAAGTTCATATATGCACGTGTCATCGATCTACTAGCTAAGTCAACATCGATGTTGAAGCAACAACTTCAAGTGGTTGTATCAGACTGTAAAAGCCTGAAGAAAAGAGCAGTCGTAGATATTCATGCCATGAAAGAAGCGCACCATGATATAGCGGGTGATCTTCTGGCTATACATGTGCTGTCTGGTGAAGACAGTGTAGCTTCGTTGCATGGCATCGGCAAAGCATTGGTACTTAGAATTTGCAAGACTGGATGTTACTCACTTTCGCAAGTTGGTGATGTAAAAGGTGATATTGAAAGATGTTGAAGCTCGGGCCAATAACTTCATATGTGCTGCATATGGTAAAGTAGCAGTCCTGATAAGTTCTGAGCCTGACCAATAAAGACGTGATCTTTTGACATTTGATTGATTTATTTTTCAACAAACATAATCCCTTCTACATCGATACATACGAGGGGCGAATGATAAGTTCTGAGCCTGATTAATAAAGACGTGATCTTTTGACATTTGATTGATTTATTTTTCAACAAACATAATCCCTTCTACATCGATACACTTCTGAATGCGATACTGAATGGATTATATATCACCTTTATATAAGTCATTGTCTTGGCAGTCTAAAAAACGTTCAAGCCTACCATCTAGAACCTTTTTCAAGTTTGGGAATAGATGGAAGTCTGGTGTAGCTAGCATAGGAGAGTAAGGCATGTGCTAGATAAGTTCAAAGCCACATTCATTGATGGCAGCAATGTCTTGATAAAACAGCACAACCTCTCTCAACTTTCCACTGCGTTCTGTCTTAATGTTTTCTCAAAGTTGCCTTAGAAGTCACACTTAATATGCTCCATTGATTGTTGCCCCTTTTGAAGGTAGTCTACCATCGTGATTCCATCAGAATCACGGAAAACGGAAAGCACAGACCATAACCTTTCGAGCTGAAAGAACAGATCATCCCATGTGTTTCCACTATTAGGATTGTTGTTTGGACTCGGATTGGAAATGATGCGCCTATGTCTCATCCATACTAACAAACCGTTGCAAGGATCAGCCTAAACAAGGTTGATATTCTCACGGGACGTGTTATACCTGATGAGTTTCTGACCAGGTGTCAGAAGTCTAGGAACCAAACCGGCTGATAGCTTCTTCATTCTTAGATCTTCCGCGATGATGGATTGATTGATTGGTTATTGGTGTTTAACGGCCTATCAACAGCTAAGGTCATTCAAGGCCGGGCCATCGACCATTACTTACTTGGCGTGTTACCACAAAAAGCAAGTTGACAAAATACATGTACTTACATGACCTTATATAGTCCAAGGATAGACCTGCTGAATATGTTCTATGCGAGGCTCAGAACTTATCATTCGCCCCTCGTACATCCATGCCAGAGTGCATGATCTAAATGTGGTGCACACAGAACGATGGTGCATCATCGAGGAATGTGTGCCCCTTTCGGCCCACCACAGCCGCATTGATTGTAAATGTTCACAGATATCATCTGCAAGTCAAAATATGGCAGGCAGAACTTCAAGAGGCACCGCTAAATACATGTATATATGTAGAGCCAACACAATATGGTTGGGAGCTTGACCACCAGGGTATCCTGGTTCCCCGAACTGTGCCATCTGACGTCCTACAGAAATACAGCGGCTCACCCACTGTAACTACAAGACTTCTGCATTACAGTTGCTCCAAGCTAGGTTGTAGAGTATTTTGTCTGTGTGAGGGTGTAAGAATCCTCTCACTCAAAACTAGACTGAGAGAAAGACTGTGATAATTACTGTGGCAATTGATTTGAATGATGTGACATTGTGATAATAGCTTACATATCTAAAACGCACCGATTTGCTACCAGAGAGTAAGCAAAGGTGAAAAGTGAAAGTGGTATGGTTTAATGTCCTTGCAACAGCTAAGGTTATATAGAGACGGACCTCGGTTTCAAGTCTCATCCGAAAGACCAGAGGGATGGGTATACTATGAAAGTTTTGTTCATGCCGGGAGTGTGGATTGAACACAAGACCTCTGGTATGGTAGTCCTGTACTCTGACACTGGGCTATCAACACATCGCTAGATAATAAGTAATGCCGTTAATTTTTGGCCGCCATATTGGATTTTAAAGATTAAGTAATAGTCAAGTTTCATTACTAGCCGTTCCTATGAATTACTTACTCTTAAACATATGAGCATATAGCGCGAAATTATGTATATAATTACAAATACGTAGATGTATGGTAATTTCAGTGGTTGGCGGCGGCCGTATTGGATTTTATTAAAACGTGAACATGGATTATATTTTGCACAGCCTCCGACAAAAGGTTATGTTCGGCATGTAAAACTCGTCAATAGGCATTATAACTCATTGTAAGGTACGTACCTCATAGTTTTCACGTTTAGTTGTGTTTTTGGCGGCCATATATATTTTCCTTGTAAGGTAACAGTCAGATCGCAATACTAACCATTTCAGTATATTTATCATGCTCAAAAATGTGGGTATAGAGACCAAAATTAAGTCTTTACCACAAATACTGAAGGAGTTATGTCGAATTTAACGATTATAGGATGTGATGGCGGCCATCTTGGATTTAAAAAAAATACCAATGGTTGAAATTGTGTACACCCTCCGAACAATATTTTCTTAGGCATTTATGAACTCATATCAATCAACATAAAACGTCTGGACTCCATTTCCACCTGTTGGGTCATATGATCAATATTCCTCCTGACTATAAGTCTTACTACTTAAAAACGAAATAATATTTCGTAAATACGACACATTATTTCGTAAATACCAAATGTTTTTCGTATTTAGGAAATAAGATGTCGTTTTAAGCTCGCCTCCACTAAGTGCATGAAAAGCTAATGGCATACCTCTAGCGTCGTCGTCGTCGTCCGTAGTCGTCATCCAAAAAGTTAACATTGGGGGAAATTTGTTATAATGTCTGTTTCCTTTCACACAACTTCTTGATATTTCACACATGTCTTCCTCTGAAGGTCCTCTGTCATGCTGTGATAAATACACTACCTATTGCTAGTTATGTGTGCTAAATCCTCGACAAGACAGCCAATGTTGACCTCACAACCAACGGAACAACACGTAAATATGACATTATAATGTACATTTTGGTGGATATACCAGGTCGCATTGCATGGATAACATTAATAACAGACATTTATTTCCATTGTTATGACTATATTCAACTGCGCACATAATACTTTAACAAACTTAACATTGACAGTAATTTGTTATAATTTCTGTTTCCTTTCACACAACTTCTTGAGATATCACACATGCCTTTCTCTGAGCCTCCCCTATTGTGTGGTCACTATTTCACGACCCTCAGACCACCGCTAATCACAAGACCAAGGTCACATTCGACACATATTTGGTTTGTTAATAACAACAGTGGACATGTCCTTGGGGAAAGAAAGTCCACTCTCAATGGAAATGTTGCATCATTCAATATAAATGTAATGACGAAGTATCTTGACGATCGATTACATAAAACTAAAGTTACTATCTTAAAACAACTGTCTGCATTCACACATACATCAGACTCATCACACAGACACACACAGTTGTCAAACACACGAACAGGGTGAACTCTATAGGCCAACACCACGTGATGGTTTGCTAAAGAGGGGCACAAAACGTTGAAGAATTCCTCCACTTCAGGTGACATAGCTTTATCTTAACTTTCACAGAACGGGTTAAAATGAAAACTAGATGGCCACGGCCCGCATGTCGCGCCCGCCTAGGAATTTGGGGCCACACGGGTGGAGCGTACAATATAGTATACCGAAACATTTTAACCAAATTTAAATATAACTTTAAAGGAGCATGCAGGCGTTTGATGATGGAAGTAGTCTTTAAAATGGGAAATACTTTCTGTGTTGTCTTCCAAATAAAAGGGTAATTTCTTTAACGAGTACATGTGGTTCTGTGCTTCTATGTACATTAAAAGGTGTCCTCTGATACATGTTTACAACGACGAAATACAAGGCCGTGCTCCGTGCCGTGAAGATTCCGATCTATTTTTATCGGTGCTCCCACTTTGCAATCGAGCCCGGTGCGTGCTGATTTAGATAACGGAAGTAAACAACAGACATATCAGGGTGGCAGGATATACCCAAATATACCCAAATCCACACACAACTACCCAAATTTGACATGTAGTTATAAATAAAGGTATTTACACACCTAATCGTTTGTGTGATAGGGTCCATATATTTCGGATAGACCTGTATTGACCATGATAATCTCGTGAGCAGGTCGATCTCAGCACGTTGACGGGTCTGCTATACACAGACCTGTCCAAGTGTAGAAGAAATGAGCCAACGCCCGAGAAAAGCGACCTCATTGTATGTAAGAGTTTCTCAGAAACCCGTTTCGAAAACTATATTCCGTACATGATGTGAACAGTCGGCGAAAATTTCACAGGAAACGCGAAATTTTGTTACGCATTTGCTCTGAAATTTTGACAAACTCTCGTCGCCATTTATCCAAAATGAAGTAATATCTCCAAGTTAAATTATTTCATGCGCTGGCTTAACTGTTGGTGATGAAACTTAGAAAATATTCATCTATTCGTGCATCCATCCATTCAGCTGCCCTCCAGAAAACCGCCATCACTCGCTCGCTACTGCATTCATCGACCCATCCACCCAAAAATCCACTTATTCATCCACTCATTCACCCACCCATCCACCTATTCACCCACCTATCCACCCATTCACCTACCCATCCACCCATTCATCGACACATCCCCATTCATCCCCTATTCATCAACATAACCACTCTCTCACCCATCCACTCACCCATTCACCCATCAATTCACCCACCCATTCCATCATCCACCGATTTATACCTACCCATTCACCCACCCATCTCTTCAAGCACCAACTATAGCAGTTTTGCAAGTCAACTAAACGAACGAACGAAACTTTAGTTTTCTTGAACACGATACGCAAACAAAGGGGTAATCGAATTACCGTTGTGTTGAACATTGGCGATAATTATAATGCTCGATGTCTGAACTTGGTGAAACTTACTTAATATCCTTCCGCATTTGCCCTACAAGTTTGGCACAATTTCGACGTCAATTAGTGAATGCACAAATGTGTTGCAATTTTTCAGAGATGGGATAAATCCTGTCGTGACGTATCGATCGTAAACTAGATTATCTCAGCTGTACGCTAAGTAAACAATAAAATTCAAATTACCTGTACGCATTTCGTGTCAAACATATTTCATTGGCCTCCTTTTCAAATGCTTGCGACAACATTTCGTACGAGTCGTATTCTTCCGGCATGGTGTGAAGAAACGAGTAATCAGTCAACCCTAACGTATTTTATTGTCAAACAAAAGTGTATGTGTGTAAGCAGGATAACGACCTCGCATATCGGACTTTCAGTGTAGAAAACCTGACCATGGGCTTCATGAACCACCCCGTGGAGCTCGTGGACAGTTCTTTCATACACAGAAAAACAAACTTAGTCGATATCCTACTGTATATATATTGCCTGATAATAAGAGTCGGACACTAATTCAGTAAGTTCCAGTTGTTGGTTGTAAAATACATGTCCCATGTAAACTTTTCACTGTAACTGATTTATAGTCATATTATTGGGACAGAATTTGTTGAAGTTTCGGAGCAAATGCTCTTGGATTTTCGTCAAATTTTGATATCATTCACGGAAATTATGTTTAAATTTCAAAACAATTTATGAGGAAATCCCCAAATGTTCTAAAGTATGTTATATATTGCTGCGTGTCATATTAAAATGGAACTTTTAGCCATGTACCAATGTCATACTGAATTCAGACGTGTACAAATGTCACATTTTCCTGTACTACATACAAGCCTAAGATAGCTGTAAACCACTGATTGAATGGTCAACTGCAAATAGTGTAGAACCTATGCGCAGCTACATAGAAGCAGGTCGGCTTGATGGCCCAATTATTTATGTCATGCCTGCATTTGTTGTGGAATGTGATCAATATAATAACTAGAAATTGTGTTTGAAAAACACGAAAATATGACCCCTGCAAAGGGTGTCATGCAAAGGGGAGGTGTGCATCTTCAATATGTGTAGAATGCATGAGTGAAGTTTTAGATAGATTGCTTGGTAACTGTGGGTAACTGTGGGAGGAGTTGATTACATCTTATATACATATATAAAAGTTGCTAAGTTGTAAAGGCGATATTTTATTTTTGGTGAAAAATAACTTTCCCGGCATGAAAAGGGAAGATGCACATCTTGAAGACTTCGATATGTGTAGAAAGCATGTGTGAAGTTTCAGATGGATTGGTTATGAACTGTGGGAGGAGTTGATTACACAAACGTTGCACCCCGATATACAGAAACGTGTGAAAAGATGGCTAAGTTGAAAAGGTGATATTTTTGTTAGAAACAATTGTTTTCGGCATGAAAAGGGGAGGTGCACATCTTCAATATGTTTAGAATGCATGTGTGAAGTTTCAGAAGGATTGGATGTAAACTGTGGGAGGAGTTTTTTTACACGAGGTTGGCAGTTCAAAGTGTACACGGACGGACGGACGGACATACGCAACTTCAAGAGTGACGCAACATGCACCCTTGCTATCACATGGGGGGCATAAAAATCAATAATGTTTACTAATACAATATATATTATGTATTACTTGTTATGTAGCATTGTCCCTGATCGACGTAGTAGGGTA
>JBEVXV010000798.1:0-5348 GCA_040505915.1 Sedimenticola sp. | reverse complement strand
CGACGGTTGAGAACTGAAGCTCCTGGAACTGCCCCCCTTCGGTGCCGTAGGAGACCACACCGGCATGCTCCTCACCGGTCAGGTGTTTGCACAGGTGCTCCGCCGCTCCCCCGCTCTCCGCCTTCATGGCGGGCACATCCGAATACATTTCGGTAACAATATTGCAGTTTGGCGAGACGCTGCGCATGGTCTCAATTATCGGTTCGCAATAGTGCCGCAGTCTGTCGGCAAACTGTTGTGGCGTATCCCCGGGAACGGTGCGCACATCCCAGTTGAACTCACAGTGGCGGGAGATAATATTGATCGCCGTCCCGCCCCTGATCGTACCCACATGAATAGTGGTGAAGGGCGGATCGAAGGGAGAATCCGCTGAAGCGTCGGCGCGGTTCCCCGCCATCATCTCCTCCAGGAAAGTCACCAGCCGGGCGGCAACCATCACCGCACTGACCCCCTTATCGATCTGACTGGAGTGCCCCTCATGCCCATTGACGGTGGTGATGAACTCGGCTATTCCCTTGTGTGCATTAACGATGCGCATATCGGTCGGTTCGCCGATGATCACCGCCATCGGTTTGGGCAGCGTCTTGGCCATCTCGCGGATCATGTAGGGTGCGCCGATGCAACCCACCTCCTCATCATAGGAGAGAGCCAGATGAATCGGTTTCTGCAGCTTCGCCTCCACCATCTGCGGCACCAACGCAAGAGCGATGGCGATAAAGCCCTTCATATCCGATGTACCCCGGCCATAGAGGCGCCCCTCTTTCTCCACCACGCAAAAGGGATCGGTGCTCCAATCCTGACCATCCACCGGCACCACATCGGTATGCCCGGACAACACCACCCCGCCCTCCACCATCGGCCCGATGGTGGCATAGAGATTTGCCTTCGAGCCATCCTCATTGGGCACCAGACGGCTGGTCACTCCATGTGCGGCCAGATAGGACTGAACGAAGCCGATCAGCTCCATATTAGAGTTTCTGGAGACGGTATCGAAAGCGACCAGCTTCTCGATCATCTGCCGTAGTGTGTAGTAATTCAAAGTCTCTCCTCCAGAACAACATCTATTGTGTTTTGACAACCGATCATGAGACAGGCTGCGGGAACTCCCCATAACGGCAACCCCATGAACATTCTCAGATAGTAATAATTCAGCACTTTGCTGTAACTGTTCAGATATCTCCCAACAACCCCCTGATATGGAGCGCAACACAACGCGCCAGGGCGTGTGTTTCATACCCCCCCTCCAGCGTTGAAACTATCCTTGAGCCCGCATACTGATCAGCAATGGCGACCAGCTCTCCGGTAATCCACTCGTAGTCCTGATCCTGAAGCCTGATGCCGGAGATATCATCCTCGATGTGGGCGTCAAAACCGGCGGAGATGAAAATCATTTCGGGCATAAAGCGGTGCAGGGCGGGAAACCACTGCTCACTGATCAGTCGGCGAAAGAGCGCACCCTCCGTCCCTGATGCCAGGGGGGTGTGAATAACCCGCTCATGCCCCTCTACCAGGGTCGAGTAGGGGTAGAAGGGGTGCTGAAAACTTGAGCAGAACATCACCCTCTCATCATTGCGAAAAATATCCTCTGTACCGTTGCCATGGTGCACATCAAAATCGACGATGGCAATACGCTTCAGACCATGCGCCTCAAGTGCATGAGCTGCAGCTATCGCCACATTGTTAAAAAAACAGAACCCCATCGCCAAATCATGCTCTGCGTGGTGGCCCGGGGGGCGCACCGCACAGAAGGCATTAACAGCATCACCACCTATCACCGCATCAGTAGCCATCACCACTGCGCCTGCTGCATGAAACGCTGCATCGAGAGTAGCCGGGCTCATCACCGTATCGGGATCCATATTAAGGGTTCCATCTTCTGGAGCGGCGGCAATCAGCGAGTCGATATAGGCAGCATCATGGACGCGCTGCAACTGTTCACGAGTTGCCGGAACCGGTGTCAGGTGATGCAGAAAGTGATAAAGATGAGCACTGTTGAGACGATCCTCGATGGCATAGAGACGCGCCTTCGATTCAGGGTGATAGGGGCCGGGATCATGGGCCAGAAATAGTGGATGAGATAGGTAAGCGGTCGCCATATTTATACCCTATAGTCTGTATGCTGTGAACAGTATATGGCATTGCCAAACGGTCTGCTGCCACATATCAATTTCTGATTACCCCTGAAACTTAGCCGGAAATGAACGCAAATAAACGCAAATATACCCTTGACGGGCAAACCGCTTTCGCATCGATGATAAATAATCAAAGGCATGTTCTGCTGCTTTACATTTGTAGGAGCGAACTTGTTCGCGATGGACTCCGAAACATGCTCTTCGCGAACAAGTTCGCTCCTACACCCGACTTCAGAATTATTCCATAAGAGCCAGCTTCAACTATTTGCTTTCATACGCGTTTATTTGCGGCCAATATTGACTGATCTTCTTCTATCAATTTATTTTCATGAGACCCACAGGCCATGAGCCGCCACTACCTTTTCAAACTTTTTGAACCCTCATCAATCGCCCTCTTCGGCGCCAGTGAAAGACCGAATGCCGTAGGCACTCTGGTCTACCGGAATCTTCTGGAGAGTGGTTTTTCCGGCCCTGTTTATCCGATCAATCCAAAGCGGAACATGATTCAGGGGCAAACTGCCTACCCGGATCTTGAGGCGATAGGAAAACCGGTCGATCTGGCGGTCATCGTCACACCGGCGGCAACCATTCCCGCCATCATGGAGTCATGTGGCCGTTATGGGATCAGGGATGCACTGATTCTCTCTGCCGGATTTCGCGAGGTGGGGAAAGCCGGTAAAAAGATTGAGCGACAACTCTGCGACGCCGCCAAGCGTTATGGCATCCGTTTTGTCGGCCCCAACTGCCTCGGCATCATGCGACCCTCGGCCGGACTGAATGCCACATTTAATCGCGGTATGGCGAAAAAGGGAAACATCGCGCTGGTGTCACAGTCAGGCGCCATCTGCACAGCGATTCTGGACTGGGCGGAGCCCAATAACATCGGCTTCTCAGCGGTCATATCAACCGGCATATCCGCCGATGTTGATTTTGGCGAAATACTCGACTACCTGGTGGCCGACCCGCAAACCAGAAGCATCCTTCTATACATAGAGGGTATTCACAACTCACGCAGATTCATGAGTGCGCTACGTGCCGCAGCACGGGTAAAACCGGTGATCGTTTTGAAGGTGGGACGTCACGCCTCCGGCACCCAGGCGGCCCAGTCGCATACTGGCGCGCTGGTGGGATCGGACGATGTATTTGACGCCGCCCTGCGCCGGGCCGGTGTTGTTCGAGGCATGAGGATTATCAGCCTCTTCTCTGCTGCCACCACCCTGGCTTGTCGCTACCGCGCCAACGGTGACCGCCTTCTCATCGTTACCAACGGCGGTGGGCCTGCCGCCATGGCCAGTGACCGCACCTCTGATATCGGTATCCCACTTGCTGAACTGAGTAGCGAGTCTGTCAGCTGGCTGGATAAGATACTTCCCGCCACCTGGTCAAAAGGCAACCCTGTGGATGTGATTGGCGACGCCACCCCGGAGCGCTACCGCAAAACCGTTGACCAAGTGCTCCGTGATCCAGGGGTTGATGGTGTACTGGTGATCCTCACCCCCCAGGTGATGACCGAGCCCGCCAAGGTGGCCGACAGCATGATCGCCATCGGTCGCGAGCACAGCAAACCGCTGCTCACCTGCTGGATGGGAGCGACCCAGGTAGAGGAGGGGCGCGAGATGTTGCGCACTGCGGGAATTCCCACCTTCAACACCCCCGAAGCGGCGGTTGAGGGCTTCTCCTATCTCACCAGCTACTACCGCAACCAGCAGTTATTGCTACAGACGCCGGCGCCGATGGCGCGACACAGAAAAGAGTCAGATGTGGAAGGCGCCAAGATGATTATCGAAAGCGCCCTGATGGAGGGCCGCAAAATACTGAGCGAGACCGAGTCGAAAGCGATACTCTCCGCCTTTCACATCCCTACCGCCCAGTCCATCGTCGTACGCTCAGCCAACGAGGCACTGATTCAGGCTGAGAACCTCGGCTTTCCGGTGGCGTTGAAGATCAACTCACCGGACATCACCCACAAGAGCGACGCAGGGGGTGTGCGGCTGGGCATTCACAGCGCCCAGGGGGTGCGCAGCGCCTATAACGACATCATCCAGATGGTTAAAAGCAGCCGCCCGGAAGCCACCCTGGATGGGGTGACCATCGAGCCGATGATACAACGTCCAAACGGGCGCGAGCTGCTGGTGGGTATTGTCACAGACCCTGTGTTTGGCCCAGTTATCAGCTTTGGTGCAGGCGGAACGTTGGTGGAAGTGATGAATGATCGTGCAGTGGGCCTGCCACCACTCAACCGTTTTCTTGTCAAAGACCTGATCAGCCAAACACGCATCACCAGAATGCTCCAGCAATTTCGCCACATGGCCCCGATCAACTTTGAAGCACTGGAAAACGTTCTGCTGCGCACATCAGAGATCGCCTGCGAGCTCCCCTGGGTGAAGGAGCTGGATATCAACCCACTGATTGCCGATGAGAGCGGTGCCATTGCTGCCGACGCCCGTATTGTCGTTGACTTCCATGGCCACTCGGATCGACCCTACTCGCACATGGCGATCCACCCTTATCCAGCAAAACTGATGTCCCGCTCACAACTGGCCGACGGCACCGAATTGATCATCCGGCCGATCCGCCCCGAGGACGCGGAGATTGAGCAGCGCTTCATCAAAGCGCTCTCTGAACGCTCCCGCTATTTCCGCTTTATGATGGTTCTGGATGAGCTACCACCCGCCATGCTGGCAAAATTCACACAGATTGATTATGACCGGGAAATGGCGCTAATCGCCGTCATAGAAACGGTTGGTAAGGAGCAGGAGATCGGTGTGGCGCGCTATATCATCAATCCTGATGGAGAGAGTTGTGAATTTGCCATCGTTGTTGCCGATGAGTGGCACCACAAAGGCATCGCCCACCGCCTGATGGAGAGCCTCATCGACATTGCCCGGCAACGAGACCTCAAAGCGATGGAGGGTGAAATCCTTGCCAATAACCATGAGATGCTGACCCTGATTAAAAATATGGGCTTCACCATCCATAGCAATAGCGAAGATCCCTCAATCCGTCACGCCCATCTCTATCTGGACAAGTAGTGTCCGCCCTGGTGAAAAGACCCTCTTGGCGGGGGGGTACTGAATAGTTACTGTTTTCATCGGATGGGGAGTAATTAAGCCTTGGGAACTATGCAGGAGTTGAACAAGCTATGGATGCCACACATAAACCGCACAACTAACATGGCATAACAACCAATTTCCTTTCAGGGGATTTTTACTTTGA
>JBEVXV010000797.1:1431-7276 GCA_040505915.1 Sedimenticola sp. | reverse complement strand
TCGGCTGTATGTCGCTGAATATTCCGATATTGCACCCCGTAGTCATAGTAGCATGACTATTAATGTTCCAGACAATCTCACATTGAACAAAACCATTACTTTCAACATTTCCGCTGTCAAAATTGTGGCGAAAAAGCCCAGAATTATCATGGTTATGACATTCAAACCCTTCAACCCCACATGCCTGACAGCGGTAGAAAATTGCAGATCCAGATGAGCCGGCTCATGACAAGCCGCCCCATCAGGATCTGCACCTTTTATCATGTTTATATGTAAATTTAAAGCTCTGGTGTACAAAACACCCCCCTTCCTGTAAATGGACTAGTCCGAAGAAGACAGAAATTGCTGTGATCACTTCAAGCATTGAAGAATGGCTCCGCGAATGTTTCTATAGTACTTCAGTTGCCCAACTTGGGAGAAGTGTACCCCATCTGCCCATATATTAGACACACTGTTCTTCACACCCTTCAACTTCCAGTAGAACAGCGCCGGATCTTCAAGAAGCTGCGCCTTCAAAAACACATTTGCATGATGGACAGCCTGATTATAAGCATCTGCTCTGCAATGTCGAGTGGACTGGCGTGTTAGAAATTGTGCGACCATAACCTTCTTGATGTCATACCGCCGTTGTAACAAACTTGTGATACAAATAACCCGGAGCACTACTGCCTCCGCTGTGTCGTCGTCCACACCCTCTTGATCCAGGTCATTGCCTCCAATCTGTACGACAAGTCCCTTCGGGCGATGTTCGCGAACGACACGGTCGAACGACTTACAATGTGAGTCACTTTCTATCTTGGCACCACTGATACCATGCATCACGATCTTGTGAGGTGGCGATAGTTCAAATGAAAAATCCCCCATGTTGGCCCAGACATAAGCTTTCAACCGACAAATATGGGAGCTTCCCAGGACAAGAATCGTCATGTCTTTTCCAGTTACTAACCAACAAAGCAGGGGCGAAGACAAACGGGGCGAAAACAGGAGACAGTAAAACTTCACTTCACATCAAAGTTCGGAAGCTGTGCAAGCGTTTATTACTCAAAATCGTTATAACGATTAGTTTAGGTCATCATTATATCATTGGGAATGTTGTAAGTAAACTTAGTATTTTATAATACCTTTTTGAAGTTTGTTTGTCTTTGTTTATCAAAATCGCTAATTTATGCAAGTGAACTTGATTATTGGACGGACTTGATTCTATAATGATAATCCGTTTGTACAACGGGCCAATTGTCTAAAGAAGTACAGTATGGGGCTAGTTTACATAAAAACATTTAATAGATTAAATTTGCATTTATGCCACATTGCCCCTGCTTAAACACACACTTACGCTCGTTTGATTTGGATGGAATGAACAATAAAACATAATTGATGATATGAAAAGGCCATTTAATATTTAAATGACGAATCATCTTAAATAAGATTAACTATTCAAACATATTCTAATTGTTTAGAATGTCAATGTCACATGTTCATAATAAATCAAAGGTGGGTGACATATTTAAGCGCCAAAATTGCTAGCAGCAATCCCCCACCCGTAATAGTGTGTGTGAAAGCAGGCATATTGTAGTAGTGGTTAATGAATATCATAACGCATGTTTGAAAGTCTCATAGCCTGACAAATGTGTCCAACATCAGCTAGACACTACGTATAGAGTTTATATACAGGTAAATAGAAAATGCATGTCATTAACACACTAACATGTGAACTGAAACAACGTAGTACCACAAACTTGTAGAATCATATATACTTATGACCATGTGACAAGTGAAGCTGGCCAAGAGTCGGAGGTCCTTATCCCCATGACTAATGGTTGCCCACAGTTAGACCAAACATGATGGAATAAGCTATATGAAAAGAAGTAAATTACTACATATAGTTGCATACAAGGTTATACTACATGTAGAACGCCAATGACATGAACTGTTATCATGTTTATACGTCAACAATACTATCAGATGAACTATGCATAAAGAAATCACAGAGGTCCTTAACCCCATTTGATTTCTTGCAAAAATATTGTCAGTGTACAGAGCCTGTTCCAAGAGGAAAATGACCACGATGCTTGCATAAGTCGAAACTCAGAGGTCCTTAACCCCATGAGAAAATAACCATGCAGCCATGGTGGTCACCTAAGTATTCAAAGCCATGCTGAATGCAAAACAATTTAAATGCCCACTATGGGTCTATCGACATCACGTTAAGCAAGCGTGGTAAACCCAGAGGACCTTATCCCCATGGGGTTATCAAAACATGCAAACCGTGACGCAAGCAGACAACAAATTGCATATCAGAGGGTGTAATAAACTTTGATTCGTAACACACATATTGATTTAATTCTTACGTGAAACATACCTTGTCACTCTTATGTGCTTGCTGAAATCCCAGAGGTCCTTATCCCCATGGGAGTCCAACAAACTCAGTGAGAACCATAGAAACGGTACCTTTTGGGTTGTAATGTGGAATACTGACAGACATTGTAACTGACAATAGACATAAAATGTACATACAAATATTTACAGATACACTCATGTAGTGTATATCGCATGTAGCTAGTGACTATAATATTGACTAGTAGTGACTAGTAGTGACTAATGGTGGCTACATAACACATACAACTCACACACTAGAACACAATCCGTCGGTATATCTGCTGATGAAAACTAACAGAAGAGCAGTTCTATAACTGCATGACAGGGATTCGGATGTATTTTTTGAAGGCATTCGAAGACCAACGCCCCATCCTTTGAATTTTTTCCTCTGAAATACCCTGACTGGCAGCATAACTAGCCGCACCAATTCGGAAACCATGGCCTTTGTAAAATTGAGTGTCGTATCCAGCCCATATCAAAGAGAGTTTCAACTGTTGTGTAAAATATGAGCGAGAAACCGGTGAGCCATCCATGAATGAGAAAATAGGACCCATTGTTTCCCCTCGTAGCTGAAGATAAGACCACAAAGCATGAACTGGACACATATTTGTCTCTTTAACATTACGTTCAATATACAATGTTTGGCATTTGCCTTTACTGTGTTTATAGCCAGAAAGTTTCAATTCAAATGCCACATGATTAGCGGCAGCTTCGTGTATGAAGTGTACGTCATGCACACACACCACGGAACTCGCCATTTGAGTCGACTTACCATTAACAGTAAATTCACCGACCCTGAGGAAAGCGTGAAAGGCCAGCAAATACATGGATTTGAGCATCAGGCGAATGAAATGTGAATTTGTGGTGAGATCCAATGAACCAACGATACTCCGAAGTACTATAGGTGTAATTGGGAGTCGTGTGTCCGAAGTTCCTGCACATTTCTGATAGCCTTGCAAACATTTCTTTACAATAAAATTAGATGTGGGATCAGGTACATTTCTCATCTTAAGGAAATAGCTAATCGCAGAAACGTACGTTGTAACTGTAGAAGCCGCCAGATTGTGTTCAAATGAATGCGCTATAAAAAGAACTAATTGTTCTACAGTGGCAGGAAAAATGGGGATGTTGCCAAACCTATCATGAATAAATTTTGAATAATATTCAAATGCTCTATCATATGTATTCCGACTGGAAGGTGCTAGCGACTTCCGTATCAACTCATCAGCCACAGTCCTTAAACGATCAGACTCTCCTCTGGTACTTCCAGGAACTCTGGATTCCCATACGGAAACAGTCGTAGGAAATCCTGCACCTGTTGACGAGAAAGTTTGTCGGCTAACGAGTTGTGAACACCAGCTATATGCGTGGCCTGAAACATGATGTTGTACCGCATACACTGTAATACAAGGCGACGCACTAAGGCCATGATTGTTTTTTCTTTGGAAGATTGTTTGTTAATAATGTGTACAACAGCTAAATTGTCTGTATGAAACATGATACACGTGTTTTGTAACTTATCCGCCCATAGCTCTAGTGCGATAACAATCGGAAACAATTCCTTAACAGTTATGTGGTACACACGCCATGCTTCCGGCCATGTCTGAGAAAACCAGAACTTCTGGAAATATCCACCAAACCCAGTATCGCTAGCATCAGTAAAGAGATTCAGTGTTTCCGAGCTTTCCCATCTGTCAGGTAGAAACATGGACTTGCCGTTGAACTCTTCAATAAAACCGGACCATGCCTGCAAATCAGCCCTAGCTTCGTTGTTTAAACGTCGCTTGTGGTGTGGTTTCCTCAAGCCAATCGTCAAATCAATCAAACGCCTCAGAAAGGCGCGACCAGGCGAAACCACAGAACAAGCAAAATTCAACAACCCTATAATTGACTGTAGCTCTTGCAGTGTGATTTTCTTCCTGCATTTTGTGTTTTGCAGACATTGTCTAACTTTCTGAAGTTTGTCAAGAGGGAGCCTTTTCTCCATCTGCACTGAGTCAAGTTCGATACCCACGAATGTCAACGTGGTACAAGGTAACACGGTTTTCTCCTGATTGATGGGAACACCCAGAGTTTCAGCAAGCCTCAAAAATCGAGTCACGTCATCTAAACCTTGTTGATAAGATGAGTTGCCAACAAACAAGAAATCATCCAAGACATGAGCACAACCCGGGATGTTAAGTTTCTTCTCAGCCAGCCAATGTAATGCTTTACTGAAAGTTTCAAAGAGAGCACATGAAAAGCTCAAGCCTTGTGGCAAGACCTTGTCATAGTAGAACTCCTCATCAATACAGAGACCCAATAGTTCATGATCTTCAGGTCGTATCGGCACGAGACGAAAAGCATTGGAAATATCGACTTTGGAAAGAAGACACTGGGGCCCACATTGTTTAATCAAGGCCACAGCATCATCAATTGACTGATAGTGAACGGTGCAGCTCTCAGACGGAATTCCATCGTTCACAGACGAACCTTCCGGGTAGGACAAATGATGGATCACACGATATTGACCTGGCGACTTCTTAGCAACAAGGCCCAGAGGGGAGACCTGAAAATTCAAAAATGGTTTCTGTACGAATGGGCCGGCAACTCTGCCCTCAGAAATTTCTATAGCAATTTTTTCTTTCAAAATATCTAAATTTTCCGCAGCAGATTTCAAATTCTTACACGGATGAAATGATCTGATGCCATTGAATGGAATTTTGAAACCATTTTTAAACCCATCAAGTAAATATTGGACTGTGTCTGGGAAATACCCATGCAACCATTTACCCAACTGATCGACATTGACTGGCGTTACTACTGCTTGTGACGTCCTACAGTTTACCGCCGGCGACGGGACCCTTTCTGCCCCCTTTTTGTGAAATAGATCCGAATTCATGGTCGGACTTTTTACACGATTTTTTGCTGTGATTGCCATCACATTTTTGGCATTTGTGTGCAAAGGGACAATTTTGTCTTGGGCATGAACCACTGTTGTTGAAGCGAAAACAGTGTTTCTGCTTGGAAGCTTTTCCTTTATCCTGCCTATTCTGCGAAGACAGAAATGCAGGGGCTTTCACTCTCGCACAGAGTCCCGACGCCAGCGCTTGGTTGTGTAGCTCTGAATTAACCTGATCCCATGGGAGAAGATCAGGCTGATCCTCCCTCCACAACCTAAACTGCCGATCATATGAGAATGCAGCCAAATCTCCTGCCTGTTTGCCGAGCTTCTGAATCGTGTCGGCATATTTCATCAGAAGCGGTGCCTTGGCAGGAAACTTGGCTGTATATATGGCAACAAATACGTGAAAGGCGCGAAACCACTGATCCATGGTTCTGATTGAACCCTGTGGCGATCGTTTACACACTAATGTGCCATTTGTGCTTTCCACAAATTCAATGCGTTCCTTATCGGAATTGCTAATCAGCGTGTGGAACTCCACAAACTGGTCGGCCCAGATGCGACCCTTGACCTTGCCATCCACGT
>JBEVXV010000797.1:0-1331 GCA_040505915.1 Sedimenticola sp. | reverse complement strand
GCTCATGGTCACAATTTTCGCAGATTCTCACACGTTCGACATGGATTACCCTACTGATAAAGCATATCCATGATTAAAAGGCATGAAAATGAAATTGAGTAGTCATATAGCAGAAAATCCAACAAGGCTCAAAACCAGAGCATCTAATTCGGAGAAGTTCTATAATCTTAGCACAGAATATAATTCATAATTTAAAATATCACACAAAATTGGTATAAGATAAAACTATCCTCAACCAAGTATATGGACCAACATAGCCGGCGTAGCTGGACGGATTATGCCAAATTGACACAGCCAGCCACACTCGACGTTATCATGGTTATAGCCAATTCATTATACCCAGTGAAAACAGGACTAATTATGTCGAATCGACATAGCCTGCAACTCGGACGAATTATGTCCAATCGACATAATCCCGCCAACTGGACTCATTATGCCAAATCGACATAGCCAGTGAATGAGAGACGGGTATTGATGTTTAACAGCCCATCAACATAATATGGTCATTTAATGACGTGTCGACAGAGCCAGACAAACTGTTCGCATTATCATTATTATGACTAAATGGCATACTGTAGTCAGCCAAATTGAACAAATAAACCTGGACAGATTATGTCGTATCGACATAGCCAGAAATTTATGTACGAATTATGTCATATCGACATAGTGAGCGCAAATATGTCGTATATTTGTAATCCAATATACCGGAATCATGTGAATGATAGCGCCCTGTAATTCAATTAGAAGTAAACCTGGCAATAAATCGCAGTCAACACGGAATTGTATTAATATGCGGATTTAATTGCAGTAAAATTACCTCTATTAACAGATTAAAATTGTGCTCAAGTTAAATCTATGTCCTACATGTATACATGTACAGCCAACACTTGTTTACTCGAAGTCCCACGGATCGAGGCAAACACTTGAGATAATGAAAATTTATTTTGAGTCAGAGAGACTTATATAGGCGGATATGTCTTTCGGACCAACCAACATTATTATTTTGAGGTATCAAGCATTTGACCCAATAAGAGTTCGAGGCAACGATTGTAGACTGTATTATTTAAAATAGGATAAACATAATACATATCAAACCGATCATACCCTGTCACGTGAATATGTGACTAATCGCCATGTGGAAACAAGCACGACTCAAAATCTAAATTTAATATCTACATAACATAGGCTAGTCAAACATTATGGTTACAGACATGAAGAATTTTTTTTTTTTTTTTTTTTCATTAACATTGTATAATAAAACCACAAAATATCGGCATGGAATATAAGACGGTCATCCTGACACGCCATTAGTAATCACTAATTGTAAGCAT
>JBEVXV010000796.1:0-3935 GCA_040505915.1 Sedimenticola sp. | reverse complement strand
CTAACCCAATTAATCTGTCCTTTTTAAAGGTCATGAAGGTATTCGAGTCATTAACGACTTTGACATTGAATGTCGTGCCTGAAGCATAAACGGAAGAAATTAATGCTCCATTCTTGGCTGGAAGTGGCTGAAATATGTATGTATCGCCAGTGGGGGGATGTGAGTCAACAGAACACTGCACAAAACCGATGGTTTCTGGGGGAATTACTACCCTTTTGCATATGTGTACACGGGAAATGTGTATCTGGTCGTCAGTGGCAGCAACTTTAAGCTTTGCGGGTAAAATCTGCCCATCTATGGCAACCACATTCCGACCAAAGTCCACAAGACCTGCATACGCTTTTAGAAAGTCAATCCCAAGGATTACGTTGTCCGACATTGGGGCCACACAGACGTTCCATTTGTAGTTGCGGTATCCCAGTCGGATATTCATGTTTGGGACAAGTTTGCCATTAACCGGAACATCGGCAAGGCCCTTCAGGACAACATTGCCAATAGATTTTCCGCTTTGGGGAAGAGAGGAATAAAACTTGTCGCTGACAAGCGTGATCGTTGCAGCAGTGTCAACAACAGCTTCAGTCTGATGCCCGTTGACCACAATGTCCACGACCAGCGACATGCCTTTGAGTTCACGGACGACAACTGGGGGTTTTGCCATGCCTTCATCAGGGTGACTAGATTGTTTGGAATTTGATAGGACTGGGTGACGGTCACCTATTGACCCAGTCCCGTCTCGTTTAAAGACACCTTAGGTTTATTTGTAAGCTGTGGCCTACTTTGTACTGGTGCTGAGGGAGGTGGGGCACTGTTGGACCTCGGGGACCATTTGTCAAAACTGGGTGACCTTGACCTTTCAGGAGAGGCGAAATGTACCTGTTGGTCATATGAAGGCGACCTGTTGTAATTGCGTGGCCTTTCACCACCGGGCGGTCTTGAGTATACTCGTTCCTGTCTATTGTTCTGGGGGGAACGGGGATATCTATCGCTGTCATTAGGTGACCTTGACCTTTCTGACTGAGCCACGCGAGTCTGTGGCCTTCCCTGTCTTGGGGAGGTAAAGGGTTTTCCGTAATTGTCGGAATTATATTGAGAGGACCTGAAATCCCCTTGTCTATAATTATTGAACTGCGGTGACCTTGACCGGAAATCAGGGGTAGGGGGTTTACCGTACCTGTCACCGGTGTACTGAGCAGACCGGTTATTCCCTGGTTGGTAATGGTCATATTGTGGTGACCTTGACCTATAATCAGTGGGGGCCTGATTCTTCATTTGAAATCCCTGGACCGGTTTTGATCTGAAATATTGATCCAGGGATTGTTTGATCTTATCATCAAGATCGGTTTCACCGGAGAAAGTGACATTCCTTTGTTTAAAAGGCTTGTAAACCTGACCATATATAGCCTTGTTATTGGCCTGAAATTCCTTGACCAATTTCATCGCCCGATTAACAGACTTAGGGTCCTCCCCCAGCACGTGCATAGCGGCAGCCTTGTCCTGCATGCCCCGCAAGAAACATTCCACAATGATCTGATCCTGCGCAACCTGGGTCAGATCACAGTAGCCATCCTGGCCTAAGCCCATTAGTCTCTGGGCATAGCCTTCCAAGGACTCCTCCTCCCCCTGTTTTGCCAAAGAGAGCTCCTTACGAGCCGTTTTCGGGTTTAACTTGATGGAGAACCTATCTGTCAGACAGGTCTTCAACACCCCATAATTGTTAAGAGTGACCTCGTCTAAACGTTTCGCATAGTCGAGGGCGTCTCCCGACAATAAATCTACCAGCCTGCTGGCTTTCTTAGGAGACCGCCACCCTCGTCTACTAGCGATTCTTGAAAATTGAAATAAAAACGACTCAATTTTCAAGGCCTTATCCCCAGAGAACGTTGGCATTCTCGGCTTTGGGGGACTGCGACTAAAACTCGCATCACTATCTTGACTATTGTCAGAGTCATGACGCCTAGATTTACCTTTGGTATGGGCTTTTCTATGTTTGTGACGGTAAGAAGGGAGAGGCGAAGAAGTGTTAGATGGAGAATCAGGTTCAGGTTTAACTGAAGAGGACGAAAATCTGAGTTTGGATTTGGAACTGTAAATTCCATCCTCGGGTATTACCCGTTCAATATCGCTTATAGTTTTTCGCTGACTATTGGCTAATTCATCCATAATTTTTGAATGTGAACGGCTTGTACTTTGCAGGTGTTCTATTTCTGTGTTAATTTGTTTGAAATTTTCATCACAGTGTGTTTTTATAGTGGTTATACACTGATCTGAGCGCCTATGAAAGTCGTCATTGATATGGTTAACCTCGTCTTTTGTTTGTTCTAAATCAAGTTTTACTGTTATTATTTCAGATTTATTTTGTTTTTGCTCATTGGCTATTAAGAAGATGTTGTCATGCATTACATTTTTATGCCCCTCAAGAAGATCCACCCTGTTTGAGAGAACAATAACCTTGCCACTCAATTTATCATTTAAGTGGTCCATTCGGTCATTTAATTTCGAAATGTCATCTTTTGTGGCCATTGTGGCCATCATGACATTGGTGGAATTGTTTATTTTGCTCAATTCCACCATCAGTGTTCTCATATCAGGCATTTCTGTGCCGGTTATTTCAGACTCGTCTGAAGAAGAGGAGTCCAAAATTTGCTCAGTAATCGGGCCGCCAGACCCACTTTCAACAAGAGGGAAGACAACAATCCCCTTGTCGACCAAATCCTCCCAAAAAGAGACATCTTTTCTCGGGAGGGCTTTTGACGCCAGCAATTCTGGGGTTAACGCGTGTCGTTTACGCAAACGCACAATTTTTTGTGCGCGAGTCGTACCAATGTGGTCCATCGACTGCAAGTCATCAACAGACGCGGTCTGCATATCAATGCAAGGCTTTTCCGCCATTGTGAGACCCTAATATTGTCAACAATTATGCGAAAATGCTAGAAATATAAACAAAAATCGCGTATTATCAACAAATGTAACAAATACGACAAGTGTTTATTGTAAAGATAACACCAATCACAGAATAACTGTGCAATAATAAATGCAGATAACACGGAAACTTGAAAAATTTCAAGGACTTGTCCTTGACAACTAATTTTAGGATACCCAATGCAATTCTACCTTGAAACCCGCTGAAGTCATTGTGGAAAACACGGTCAATAAAATATATGCAAAAGTATTGCTAATATTGTGAAACAATTATTCAGTTGTATGAATACAAAGGTCTTGCACGTGGCCGAAAGACAGGTTGGCCACGAAAACAAGTAATTTTAACAATGAATTAGCAACAACAAACAATTGCACAATAAAAATTGGCAGCGTAGATTCGTTTCCACTTAGACGACGACGCCACTGTTGCGACAGCGGGTGAAGGAATACCAACTCACCAGTAAGGTTCACCAAGACGGGGAACGGTCAGGAAACACGTCTGTTCTGGTGTAGGTCCAAGGTAGAAGAGAGTCCTGTAAAGGGAAACTGAGCCGAGCAAAGCATGCAGAAAACATATGCATCGACTCTACGTGAGAGGGACTCTGATTGGCTAGTCTTAGTGTCGGGAACCAATCAGGAGCTTGCTTACAATTGGGTAGTGTTGGGATATTTGAAGACGTATGTTTAATGTACGTAAAGTACTAGTACACGCAATGGTTGTGCAACAAATGTAATGAAATGACAATACAATTCATTTAGTAAGAAGTAGTCTGTATAATTACCTGTGATCACTGTTTACCAAACTATATGAGAACATTACCAAGCTTTCCAACAAATATCTCACTTATATCACTCCACGAAAAAACTATTTTATGCGTCGCGCCAGAAAATGCTGAAATTTATGCGAACATTACCAAGCTTCCCAAAAATACTTCACTTATATCACTCCACAACAAAAATATTTCATGCGCCGCGCCAGAAAATGCCCAAACATATGCGAAAATTACCAAGCTTCC
>JBEVXV010000795.1:0-2002 GCA_040505915.1 Sedimenticola sp. | reverse complement strand
CAACATAGATTCCCAATACTTTCTGTGATGGTGTTTGCAATAACCTCTAGCCCTTGTTAGTATCTAAATGCCTGATAAGCGCGTTCCTTATTTAGATTTAGGGTATCTCAAAGTATTCAATCAGGCTGTATAACCAGGAATTAAAGTATATATCACAAAGCTGTATTGCGCTCATCATTAACGATAAAAAATTCATAGGGACAGACCGTTGTGCTTCAAGGAAAAATTGCCACCTCCATCAACGCGTACTATTTGTCTAGTGAAAGCCGGGGCATAAGCTGAACATGTTCCGGCTTGTGCAAAATAACGCTTTTAAGCGCCAGCCTGTACGGCGGGATATTGAACCGGCAGATCTGGTTTGGGCACTGGGTAGTCTCTGCGCCCTGCATCGCATTCCGTTTGATGCCGAGCTGCTGCTTAAGCAGTTCCCACCTCCCTATACCACCGACTCCCTGATCCAAGCGGCCCGTTCTCTAGGTTTTCGTTTTAAGCAGGCATATAGGGGTATCAAGGCACTTGATAAGCTCCCTATGCCGTGCTTTGCGTTGCTGGCGCATGTGCAGACAGTGCCAGAAATATCAGGCGAAGCACCCGATGAAGTGGCTTCAGATACATCGGGCTCAGATGCGGATGAGTGCCCCACCGCGACACCGGTACTGATCACAGCCGTTTCCGAGGAGCGTGTTCACTGTTTCGAGGCAGGCACCAACACCCCGGTCGAGCTCTCAATAGATGTGTTCGCAGCACGCTATCTCGATTGTGTCTTTCTTGTAGCCAAGGAGCGGGAAGGGGTAAAAGACCCTGACGCGGTAGAAGAAAAAAAGAGTTTTGGTTTTCGTTGGTTTATCCCGGCACTGCTCAAGCACAAAAAGGTCTGGCGTGATGTCCTAATCGCCTCGCTGGTGATCCAGCTGTTGGCGCTGGGCACACCGCTATTTACCCAGACCATCATCGACAAGGTGATAGTGCACCATACCCAGAGCACTCTCATTGTTATCGCCATCGGCATGGCGGTATTTATGATCTTCTCCGCCATCCTCAGCTGGGTACGTCAATATCTGGTGCTTCATACCGGTAACCGGGTCGATGCGGTACTGGCAGCCTCGGTATTCGATCACCTGTTCAAACTGCCACCACGCTACTTTGAGATGCGGCCAACCGGTGTGATTGCCGCTCGCTTGCAGGGAGTGGAAACTATACGGGAATTCATCGCCAGCGCGGGTGTGACCCTGATTCTTGATCTCCCCTTCCTGTTTATCTTTGTTGGCATCATGTTCTACTACAGTGTCCAGCTCACCCTGATTGTGCTGGCGATTCTTGCGGTAGTGGCGGGAATCAGTCTGTTCGTCGCCCCCCTTTTTCAGGCCCAGCTCAACCGACAGTTCTTGCTGGGGGCACGTAATCAAGCCTTCCTCACAGAGTATGTTGCCGGTATAGAGACCGTAAAAAGCCTGCAGATGGAGCCCCAACTGAAGCATCGCTTCTCCGACTATCTGGCCGATTACCTGCACGCTACATTCAAGACCCGTCAGCTCTCCAATACCTACAATACGGCAGCGGGTACGCTGGAGCAGTTGATGACCCTGCTCATATTAGTGGTTGGGGCCTATATCGTCATGACCACAGCCGATTTCACCATCGGTATGTTGGTCGCCTTTCAGATGTTTGCCAACCGCCTCTCACAGCCCATGATGCGGCTGGTGGGATTATGGCAGCAGTTCCAGCAGGCAAGCCTCTCCGTCAAGCGGCTGGGCGATGTGATGGATGCTCCTACCGAGCCTTATGCGGTGATGCCCACACGGCTCAATGAGGGTAAAGGCCATATCGAGATCCAGGGGCTCGCCTTCCGTTATAGTGAAAAGCTTCCCTACCTCTACAGAGAGTTCGATCTCACCGTACCACCAGGGATTACCGTCGCCATCATGGGGCCATCGGGTTCCGGTAAGAGCACATTGGCAAAACTGTTGCAGGGCTTCTATCAACCCACCGATGGGCGTATCCG
>JBEVXV010000794.1:0-5542 GCA_040505915.1 Sedimenticola sp. | reverse complement strand
TCTGTAAGAACCAAAATTTTCCCATAGGGGTCCGGCACGCCATCGCTCCGATTTTGCTTAAACTTTTGTCCTTTTACCCTCCCCACCCACATATCACATTTCAAGGGTTGTTTCGTTCTTCTGAGCCATGGTTGTCATGGCAACCACATTTTTCATTTTTTCACAAAAAATGACATTTTTTCGATTTAGAAATATTCAAAATTCACATTTTTCTATCGAAATTTGCCATTTCCGTCAATGATATGTCTTTTATCCTTCATAATACAGTGAAAGTACTTGCTTTTATGATTTGTTTCATAGTAAAAGCTAATTGTTACCCTTATTTGTCGTACTATTTTTTTCGTGTTGAATTGTGTCTATATTTGAAATGAGCATTTTTAAAAAAAAATGCATTTAGGTGTCATTTTTAAGGTCATGTATCGCGAAAAACCCACGGGGTTGAGTATAGGGAGTTATGACATGTTATGGTATAGACGTCAGTAAATATATTTCAGAAAAAACCTTGCTGGGATCATCATACAATTTTTTTTTAGAACACTTTTAAAATGTCAAAAAATCTGAAATTCTAAAAACTGAAATTTAATCAATTTGATAAACAAATGACCATAAACATGGACAAACGTATAAATATGCTGCATAATGTCAAACTGAATGTATTTCATTCATCATATGAGGAAATATGTGGAGAAATAAGCAATAAATGATGTATTGGTAATGCGTTACCATAGAAACGAAGGAAAAATTATGCTGAAAAATACTCAAATTGCATTATAAATGGATGGAAGTCACCGTGTGCTGATATTATGGTGCATGTTATGTAATAATTGTGAAGCTACATGTCAGATGCACTCAATGGATGTAAGTAATGGGTTTTACAAACCCATTCGTGAGTCCTGTGAGGGTCATTCAAAAATTAATAGCGTACATTTTTGTTCTTTTAATAGGTATTTTCAACGAGTTTGCCCCAACATGCATTTCAGCCGTATGACACACAGTAATTAGTGCATGTATTGTAAAGGGCCATACCAGATATACAAAATTCACATCAGAACATGGCGTCCAAATCACTTATGTTAGTGTTATGAGGGACGTTCAACAAGAAATATTGTTTTTTTGTAGCGTTAATACATATGTTAAGTTATTTTACTTCAATGAACTGCTTAATAGCACTATCTTGCAATAATTATGGCATATGTTGTGAAGTTATGCATCTGTTACACCTAATAAGTGTGCATACGTGGTGGAACGATTCAGTTTGTGGCTTTCATGAGGGCCGATAAACAAAGATACAGTTTTCATTATTTTATGACAGTAATTTGACAACTTTGCCAATGCTTTGTTGTGATAGCCTTTTTTCCATATCCCATAAACCATAGTCTGTACGTGGTAACTACATAACTGGTATATAATATAAGCATAAAAGTTGTGTGTTTTATACTTTATGTAAGTGCTATGAGGGTCATTCAACAATTAACAAAAAAAATTGTTTGTCCTTTCACGACACAATTTCAACGAGTTTTTCCCAACATCCTCTTTCAATCTTATAACACCCAATATTTAGTATGCATATTGTAAATGTCCATACCATCTATGCAAATTATACTTAAGATCATGGCATCCCAATCACCTATGTGTCATGAGGGTCGTTCAAGAAAACTAGAAATGTATCCATGGGACACGGATGTCCCCACTGGCAGCCAGTTCGTGAAAAACGACTAAGTCCAAAGCGTGGAAAAAGTCGATGAAATTCAAATGAAAGTCCCATGTAATATGTCGGTTTACGATGTACACCACTAGCACTAGGGGGTGATGTTGACCGAGATTGGTGGCTGTATGTGTTACAGTTGCTGAGAAACGGACTTAAACGCACTGTTACAAATCACTGTTAAAAAGATGTTGAACGCAACTAAGTACAAAGGGGTATAACTGTGAAAAGACTTTTGTTGCCGTGCTGTATTATGCTGAGGAAAAGTCATATACTGAATTTGGTTGAATTCGGCCTATCGAAAATAAAAATATCGTATGGAAACGGGACTGTTACAAATCACTGTTACGAATATGGTTAACGCAACTAGTTACAAAGGGGCATAACTGTGAAAATACTACACTGACCGGAATTATTTTTGATGACGTGCTTTATGTTAACATACCGAATTTGGTTAATTTCGGCCAATGGAAACTAAAAATATCGCATGGACACCAACAGCGGGAAGGACGTACGTCCGGACAAGGGTAAAATATAATGTTCCCCAAATAAATTTGTGGGAACATAAAACCCCATAAAACACGTTAAATATAAACATTGTGACAAATGTTACAAACTGTACAGTGTAAACAATCGTATTATACATCTTATATACTATTAGATGTATACCAACGACACATACGAACGTGGCTAATATAACTTACTTGAGCGACACAAGTGGTTCAAACAAATTATTTTGCAATTGCAATACATATTTTCAGTTACATCTGTTTTTTCTCACAATACCTAATTTTAATATTCTTCTCTGCTAACAAGTATGACATATATTCATGCTTAGAAAAAGAAGGTTAGTACAGTATGCAGTGAAATAGTGGTGCGTACCGATTTAGTTTCTTGAGTTAATTTACTGAAACAAATCACAATATTACATAATATGCCATTCATATATGTGAGGGTAGGTGCTTCACATACCATGCATTTTCATAACAAGAGTGTGTATAATCTGAACCCATGTCATTACCTGTTAGTTTACTTCCATATTGAAAGAAATGTGTTGTTGGCGGCGGCCATCTATAAATTCATGATGGTGCCCGTATTATATCACTTTTTACATATTTCCAACAAAAGGCTTGATCCCAATAATGTTAGTAAAGCAAATGGAATGATGTGTATCACTGTCTTAGTTAACGAGATAATGAGAGAAATATCCTCGCTGACGGCCATTTTGAAATCCAGATGACACATACCTGTCGCTTGAAATACTAAAATTCCCCCCATTGGATATGTTTTGCATAGTCTATTCTAAATGAAACACAAAATTATTCCTCTGAAGTACCAACATGCGGCCGAGATTTTCAAGGTCTGTCTGCACATATCGATATTGTACGTAATTACTTTCTTTTTTTAAGCACGAGTATATGTTGTGAAGCTATGGGTCTGTCATACGTGATGAGCATGCATACATATCGGTTGAAAGATTTGTTACAAACACGTATGTCAACTCTATTAGCAGGCAAATTCGTCACTGAATTTACAATATCCTGATGTGGTAAAAGGAACATCAAAGCTCAAATCACCTTTTAGTTAATGACAAGACAAGTAGTGACTATTGCAAAATATTCTCATAATATGCTACCATCATGCATGACTCACTAAAATTAGAATAATAATCGTTGTCACATGACAACCATGTATGCCATGTCACATTATGTCATAACAGTGTATATAAATGGTAAAAATGTGTATACCGGGTGTATATATTGAAACGAAAATATGTCCATTTGTTTGCAAGACTATGATGAGCATACAGTCCAATTTTCATTCAGTTATCTAGCGGAATTATGAAATGATCAACACTTGAACTTATCACTTGCAAATATCATGTTCAAAATATCCAGAATAACTGGATTTGCGTGCGACGATTTATCGACTTGTAGTCAAAGGGAAGCAACCGATCGTGGAATAGTAATGCATTTGTATAGGGACACAGACTGTCCCGTCATGGCATACGAAAATTAGGATTACGTTTGTATGCACGTATTTACCCAAATTGTTAGAGCGGCCTTTTGCCTGGAACATGTTTGGCTCCTTTGTCCAGAAATCTGAACCTTGTGCTATGCGTAGATTGTGTGCACCATGTGAATTAGCTAAACCAGAAAAGCGACCCTGCATCGCCAATCATCATTGAAAAATGGGTATTTTTGCAACAAACAAAAGCCACACTTCTGGCATAAATTAGTCAAGTTTTTAAAACTTTCACGAAAAGACGTACAATGAAAAAAATATGAGACTTTATATCATGTAACGTTTCTTTTTCTTCTAGGTGTATATAATTGTATGCATATCATGTTCAACGGTACAACACACCAACACATCAAAGACGAGCAAAATGACATTTCGTTTAAAATTTCTAAGAAACTTCAAAATTGTTTTGACATTATTGAGTGTAAACTATGTACTATGTTGTTGGTTGCCAGACAACGATTCCACGTGTTGCAATTTCAAAGTGGATGAGTGCCTTCAAGCTATGGTGTCGGACCATTGAGAACTACTTTAATAGTAGATGTCTCTCTATTTCTTCCGCGCTAATAGAGTGAGAAATGCATGTGATACACAGAACCTCAAACGAGTTTCAATTTCAATATGATATGCAAAGTAAACAACTTCTTGGCAAATGTATCTACCTCGGAAAAGCCTCTGTAGATAAAAGTCACAAATCAAGCAGCATTGTACATCAGATTTGAGTACTACATGTAATTATTAACAGAATGATAATTAGACATCTAGACAATTTATCTTGCTGATAGTACCGTACTGAATTTAAACATATATGTGGCCGTGACTGGAGAAATGGGGCTTACGGGATTTTTAGATGGGGCTTATGGGAGTTGTTCCCATCCTAGCTCCTGGTCCACTAGAATATATTTGTGTGTTAGAAGCATGATGAATGTGTCACTGACTGAATGGTGAACAGTGTAGGCCCTGATCAGACTGCGCGGATGTGCAGGCTGATCTGGGGCTAAGCTGGTCGCATAGCCCATAAGCCCAATTTCTCCAGTCACAGCGATATATGTATATAAGACAGTGTAACAACTTCCGCGTCTCCAGTAGCTCTATCAGGTTGCATACTTATACCAGTATGTTCTAATTGGAACAAGAAACGAGTCAAAGCCACCAATGCCAGGTTTTATGACAAGAAACGGACCTCAGAACGCACAATTTAACGGTCACTTGAAGGTCACATGTTTGGCAGTTGTTTATGGCGGGCACTACTGGTTTATGAAGTTGTCCAAGTATGAAGGGTGTAGGTGATTTAAAGTGAGAAACGGATATTTTGTACAACTAGTATACCGCCCTTGAAATCTCACAAGTTCCATTCGTCCTCTGGCAGCAGTGCATCGGATCGTGCACAACACCCTGGGATGATAGTTGTGATTATTCCCGAAATGGTCATGGAATAGCTGTATTTTGGTCTTTTTGCACAAACATGTTATCAGATGTGAAGATTTGTAGCAATTTTCGACTTAATTTCATTTTTTACAACTTCATCTGTGGCTGCGGCATAATCGCCAGCATCGGTATGTTTTCCCTGCTGGCTTAGACGAGAGAAGTAACTGGCGATTTGCTGGCCAGTCAGGAACTCCTTCTTCTTGAAGACACCTCCATTGAGCATTTCCGCAGCAGCCACATGTGGATCTACCTTCTTTCCCGTAGTTTTTCCAATCTGGAACTTGTCCACCATGAACTTTTTTTGGGCTGACGAAAACACAGTTTTTGGTTTCTTTGTTTTTAACGCCCAACCAATATGACATGCTTCAATGTATGGAATTGTTTTGA
>JBEVXV010000793.1:0-4922 GCA_040505915.1 Sedimenticola sp. | reverse complement strand
GCATTCGGAATGAAAATTTGGAGGTGCTGGGTTCCGTATGCTTTCCGAACACCCCGAATGGACCTAGAACATGACGAATGCTTTCCGAACGTTTTCAGTATCCTTTCCGGATTTTTTTCATTTATGCCGCCGAATGTATAACGAATAGCCAGAACCCTTCCAGTATTCTTTCAGAACATTTTCCGAACTGCTCGTACACTTCCAGAATGCACAGTGTAGTGTATACATGCGTGGGAGTCCAGGCAGTAGGTGTTTGTAGGCGGAGCTTAAATGCTCCGACTGTTTGATATTGAATCATGCATTATATACTTCACTTGTCTATTAGTATAGCAACGTAACACAGCTATCAAGAAACCAATGCCATGTCTTGTTGTTGACTTTATCCACTATAATACCACACTATAGATACATTACATTGGCGACGATGATGCGGATTTAAAACAAAACTAAATCATTTTAGTGTATTAGGTGGTATCTACTACAGAGGATTTAATTCCGAACTGTCAGTAAAACAAAACCAGAGGATTTAATTCCGGACTAAAACAAAAGTGGAAAACAACACAGTGTAACTTACAAGAAAACAAATGGCGACCAAACTGGACATCTGCAGCCCAGGTGAATTCGCTGTTCTGGGAGAACAAACCAACCTCGCTAAAGCTTGGGAGCAGTACATGAAACGTTTCGAGTATTACATTCGAGCTGCAGGGATTACAAAGGATGAACAAAAACGTGCTTTATTGTTACATGTCAGTGGACAACAAGTGCAGGACATATTCGAGACGTTGCCGGACACGGGAACAACGTACGACCACGCTGTCCTACACTTAACAAACTACTTCAAACCAAGGAAGAATGTCGCATACGACAGGCACGTGTTTCGAAAAGCTAAACAAGAAGACGTGGAAACAATCGACAATTTCGTCGTACGACTGTCAAAACTCGCCATGTCGTGCGAGTATGGTGACAAAGACGAGATGGTCAGGGACCAGATCGTGGACAACTGCCGTTCCAACGACCTGCGGAAGAAGTTACTGTCTGAACAGAACCTGACGTTAGAACGAGTTCAAACAATCGCTCGGACATACGAATTATCGGAGGTTCATGCAAACAAAATGTCCATGCATGACCGCCAACCAACACAAGAGGTGAATAAACTGTGGAAAACAAACAAGGGAAAACAATCATATCCTAAACCAAAACACGGTGCAACTGGATACACTAACACAAAGCAGGGAGCCACCGGGTACACGTCCAATACCAAGGGTGCACAACCGTGGAACAGGCGACCGGGACAACAGACGGACACGCGACCAAATCGACAGACGGAAGGCAATAATCCTAGGAAGACGGCGTTATGTTACCGATGTGGGGATAAGGGACATTATGGAAAAGAATGTGTAAGATCACGCGGTGTTATTTGCAATGACTGTGGACGAGAAGGTCATTTCGCAAGAGTGTGCAAATCAAAAGAAAAAAATGTGCATGCAATCAATCATTCTGGTGATAGTGATGACCGTGAAGATTGGGATGAAATATTTGTTCTAAACGGAAAACATGATGCCAGTGTGAGGATTAATCTACAAGGTAAATATTTAAATATATTAGTAGATTCTGGTTCCTCTGTTAACGCCATTGATCGCCAAACTTTTGAAAAACTACGATCCGCCGATACTCCACTAGAAAAATCAAATTCGAAAATTTACCCATATGGTGGTAAACTTCCAATACAATTGTACGGTAAAACAACACTGCAGGTCACGGTCGCAAACAAAGTATATCAAATTGAGTTTCAGATTATTAACGGAACCGGTAAACCGCTAATTGGACACAAAACTGCCACTGAACTTGGTTTGTTACATATCGGTATGATTAATAGCGTTACCCCAACAAACAGCGATACCACAGATAGCATTCTGAGGTCATATGAGGACAGATTCACAGGTATAGGAAAGCTAAAAGACTTCCAATTGCGTCTACATATCGACAAAACTGTCAAACCAGTAGCGCAGCCTGCACGCAAAATTCCGTTCAAAATGAGACAACAAGTTGAACAAAAGCTAAAACAACTCCAGGAAATGGACATTGTAGAGTCAGTAACTGGTCCCACACCATGGGTCAGCGCTCTAGTTCCAATTCCGAAAAAAGATGGTGATATCAGATTATGTGTCGATATGCGCCAGGCAAACAAAGCGGTTCAAAGGGAACGTTTCCCTATGCCCAACATAGACGAAACCCTCGAGGAAATGAATGGGGCATCCGTGTTCAGTCGATTGGACTTAAAACAGAGCTTCCATCAGATAGAACTGGAAGAAAGCTCACGATATATTACAACTTTTGCAAGTCATAACGGTTTATTCCGTTACAAACGATTAATATTCGGAATAAACTCTGCCCCCGAAACGCACCAGCGAATAATTCAACACACAATACAAGACATTCCTGGTTGCAAGAATATCGCTGATGACATAATTATATACGCGCAGAATCAGGCAGAACATGACAAAATCCTCAAGTTGCTGCTTGAAAGATTGCGAGAGAAAAATCTCACTCTCAATAAAGCAAAGTGTGAATTCAACAAACCCGAGTTAAAATTCATGGGACACACACTCTCGAAGCAAGGTATTAAAATAGACGAAAGCAAGGTCAAGGCCGTTATGGAAACAGAGGCACCAAAGAACCCCACAGAGATAAAATCCTATCTCGGGTTGGTCTCATATTGTTCCAAGTTTTTGCCAAACTTCGCGACAATCGCAGAACCACTGCGAAAACTAACTCGCAAAGACGTCGAATGGCAATGGGGCGCTGACCAGCAGTCCGCATTTGACGCACTAAAACAATCACTCACTAGCGCCGACGTCATGGCATACTACAATGCAAATGCCGAAACACGACTTATCGTCGATGCCTCGCCCTTCGGCGTGGGAGGGATCTTAAGCCAAAAACAACCAAACGGTGATTATAGGCCCGTATGCTTCGCAAGCCGAACATTAAATCCCGTGGAGAGACGATTCTCACAAACCGAAAGAGAAGCTCTCAGTATTCTATTTGCCATACAACGATTTAATGTATACCTGTATGGAATGGAATTCGAGGTTTATACGGATCATCGCCCGCTAGAGAGAATATTCACGAGTATGCACGAAGCTCCCCCGAGAATCCAAAACTGGGTACTGAAACTCCAGTGTTATACATTCAAAGTCAGGTATTTACCGGGGCATTTAAACTCAGCTGATCGCTTATCGAGATCCCCATTATCTGAGAATGTACACACGCGCGAGTGTACATCAAACACAGACAGTTATGTACATTATGTGGCAAGTGGGAGCCTCCCGCATGCCATAAAGATGGAGGAATTACAACGAGCATGTGAAAGCGATAAGATTTTATCTATCGTTCGCAAATGCTTAAGCTCAAACAGATGGGCGAAAAATCCAGAAATAAAACCGTATTTTCAGATTAGAAACGAGATAACGGTAGACAACGCAATTCTGCTCAAAGGCACGAAATTGATAGTTCCTGCTTCATTGCAGACACGTGTATTAGAGCTGGCACACGAATCACATTTTGGAATCGTGAAAACAAAACAATTGGTGCGCGGAAAGGTATGGTGGCCCAAAATAGACGAAAGTATTGAACGGATGATACAAACATGTCATGCGTGTCAGTTATTATCACCGCCTCCGCGCGAGCCACAAATAGTGACGTCAGAATTACCCAAGGCTCCATGGGAAAAGCTTGCCATGGATTTGACAGGGCCGTACGGAAACAATGAGCAATTACTCGTAATAGTAGATTACTATAGTCGGTTTCCGGTTGTCGAAATTATGACGTCAACGACAAGTGCGTCGATCATAAACAAATTGAGGCGCACCTTCAGTCTTCTGGGAATTCCACGCGAAATTGTGACTGACAATGCTCAAAACTTCGTGTCCGAGGAATTCACGCAGTTTCTCAATGAAAACGGGATCAAACATTCACGAGTTTTACCGTACTGGCCACGAGCAAATGGACTTGTAGAACGATTTAATAAGTCCTTGAACAAGTCAATACGAGCGTCAGTCCTCCAGAAGTTAAATTGGCGGGTGGAAATGGACAAATTTCTGCTCCAGTACAGAGCAACCCCACATTGTACAACAAATATCTCACCGGCAGAACTGTTGTACAACCGTCAGATTGTAACCAAAGTTCCACAATACAATGCCACACGTGTTCCTCGTAAATTGAGAATTCGAGATTCTCAGCAAAAGAGGAAAATTAAAATGTATGCTAACAGAAATAAAAGCAGCATTATCCAAAAGTTCAACCAAGGGCAAAATGTGGTAATTCTCAAGTTACGCGATCATACAAAAACCTCTCCTACATGGGAGAAAACACCATTTATCGTAGTTAACCAGAAAGGAACCATGCTTCTACTCAAATCGGAAACTGGCAACATGTTACGCCGCCATGTATCTCATGTTAGACCATACTACGGAAATGGGTTGGTCAATGATTCAGAGACAGGTGGAAGGGTTCACCCACAAAGACAGAAACGGAATGTGAAACTCCCAAAACGATTCGATGATTATCATCTGGGATAGTATGTTTATCACAGACTGTGGAAATAAATGACAGGAAGTGTGTGGTAACTGCAGGATATTGTGGTGAAAATGTGGTTGAATCTGCGGTACATTCACGGAAATAGCTGTCAAGCTAGTGCCTCACCTTCGTTTAGAAACCACGCAAATTGCAATGTTTATGATACATGTACATCTAGTAATTTGCCACGAATGTATACATGTTATCAATTACGTGCACACACCTAGTTGATTCATTCTAAGATGGAAAGGGATGTAGTGTATACATGCGTGGGAGTCCAGGCAGTAGGTGTTTGTAGGCGGAGCTTAAATGCTCCGACTGTTTGATATTGAATCATGCATTAT
>JBEVXV010000792.1:0-3384 GCA_040505915.1 Sedimenticola sp. | reverse complement strand
GATAGCATGGAGTTATTCGAGTATTATTATTGTTTTTAGGATAGTCATACTCTCTTCTGGCAACACCATTATATTTAATTCAGCATATTGTAATAAGAAGTTAAATTATTATCAGTTTCCTTATCAAATTATCAGCTACAATATAGTCTGGTACCTACTAGTTAACTTGAATCATAACAAGGCAGTCAAATATAACAAATAACAATTAACTCAATTTTCTTCCAGCACTGTGAGGTATCTACGTTGTCTTCGCCTGCTGAAACCACCGTGGAAGAGTTTGACCAAGGTATGGACGGATGCGATCTATATGATGAGCTTTGGCGGGCTGCATTGGTTTCCTCTTCACCAGATACATCATGTCATCTATTTTTCGTACGATTAAACATGGTCCCTTCCATTTGCTTGTCAACTTGCTGCACACACCCACTTTCCTGCTAGGGTCATAGATCCACACAGCTTGACCCACTTGGAGAGTTCTTTTCTTTGAACTAACGTTATAATGTTGTTTTCTGTAGGTTGCACACTGTTTCAACGCCTTGCGGGCATCCTCATGAGCGGTGTTGAGAGATTGTTGTAATTTTATAACATACTCGTGAAGTTCATCTTTTTCTAACTTCTCGCCATTTGGTAGACCAATTACAGCTGTCAGGGGGAGGGTAACTTCTCTACCGAAAACCATCTTATTTGGCGAAATCCCAGTTGATGCATGTTTTGAAGCGCGATAGGCTAACATTACTTGTTGTAAGACACAGTCCCAGTTTCGTTGATCATTTTCACAGTACATTGTAAGCATGCCAGTTAATGTTCGATTAAATCGTTCCACAACCCCATTTGCTTGTGGTCTCATGACTGATGTTGACACTTTATGTATTTGCAGAAGTTGGCACATTTCCTGAAACAATTTGGCTTCAAAACATTTCCCCAGATCGGAAAGAAGAGTCAATGGTGTACCCATTCGCGTGATGAACTGATCGATAAGTGCGGTTGCCACGGTGATTGCTTCTGAGTCTGGGATTGCGACCGCCTCAGTCCATTTAGTGAACAGATCACAAATTACTAATACGTAGCGATTTCCCCGATTCGTCATCGGCAACGGACCTAAAAGGTCTATTGCGACCTTCTCCATTGGTTCTCCTACCGGGCATTCACCAAGGGGAGCCTTCTTCAATTTTGCTGGTTTCCGAGCGGAACATTGGTTACATTGTTTGCAGTGCTGTTCAACGTCATCAGACAGGCCGGGCCAATAGAAGCTTCTTCTTATACGGTCCAACATTTTATCCGTGGAAAGGTGTGCAGCGGTGGGAACATCATGAAAATAATGAAGTACCTCAGTTTGCTTTGTTTCTGGAACGACTAACTGCAAGTGACTGTCTGACTCTTTATCTGTAACCCATTTACGATACAGCATTCCACCATGCAATTCAAGACGATCCCAGTGTCTCCATAATGTTTTTGTTTTGGACCCTTGTGCCGAAATTTCATTCCACAATGGTCTTTGCTGTTGATTTTCAAAAGCGATCATGATAGGACCAATAAAATTGTCTTGTCGCTGCGCGTCTGCTATGCTTATAGGATCCCAACCATCTAACAGGAGCGAGTGTTGTTTTAACTCTTTTTCAACGGTATTTTGACGTTGCGTTCTGGTAACAGTCCTAACTTCTTGAACGGTCACTGCAGAATTCGCTGTTTCACCACGATCGCTGGGAGGCTCTGATTCTTCACCCGCTAGACGAGCAGCCTCACTTCTCTGTTCCAACTTACTGCAAACTGTACACGGTCGACGACTTAGAGCATCTGCATTGTTATGGAGCCGACCCGGCCGGTGAGTGATGCTGAGATTATACGACTCTAAATACTGGACCCAACGAGCGATTTGACCCTCAGGACATGTCAAGCTACGCATCCAGGAAACAGCGGCATTATCTGTTCTGACGTGTACTTCTTGGCCATATAAGTAATGATGGAAATGTTTCGCACTAGTCACTAGACTTAACAACTCCTTGCGCGTGGTGCAGTATGAAAGTTCATGTTTGTTTAGTGTTTTACTCATGTACGCGATAACTCGTTCCATTCCGTCTTGGTTTTGACTCAGCACGGCACCCATCGCGAAATTGGAGCAATCAGTGTCCAGGATGAACGGCTCACCTGTACGAGGAAACCCGAGTATTGGCGCTGTTGTTAATGCCTGCTTCAGAAGATCGAATGCCTGCTGGGCTTCTTCATTCCAAACAAATTTTGCAGATTTTTCACCTAACCGGTATAGTGGTTTTGCAATGTGACTGAAATTTTGCACATAACGTTTATAATAGGACGCTAGTCCAATGAAAGATTTCAAATTCTTGGAGGACGTTGGCACTGGCCAGTCTTGAACCGCTATAATTTTATCATTGTCAGTAGCAATGCCGTCTTCAGAAACTACATGTCCTAACACCTTCACTGATTTTTGAAAGAAATGACATTTACGCGGCTTCAACTTGAGCCTAGCACCACGCAGCCGCTGGAACACATGTTCAAGTCTCTGAATAGTCTGCTTGAAAGTAGCTCCAGGCACGACTATGTCATCCATATACACGCAACATTCAGTCCATTGAAGTCCTCTCAGTACCTCTCCCATAAGACGACTGAACTCCGACGGCGCCGTCACCAAGCCATACGGGAGGCGAGTAAAATGAAACAGACCGAGGCTAGTCGAACATGCAGTTTTCTCCATATCCTCTGGTGCTAGCCCCATCTGAAGATATCCCTGATTCAAGTCCATGCAACTAAAATACCGCGCACCTGCGAGAGACTCAAGACATTCATCAATACGGGCTAATGGAAAGGAGTCTTTCTTTACTAACTGGTTGACAGCTCGAAAGTCCACACAGAATCTAGTGCTGCCATCTTTCTTTGTTAGAAGAACGATCGGTGAACTCCAAGGACTTATGCTAGGTTCGATCACACCCCTCTCCAACATCTTCTGAACTTCCCGACGCTCAATTTCGCGTTTTCCTAACGGTTGCCTCCGGAAAGGTTGTTTTATAGGATCAGCACCTAGCGTATTTATATGGTGCTGGATAAGGTTAGTACATCCTAGGTCATCATCAGATTTTGAAAAAACATCTTGATATTCAATTAACAACTGTTTGAATTGTTCTTGTTCACTTTTGTTAATGTGTGTTGAGCTACGGACCAGTAGATCAGCCAGGTACTCTGGGACCTCTTGTGATGTCACTGATGCACAGCTCACCTGGGCACACATCATGTGTGACTTTCCGGAGCACTCCACCGATTCGCAGACACCGATATTTGTTTTCGAGTAGACCGTAACATCTTGATTGGCAGAGTTCATGACGTTAATTTCCCTGGACGGACCAATTGTCGAGAAAATACTGTCTGTTACAT
>JBEVXV010000791.1:0-2430 GCA_040505915.1 Sedimenticola sp. | reverse complement strand
GGCACGGTTAGCTGTTTATATTGTTGAATCAAAGTCTGTGTTGCCAGTAAATGAGCTTGTACGTTTGTATCTTACCAAAACGAGCGAAATGGGCTAGCCATGTCAATTCAACATCCACCATTCGAGGTTAGCCGACAATTTGGTAAGAATAGTCTCAGGTCGTCTTGTTATAGATGGCCAATGTCCTTGGCAAGGGCCTTTGACATTTATTGCGCAGTAGTAGGAGAAGCTCTCAATTCTGAGTTTGAGAAGCGTGCTGCGGCTAGCGAACAGAAATGAAACTTGACACTACACTATTAAGTTGTCAATGCATCATTTCTACTATTCATCCACTATTCAATACACGCTCCCGGCAGATAACCACCAGTCATTGCTAACTTCATGAACAGTGTTCTTCAAGGCCCGGGAGGCTTCAACTCAGATATCGATTTCGACTACCCGAACCAGCAACAATCGAGAGCAGCCAATACCTTAGCCCAGCTGATCATTTATAAACATCACTGTGGACCGTCCTACCTTGAGAAAGACTATCATGAGGGGCTGTAAGGTGCGGAAGACATATATTTCATCATCTCCAGACTATTACTTTCAATCCGATCACGCCCAGATTTTGACATGAAATACTCTTTTCGATTTCAAAACCAAAGAGAACATCCATCACTTTCTAACCATGGACAACAGAAAGCAGGCAACAAGTGAGACATTCTCACGTTTCTGAGCATCTCTAAGGGCCCACCGCCACAAGACTTCCGTGTAAAGGTCCTGGACGGTACGGTCATGGTGCATATCGTGAGGTCAACCAATGCCACTGATTTTGAGCATTATGCCCATCACCACTTCATACCATTCATTAAGCATACTATCTGCGCATCCATCCACTACACGACTAGGTATCATGTTTGATACATACCCAGAGAACAACCTCACAGTGTAGACCCAGGAAAAGAGAAGTATACTAGGTGCAGTGGCTATTGATGCGAGTTTGACGCCTATTTCTCAAGACTGGAATAAACTACAAGGTGCAACTATGAAAGTTTCTCTTGAATGTTGTAGTAAAAGAACTGTTCCGTAGTCAAAACCTCTTCTATCTTCTTCCCCGACATGGTTGTGTATGAAACTAATGGTGACACAGCGATATCGTCCAGCAGTATAGCCAGTATGAGAAATACTAATATCACCACATGCAACCACCAAGAGGCAGGTAGTCGGCTATCCTGTATCTTTTCGGTGCGGAATTGGAGTGCCACAGCAATGCGTTGATAACCATGTCACAAACGTTCCTATCAAAGATATCATCCAGCGCTTTGAACCACAAAATAGTGGCGTACATCCCCACTTCCTTGCTCTTTGTGGTTGTGACGCGACTTCTGAATTTCTAGGAATAGGGATGAAGACTGATGTATCATGTTTGCTGACGATCGACTCCGTCCACATGTGGATACTGGAGCGGTGGACTGTGGTCAGTTACACTATGGTGGGTTCGAGTCAATAATGCAAGACAGAATCTATTTTCACAGGGTGCTGGGGCAAACACATCCCAAAAACACAGGAAGCCCTAATGGAACAAGTGGACGCTGTTATTGTACGACTGAGGTCCAAGCATGACTGAATTATTATGTATATTGTAGCAGTTGTCCAGTACCAACAATAATATAATCCATTCAATGACAACATCAATCAGACATTACAGGCATTTGGCGAACAAAGGTTATGACATTTGCAAGCATGTTAGATTCATACCAGCTATTAGAACATGGTTGCTATGACTAGAAGCGGAGCTCGGGTTACAAAATTAATGTTCTAAGGAAGCATTTGTTCTATGAGTTTTGAGTGTTTCCTGCTGGTATCGCATCAGGAAAACCTGACAGTATTAACCTGAAAAATTATTACGCAGTAAACGGCCGAATTATTGTCAGGTCACTTCTAATAAGCTTGCCCTTTTATCGTTCAAGTAGCGGACAAATTGTAAGAAACATGTACATTGCAGCTTGTCTGATTAAAGTGTTTTCATGTTGAGAAATAAACTGTATTCGGTCCATATGCAATATACCAACTAACGAAATTAATGTAATACTGATCTTTAAAGTAGACTTGAGTATTTTATGGAGCCAAAATGGCATTGACCTTGAACTCAAATGCATGACATTGAGGACAACTGTTCACCAGTATCATCAGTTGACGTGAAATCGAAAGCCATACATATGGAGCCATATCCAACACATTTGATGCATTGTTAGCTAACATAATGGTTATTTTGGCAATTTGACGGTCCACATGACCTTGAAATCGACCTCTACAGAGCGACAGTGACATCATTTCATTTCAAACCATACACAACAAAATGCTGTGCCTTCAGAAACAATGGAATCACCACTTGTTTTATGGAAATAACACTTCTAGTTGCTGAGATATGCTGCGAATATGTTTTGA
>JBEVXV010000790.1:0-5314 GCA_040505915.1 Sedimenticola sp. | reverse complement strand
GGAAGTTGACACCAAAACATGTTGGTCTTGGAATGGCCATACATCAGGCTACAAGATCAAAGGCCCTTGTGAATTTAGTACACGCTGCTGGCCATTGTATCAGCTATACGCAAGTTCGACAGATAGATACATCCATAGCAAAGTTGGAAATTGAAACAATGGCAGCCAATGATGATGTCCCTATGCCAGTAAATATAGAGCCAGGTCAGTTTGTACAATTTGCGGCAGATAATATCGACATCATCGAGGAAACGCTTGATGGAAAAGAGACATTTCATGCTACACAAATGGTAGCATTTCAGCGTGAAGGCAATGACTCGAGAAGTACGCCACCAGTAGTGAGGATACACGGCTACATGTTCCAGATACCCTCCACAAACTTATCGTAGCACCAAAGTCATCTAGTAAGCCAACACCAGTTTTCCATGCAGACTCATGTATTGATATTTCTTGGTATGTGGCCAATGCCAGTCTGAATAATGAGGCATTTATATCTGACCTAACATGGGCTTGCACGCGACTTGTGAATGTGGAACATCAGTCAGTACCGTTCTGGACAGGATTCAACCAAATTGTATCACCAGTAGTCGCTCCCAAAAAAACAACAGTTGGCTATCTACCTATCCTGAATGCACCTGCTCATGAAGATGACACGCTATGGACAGTTATACAAAGATGTCTGAAAATTTCAGAGAAACTCAATCATGGACAATCAACTGTCATTACATTTGACGAACAACTGTATTGTAAAGCAAAACAACTGCAGTGGAACAGCCCCGATGCATGTAAAACGTTAGTGGTGAGATTAGGGGGCTTCCACATTGCTCTGAATTACATGAGAGCTATTGGAAAACACATGACTGATTCAGGACTACCAGAGGTGTGGATTGAAAGTTCCGTATTTGGAGAAAATACAGCAGTGAACAACATGGATGCAAAATCGTACAACAGGACAATTCGTGCGCATAAATTGACATATGAAGCTTTGATTCGCATAGTGTGGCCTCAATTTTTAGAATGGCTAAGCAAGCGCGAGTCGCCAGTAGATCCAGAACTTAAAGACAATCTGGAATCCTTAGCGATAATGATCACAGGAAAGGAAGATGTAGACGACATTGCAGACATGTATGAATCTGTCAAACTGCAGATGGCTGAATCAAACATCGCAGATCTGTTGCACGAGTTTCAGTCACAGAGATCCCCAACCGTACAATATTGGCAACAATACATCGACATGATAGCAATCTTGTTAGCATTCATTAGAGCGGAAAGAGAAGGAAATTGGCTGTTGCACCTGTCGTCATTTGCTGCTATGCTACCCTGGTTTGCCATCTATGATCGCATAAATTACACTCGCTGGGGGTCTGTCTACTTAGCAGACATGCATCAGTTGGAGCTCACTCATCCGGAGGTGTACACGGAATTCAGGTCTGGAAATTTTGTTGTGAAGCAAACAAGGCAGAAGTTCAATCAGCTATCAACAGACCAAGCCCTTGAGCATGTGAACAAAGTCAGCAAAATGGCCGGAGGGCTCATAGGAATAACTCGTGAAGACAGCGCCAGAGACAGATGGTGTTTGACATTTAACCAACGGAGTAAAGTGACATCGGACACATATGAAATGCTTGGTGTACACAATGTAGATGACCGTGATGAAGAATGCTCTGTATGGGAGAATAAGGAGGCACATACTAGTCGACTCGCTAGGGATGAAAAAGACGTGCAACACATAGTACAGCAATTTGAACGATTTCATGTGTTCACTCAACAATCAGCCTGTCTCGTTTGCCTGTCAACTCGGGATGTTGTACCTGAAGACATAACATCAGCCTTACTTAATGCTGAAAGACATGGACATGAACAAGTGTCTAGTTTTGTCACAAGTAGGTTGGTGGAAGCACCATGTACATTTCATGACACACTCAAGAAAAACAAATCTCCAACGATGGCAACAATGTATGATGTTACAGTGAAAGGGTCTGCCATCGAGAAAAGTAAATCTGTGAAAGGAGGGCGCAATCTATTTCAGAGACTGTTAGTAGCTCAGAAAGCTGGTCGAGTCGTTAGTTTGGAGGAGCTCATGTGTCATGAGTTATCAAATACGCCAATATCTATATCTGATACTTCCGGAAACCTTCGACATTGTACAAATAAAGCTGATTTGTGCCATATCTTGGACACCGGTGTCACTGACGACACTGTTCCTGACACTCATTTGAAGACTGCCACAGTGATTGATGGACATGCACTTGTGCAGGCCATAGGGAGACCGTCTGATGGAACTACATTTGGTGATTTGGCAGATGTGTTCATCAATGTAGTGAATAAGAGTGCCGGATCAAGACTAGATGTTGTGTTTGATAGGTACAATGCCGACTCGATAAAATCAGGAACTAGAACACACAGAGCTGGCATCCGAAGTAGAGCGATTCGACGTATTATTGACAGTCGTGATGTACCATTGCCTGTAAATTGGAAACGGTACATCGATTCCCCTGAAAACAAGGCCAATCTCGCTGTGTTCTTGTCCAATGAACTTATGTCATCACAGTTGCCGCAAAGTCGTGAAATTGTAACAGCTGGTGGATTCTCTGAAATTGATGCAGCAAAATCATCTACAGGTCGAGATGTAAACCACTTGAAAGCAGATCATGAGGAAGCTGATACGCGAATCATTCTTCACGCAATAGACGCGAGTCAGCAGGGGTTTGAGCGGTTGAATATTGTCTGCAAAGATACGGATGTTCTAGTTCTACTAATTCACTTCGCAGATGTATTATGCAAGGACGTTCGGATGAAAGTAGGAAGTGCAAAAGCTCCTAAGTACATAGCTGTGCATGACATCGAACTTTCAGATGAAATGCGTGAATGTTTGCCAGCTTTCCACGCAGTCAGTGGTTGTGATACGGTCAGTCAATTCAGCGGTCATGGAAAGAAATCGACATGGAAAGTGTTTGAAGGTAAACCAGGCCTTCTGAAAGGACTTGGTACAGGTTTGCTCTCTGAAGATGTCATAGCTAACGTTGAGGAGTTTGTTTGTAGGATATACTCGCCATCTGGGGAAGTAAAATGTGTAAATGAATTGAGATGCCGACTATTCCAAAAGGGTACGGTTGAGCCAGAGAAATTGCCACCGACACATGACGCCCTGGTTCAACACGTGAAAAGGGCACATTTCCAGACAATGGTGTGGATGAAGGCATCACTGCCATATCAGGACATGATTTCACCAATTGAACATGGATGGACAAGAGATATAGACAGCAAAACACTAAAACCTGTCCTAACAACAATCGACCCACTCCCGAAGAGCTGCATTGAGACAATTAGCTGTGGGTGTAAGTCGTGTGCAACATCGCGATGTGGATGTCGGAGCAAGGGAATGCGATGTACTCCTGCATGTGCCTGCTATGACAATGTGTGCCACAACCCACGAAACGGCGAAGCTGACAGTGACAATGAATAGCATACCGGTAGGTAATATTGGCAACAATAGTCTATGCGAAAACAGACACGTAATGTAATTAATTTACAATACATGTATAGAGGTATCACATATAATTCTAAGTTGATTCGTTACAAACTTATCTTCCATATTGACATTGAAATTGACCTTTAACCCCCTATTTGACCTCTGATTACAAAATTGATGACAGAAATGGATTCCTCATGTGAAAAGTACATGGAATAGAGGTATCACATGTAATTCTAAGTTTATTCGTTACAAATTTATCTTCCACCCACCGTCATTGACCTTGAACTTGACCTTTAACCCCCTAGTTGACCTCTTATCACAAAATTGATGACAGAAATGGATTCATTAGGTCAAAAGTATATAGAATAGAGGTATCACATGTGATTCTAAGTTGAATAGTTACAAGCTTGTATTCCATCCATTGTCCGTGGCGGCCATCTTGGATTTTGGAGTTCCTCAAATATGACGCTCCGGCAAACAAGCCAAACAATTTCTGTAGACCCGTATGAGTAAGAAACCATGAAAAAACTATACACTTCTCACAATTACAAGGTCCTCAATCTGACAAGCCAATAATGACGTTTACCGGAAAAACGGCACCAAGTGACCTTTAGCTTCATTAATATTCATATTATGCAAATTACACGTTGGAGACAGGTATTATATTGATCAGCAGTAACTACTGCATACTTTAAGTGCTGTCTCCAAGAATTAACAATCATGGTTAACATGTACAGCCATGTATACTGTAATGGTCATTTTTCATTTTTGCGAAAACGTATTAATTTTAGTACTTTGATTTCGTCTAGCACATCCAAAAATGTCTAAAAATAGATTTGAAAATTTTGTTAACACTCTACTGGTATTTAGTTATAGCATGCTTGAAATTTACAAGTGTAGTGTAATTATAAGTCAAGATATGACCACTTTCATGAATAGTGGTCTAAAACGTGCACTGGATGACCTTTAACCTCATTAATATTCATGATATGCAAATTTTTTCTTGGAGACAGGGCATTTCTCGATCAGTGATGTTCACTGTATAACTTAAGCATTGTCTCCAAGCTTGAACACGCCGTCCTCCCTAAAAAATGTATTTCCAAATGCTTTCCTCTACTATATTCACCAGTGGCAGTGTTGAAGCCTACAAAATTAAATATTGCCGATTTGGTAGTATTTGGTAGAACCAGTAATCATAGATGTATAGAGTAGACTCTCGGACTAGATAATGTGTTCGGCATCAGTTGAGGTTTTCTAGTTGGAATCAGTATTCAATGCATAGACGAGTGTTGTAGTGATCGTGGTGCCTGTCCTGTCTGTTTGCAGACTATTCTGTGAGAATGTTGATCAAAGATCACTGGGAGATCAGAGGGAGAGGATTTATATAAGCTTGCTTCCAATCCAATCCCATTTGTATACTACTATTATTGTTAATAACAAACCTGTAAACAATATGCAAATAAAATATGTTTAAACCAAAGATCACTGAATAATATGAGATGCGGATTAGCTAATGTATCTTAGCACATTTAGGGAATTTCTCCGTAATTGGTTTTGAAAATTTCACATAATTTCTGTAAATGATGTCAAAATTTGACGAAAATTCCGCAGCAAATGTGGAATTAAATGCCAAATTTGGTCTGGAATTTTCATCAACTTTTGACATCAGTTAATAATTTCATGAATTTGATTCAAAAGAATTTGTCGAAACTTCCACCTGTTATAAGGTATGTTATCTCATGTGGCGTCACATGTGGAACATAATAATGTGACGCATCACGAGAAAAATGGCCCAACTGCGGTTTTGACCAGTGTAGCTCCTGATCATCTAGCATGCAT
>JBEVXV010000789.1:0-2591 GCA_040505915.1 Sedimenticola sp. | reverse complement strand
GGCAGGCCTTGCTGTGGTAGGTTTGTTACGGTCGCGCTTCAGGGCTTGAATTCCTACAACCCAAGAGCCTACTCTCGTACAGGCTCCTACTCCACCTTACTACCTGGCGCTACCTTCCCCAGCCAAGCCCGCACTGTGGCGATTAGCGTATCATCCAGACCACGGAAAAAATGGTCCGCCCCCTCAATTCGAGTCTGCCGGTAGCTGCTGTTTTTCGCTTTTTTTGCCGCTGCCGCACGCTCGTGGACGGTGTTGAGTACGACCTCTAAATCCTGGCTGCCATAGATATCGAGCAGAGGCAGCGTCAACTTCTGCAACGCGCCCAGAGTACCGCTCTCTCTCTCGTTTTTGTCGGCGCTTAAGCCGACCGTCACCAACGCCCGCACCTCCGGCGACTTCCCACCGGCGAGATGCTCTACCGCCATGCGCGCCCCCAGGCTGTGACTGATAATGACAATGTTCTCGACTTCCATCTTTTTCAGATAGTCAACGGCAGCGGCAATACGCGGCCCCGCCTCAGGGATCAACTCCCGGTAGGCCCCTGAAGGGGCTTCTGCCGAAGCAACGGGCAGCTGAATCGAGAGGGTGCGCCAGCCATAGCCAAGCAGCTCCGTGCGCAAGGGCTGAATCACTTCGGTCCAGTTCGGGTGTGCACCACGGCCATGGAGAATGATTGCAGCACCCTGGGCGTAACGGGTCTCCTCCTGTGCATAGATGGCAAGAAAATCAGCCTCCCCCGCCTGCAACCTGAGCGCCTCTCCGACCATGATCATCTCTTCAATCTCATCGCCTATTCGCCGCTCCCGCACCAGATCAGCGGCTGACAGCAAGGTGGAAAAACAGATCAGGCAGAGCAGTAGTAATAAACGCATATCAACCTCCTTCAAGATAGGTAAACCACCCCAACACCAGCCCTCAAACCCTATTGTCAGCAACTCGGCAGAAAACCAGCCCGTTCGTACCGGTAGAATCAGGTAATCTTATGAACCCTATAAGTTACTCTTTTATATAGAGATATTACAATAATAATTGAGTGAAAAAAGCTGCCGCATGGGGTAGAGTGGCCGCCAAGCTCAACACTCCTTACATCCAACGCCCTATAACTCAGGGCCGCCAGAGGTATCTATCATGGCAGACTTCAAGATTGCACCCTCCATTCTCTCCGCCGATTTCGCCAAGCTGGGCGAGGAGGTGGACAATGTTCTGGCGGCCGGTGCCGACTATGTACACTTCGACGTTATGGACAACCACTATGTCCCCAACCTCACCATCGGCCCACTGGTCTGTGAAGCCCTGCGCAAGCACGGCGTCACCGCCGAGATCGATGTCCACATGATGGTTAAGCCGGTGGATCGTATTATTCCTGACTTTGCCAAGGCGGGGGCCAGCTACATCACCTTCCATCCAGAAGGGAGTGAGCATATCGACCGTTCACTGCAACTGATCCGTGAGCACGGCTGTAAATCCGGCCTGGTGTTCAACCCCTCCACCCCCCTGAGCCACCTTGATTATGTACTGGACAAGGTGGATATGATCCTGATCATGTCGGTCAACCCCGGCTTCGGTGGCCAGAGCTTCATCCCCGCTGCCATGGATAAGCTACGCGCCTGCCGCAAGCTGATCGATGACTCCGGCCTCGATATCCGCCTGGAGATTGACGGTGGTGTCAAAGCCGACAACATCCGCAAAATCGCCGAAGCGGGTGCCGATACCTTCGTCGCCGGTTCCGGTATCTTTGGCAACGCCCAGGAGTCCGATCCCAACCTCTACAATACCATCATCCAGCAGATGCGTGACGAGTTGGCCAAGGCGGGCTGATATAAGGCCGGCAGGGCAGCTCTTTTGTGCCCACTCGCTTAAACCCAACCAGGCTGCAAATAAACGCTATGAACAGACCAAAACTGATCCTGATCGACCTCGACGGCACCCTGGTTGACAGTGTGCCGGATCTTCTCTTTAGCGTTAACCAGATGATGGCGGCACTTGGCCGTCCCTCTTGTACCGAGTCCCATCTCCGTAACTGGATCGGCAACGGTGTGGAGAAGTTGGTCAAGCGCACCCTGATGGATGATCTGGATGCCGAACCCTCCCGTGAAGATTTTGACCAAGGCTACCCCCTCTTCATGGATAGCTATGACAAACACAACGGTGAGCGTTCAACACTCTACCCCGGCATCCGTGAAGGCATCGATCATCTGAAAGCAGAGGGTTACACCCTGGGGTGCGTCACCAACAAGGCGGCACAGTTCACCATCCCCCTGCTCAAGGCACTGGGCATACATGGCGACTTCAGCATCATCGTCAGCGGCGACACCCTGCCGAAGAAGAAGCCTGACCCCATGCCCCTGCTCCACGCCGCCAAACAACTCGATGCCACCCCGCAAGAGTCGATGATGGTAGGGGACTCCATGCACGATGTCGCCGCCGCCCGTGCAGCCGGTTTCCAGGCCGTCAGTGTGCCCTACGGCTACAACCACGGCATCGACATCCGTGAAGCCAACCCCGATGCCGTGATCGACAGCCTCGCCGATCTACCTGGACTGATTGCCGAGCATAGCTGAAAGCGGGGCGCAGAGGTGACCTCTTTAAAC
>JBEVXV010000788.1:0-6168 GCA_040505915.1 Sedimenticola sp. | reverse complement strand
GCTCGGCTCCATGAGCTGAAAGAGAAGCACCCAATGATCGGCGATGTTCGGGGCAAGGGTCTCTTTGTCGGCCTTGAACTGGTTAAGGATCACGCCACAAGAACCCCTGTTGATGAGAGTGTCCCCATGGGGGTTGCCGCTGACTGCGCAGCTCAGGGGGTTCTCATCGGGCGCACAAATCGCAGTTTTCGAGAGTACAATAATACCCTGGCACTGAGTCCGGCACTGATAACGGGTAAGTCGGAGTTGGATGAGATTGTTACAGCACTGGACAATGCGTTTATCAAACGTTCATGAAGGCACTCAAAAGAGAAGATGGCTCGGGTTTACTCTATAGTGCTTCCTGTATAAGACTGAATATCAACATTCTCGTGAGCGTGGGCTGATTATGAGCGCATCCGCAAAAATCTTGGCCGTCAACCCGGGGGGAACCTCGACCAAGGTGGCTATTTTCGACGGAGACATCCAGAGCTTTTCATGGAACCTACGCCACGAGCCCCAAGAACTGAACCAGTTCGCCGGAATATATGAACAACTGGGATGGCGAGTACAAACCGTACGTCAGCTCCTTGACTCAAACTCAATTTCATTGACGGGTTTCCATGCGGTGGTGGGAAGGGGAGCGCCCCTGGTTCCCGTCCCGAGCGGTACATTCCGGGTTGACGACGTAATGCTCACCGAAATCAAGGAAGGCCGTGTAAGTGTTCAGCACGCATCCATGTTGGGTGCTCCCATGGCTGCGGCCCTCGCAAATGAGTCAATGGCGCCTGCGTTTATTGTGGACCCGGTAAGCGTGGACGAAATGCTCCCCGAGGCTAAACTTACCGGTTGTGTCGATATCCCTCGGGTCGCCCTCGCCCACACCTTAAATCTAAAGGCCGCATCAAGGGTTGCAGCGAAGCAAATCGGTCGCCTCATGAACGAGCTCAATCTTATTGTGGCTCACCTCGGCTCGGGATTCACCATCGCTGCTGAAAAACGGGGCCGCCAGATAGATCACAATGATCCCACCGCCACCGGGCCCATGGCGCCGACCCGGGCGGGTACTCTTCCATCGCTCGGGATCGCTCGGTACTGTTTTCAGACCCCGAACATCGATTACGATAAAGTGCAAAAGATGCTCGTGTGCAGAGGGGGCTGGAACGACCATACCGGCACGGACGATATTCGAGAGATCTACAAGATGATTGACCGGGGAGATCCCAAAGCCCGGTTAGTGATAGATGCTACCCTCCACCAGCTCAACAGAGAGATAGGCGGATTGTTCGCGGTCTTGAACGGGGATGTGGACGCACTTGTTCTTACCGGTGGGGTCTCCTGCAGCGAGCGGTTTGTGGAAGAGCTAAAACAACGTCTAAAGTGGTTAGGTGCTCCGGTTCTCCTCGTTCCCGGCGAGAGGGAAATGATCGCCTTGGCTGACGGGGCAAGGGGAGTTTTGGATGGTGAAATAACACCCCTCAACCTGGCGGACTACCTGCCATCTGAGTAATAGACAGCGGAAAAACAAGGTAACTATTCAGCTTACCCCTGAAAGCTGCCGTTTCTGAGTTAAAAATAATCATTTGCACACATAAACTCGCGTTGTGTGTCTTTTTATCCTTAAGCAGGCTCTGTACCAAAATCCGGAAAATCATAGTTATAGTGGAATAGAGGTGTTGTAGGAGCGAACTTGTTCGCGATGGACTACGAAACGTGCTCTTCGCGAACAAGTTCGCTCCTACACCTGAGTTCCAGATTACCGTGCTGAATAGTTACAAAACAAGACCCCCCATCACTCAAGAGGTTAAGTGATGGGTGTCTTGTCTTTTAGTCTCTTTCTCTTGTCTCTCCGTATTAGCGGCGCCCCCGTCGCGAAGAACATAGCACACATCCGGCAAAACCCCATCGCCCCGAGGGCGGGGCTCCTACAAGGGGGAAGGGAATGAGGATAATTATCAATTGGCAGATGATGGGTGTCCTCTCCTATTTCCTGTAACTATTCAGCGGGTGCTCGGGGTCGGAGTCGATTGCCCACATCCATGTGGGCAATCGACTCCGACCCCATAAAAATCACCTCGTGGCAGGAGCGCCCCCCTCGCCGCGATGAGCGTCACTCAGGCCGTACAAATCCCATCGCCCCAAGGGCGGGCTCCTACGTGGGCGAGTAACTATCAATCGAGTCTGACCCCATTGATACATTGATACCTGCCTCCGAAGCCAATGTCTCCACTGTGGTGGCCATATCGGGATCCAGGCGCTGTAGCCAATCCTGTGAGCATCCGTTTTCCAGATACTCCAGGGTCAGGCTGATGCTCTCCGTTATTGTGGTCACCTGCAGGCCGAGGATCTCTACCGCCTCCGTGCAGAGATCCCGGATCAGTTCTATCTCCAGCTTCATCTCCAGGAAATCCAGCATTAGCACCCGCAATCCACGCTCTGGATCGAACCACTGCTCTTGCCGCTTTAGCTCCCTGAACAGTTGGCTGCCGGCGGCAAAGCCAGCGGCCCGGCCATTGCGTTTTGCAATATCCACTACGCCATCGCCGATCTGCTGAAGGGCTAAGTAGTGAGCTGTATCATCCTCTATGGTGGAGGAAAATTCTTGTAGAAGTTTCCAGGCCTGTTCGTGCTCATCCCTTATCCAGTGGATGCGTGCTATCTGACCCAGACTCCATGCCTGCTTTGTAGCATTACCTTGCTCTTTGTAAAGCGTCAACGCCTCACGGTGTGCCGCCAAGGCCTCTTCGTGTCGGTTCGATTTATTGAGACTCCAGCAGATTTGTTCCAGACTCCATGCCTGTTGTTCGGTATTGGCTTGTTCCTGATATAACGTCAGTGCCTCGCGGTGTGCCGCCAAGGCCTCTTCGTGCCGATCCAGTTTGTTGAGATTCCAGCCAATTCGTCCCAGTTTCCATGCCTGCTGTTCGGCATTATCTTGTTCCTGATATAACGCATACGCCTCACGGTGTGCCGCCAAGGCCTCTTCGTGCCGGTTCAGCTCATCAAGGCTCCAGCCAATTTGTCCCAAATCCCATGCCTGCTGCTCGGCATCGCCTTGTTCTTTGCAGAGCGCCAGCGCCTCACGGTACGCTGCCAAGGCCTCTTCGTGCCGTTCCAGTTCGTTGAGACTCGAGCCGATTCGTCCCAGATTCCATGCCTGCTGCTCGGTATTAGCTTGTTCCTGATATAACGTCAGTGCCTCACGGTGTGCCGCCAAGGCCTCTTCATGCCGGTTCAATTTCTTGAGATTGCAGCCAATTCGTCCCAGATTCCATGCCTGCTGTTCGGCATTATCTTGTTCCTGATATAACGCATACGCCTCACGGTGTGCCGTCAAGGCCTCTTCGTGCCGGTTCAGCTCATCAAGGCTCCAGCCAATTTGTCCCAAATTCCATGCCTGCTGCTCGGCATCGCCTTGTTCTTTGCAGAGCGCCAGCGCCTCACGGTACGCTGCCAAGGCCTCTTCGTGCCGATCCATCTCATCAAGACTCCAGCCAATGTGTCCCAAATTCAATGCCTGCTGCTCAGCATCGCCTTGTTTCTTGCGGAGCGCCAGCGCCTCGCGGTGTGCCGCTAAGGCATCGGCCCATCCCTCTTTATCCATGGCCTCCTTTGCCACACTCTCTAACTCCCCCGCCTCTGCTGAAGTGCGTGGATAGTCTCTGTCGAGGGATCTTTGTTGTACAAGGCGCTTCATGGTTTCCGGGTTTTCTTTAAGCCTCTCTGTGATCCGTTCCCGTTTCATGTCAAGGAAGACCTTTAACTCCTTCCACTTTTTCAGCGTGCCTTGCTCGGAAAGGCAGAGTCGTGCAGTTTGTAACTTCGTGGGGACCGTCAAGCCAAAGCTGCTATTCAGCAGTTCCGCCATGGCTTCGCCGGTAATCGCAGGCTGATGCCGGTCGCAGGCCCGCAGCAGGGTAAGGGCGTCTTCATAATCCTTACGCAGTGCCTTGTCATCCTCATAGTCCCGCCACTCCACCTTATCCGTGTACTCTGCGAGACTCAGCAACTTCACCATTCGCTCCGGCGGCTCAATATTCAGCCGCTCCGTGCTTACTCCAACACCCCTCAAGGCCAATTCGGCGAACAGCCGTGCATCTTCGGGCGCACCCTGCTCCAGTAGCGTAGAGGCCTCCCTGCGCTGCTCCTTAAAGCTATAGAAATCGGCGAGGAAATCGGCCATGCTGGCGAGGGCGTTTCGACGGCTATCCTGCTGTAGATAACGCATTCGGTAGAACTGCACCATTAGTCGGTCGGTGGCCCGGTAGAGTTGCTCTTTTCTGCCTTTGATCCGTGGCTCTTCCTGCACGTAACGGTGGTCCCTCAGCCAGGAGAAGGCCCGTGATATTCGGCTCTGGGTCGCGCCTACCCGTGCCGCCAGTCCGCTCTGGGAGCAGGGTTCCCCCAGCCGCAGCAGGGCATCAAACAGTTTGCGACTGTTGGTCGGAATCCGCCCAAGCAGATCCAGATAGTAGTCGGTCAGGCTATCCACCAGGGTTTGCAGGTTGACCGCTGTCTCTTTGGCGTCACTCTTTCCAAGTAACAGATCCGCCAGCACCATGGCGATGCGGGGGCTGCCGCCGGTGAACTGGCTGTAGGCGCGGATCTTGTGCGCCGCTTCCGCCCCAAAGGGTACCCCCGCCAATTCTGCCCGCTTTTTCAGATAGGCAACGTGCTCTTTCTGGCCCCAGGGTGTCAGGGGGAGATGACGGAAGGCCTGAAACAGGCGTTGATCGTAGTCTTGATCAACGTCATCGTTGAGGCAGGAGGCGATCAGCATCAGCCGTGGTTCATGCTCCAGCAGTTTGCGCAGGTAGGATTGTCCCAGTTCGTCAAAGGCCTGGTTCAGAAGCTGATCGATATTCTCCACCGCCACCACCAGCAACGGGGAGCCCGGCAGTAGTGCCTTCCGCTCCCAGATATGGTTGAGGGCGGCTTGCCAGTTTTCGTCGCCATCCCCTTCCCAGAGGGCGACGTTGGCCTGCAGCGGTGTCTCGCCCAGGCGATTGGCGATCTCCAGCAGCAGTCCCTCGGGGCTGAATATGTTGGGCTGCTCTTCCGGTAGAATCACCATGTGGAGATCGTCACGCTCGGCCAGCTCGATCTCCAGCAGGCGCAGTAAGAACGACTTTCCCATGCCGCGTTGGCCGGAGAGCAGCAGGTGCTGATTGGGTGCGGCGGGTGATTGTAGGTTGTTTTCAATGGTGCCCAGCACTTTTGCCAGCAGCATCTCCCGCCCTACAGTCAATGCATGGACATCGGCTACCTTGATCTGATAAGGGTTGAAGCGCGCAATGAAGTCTGTGCTCATCCCTGTACCCCACGGCGTCCGCACCACCAGCGGCGCAACAATCTTAAGCTGAAGAGGTAGTGCTGTTCTGGATTGAAGCGGATAAAGTCATCGCGTTGCAGGTTGGTAAGTAGCCCATAGATATCCACATCTGGCTCCTCCAGTACGGACTGGCATTCGACAATCGTTGCCCCCTCCTGTTTGCGGCAGAGGAGATCCAGTACGCACTCCGCCGCGTAGCGTTCACCGCTGGAGTAGCGTCTGCTCAGCCGTTCATCAAATTGGTAGAGGAAAGCGCGGTGAAGACCAGGGAGAACTTGATTGTGCAAGCACTCCTCCACCTCTTCCGCTGATGCGGCCGTACTGAGGTGATCCAGAGCGAAGCGAAGAAAATAGGGTACGCCGTCACCCACCTCTTGTATCACTTGGTGGCCCGTCTCCTCGCTCCACCATGTAAGTCCGCTGCTCTCCGCCCCTTCGGTAAGAAAGGTGAGGGACTCGGCGGTGGAGAGGGGTCTGATGTCCACAGGGAAGAGTCCGCCCAGAACCGTGCGTGGAATACCCAGGCTGTCCAGTTGGTGCTCAAGGCTGATGGAGCCGCCGATAACCATACCCATCCCGGCCTCACGCCAGCGGCGCAGGGTGGCAAGTATTTCGCTGATAAACTCTGGTGTATACCCTTTGGCGATCAAGTTTTCCAGAAAAAAGGGGACTTCATCCAGCCCCAGGACGGCCCCGGCTTCGGTTTGGGGGAATACCTTTTCAATGGCGTTGGATAGAGGCTTCCAGTAGTCGGTTACACCCTTCTGAAACTCCACGCCAGTCCCGGCGGCATTGCCCTTACTCACCCGCAGTCGCAGCCACTCCACCAAGCGCGATGGTATTTGGTGGGTCTTGGC
>JBEVXV010000787.1:0-9119 GCA_040505915.1 Sedimenticola sp. | reverse complement strand
GCTGCTTAGCTCTGCGCTTACACTGTTTTTCGTGTTCTCTTTCAGCTTTTTACCACTTCAGTTCACGTCACACGTCACACACGCTTGACAGTTGACACTTGACACTTTACACTCAAATACAGTGTATTATTACGGTTATCTGGTCGTTATCCTTTGGGCCCCCCGAATGGAAAGGCGTCACAGTAAAAAGGCACAGCAGTAACCACACTGCTCCTGGGCTGTGAATCTACACTCCAACTTGGTCGCCGCCTACACGGCACCCGCTACGGGCATAGACAATCGTACTTGGTCGCCGCCTATACAGCACCCGCTACGGGCATAGACACTCGAACTTGGTCGCCGCCTATACAGCACCCGCTACGGGCATAGACACTCGAACTTGGTCGTCGCCTACACAGCACCCGCTACGGGCACAGACATACCACCTGTTCGCCACCTATATTGCATTATGCAGTCTTCAGAGCTCAGTTCGGAAGCCTCCGGTCATGTTTCTGAAAATATACCGGTAACAGATAAACGTCTCAGGACGTTAACTGAACGCGGCACAGAGATGTACGAGTCACACATCAATAAACACAGAGCCGAACTGGAACACACCAGAAAGTGTATAGATGAAGTGCTAGATGCTTCTATACACATCCCTGACGACATAGCGACTGTATGCAAGATTGAGTCGGACCTCGACCACTGTTTTAACAACCATTGCCGAGCGTCTGGCGAATATATGAAGTATCTTATGAGAACGAACACACTACTAAGCCTCAAAGAAACGGACAGACATAATGAAGGGGCACGCAGTTTGAAGCTTACCGTGCAGGACGCTTTACTCAAACTCTCCAAACATAAACAAGTGTTGTTGGAGCGCAAATCGTCTATCGACACCAACAGTGTTACATCAAAATCGACACATCGACGGTCGACATCGTCCCATTCGACAAGTGCTTCAAATATCAGCTCTATCCGCGCAAAGAAACGCGCAAAGGCAGCCGCGGCACGTAAGCGTGTCGAATTCGCGACTAAAGAAGCAGAACTACACAAGCAACAAGCGTTATTAGATGCAGAAACCATTCGTAAGCGAGCTGTATTGGACGCTGATCTGGAGATCATTGCGCATGAGAAAGAAGCCGCAGCTGCAGAGGCTGAGGTTGCAGCTTTGCAGTCAGACAGTGATCATAGTAGTGACTCTTTTGTTACAAAGTCTCATATCTCCCATAATGTTGATTCCTTAGAACGTACACAGCAGTATGTTGATCAGCATTCTAGCTTGTTTCAGCATGCACATACGCCTGACGTTAATCAGAATACTGATACATGTATAAACATAAATACCGTAGATAGTATACAACCTGCCGACCATGCTATGCCCCCCGCTGCTATGTATAATACGCCATATAGTGCCAGACCTATATTAACAGATACCGCACACTCGGTTATTGGTGACACCCATGCGAATCATACATGTATGCCTGACTCGGTCAACAGTCGTCCTCCAGACAATTATAACAGAAACAACATTAACACTACACTAGACCCCAATGCACCTACGTTTTATGTCGATCCCAGAGGGTATACACATACTGATTCGCACATACCCAATCATATTGCTCGTTCGACTAACGGTAACCATGGTAACGCCGAGTCTCATCTTAAATCAGAGCGCGAGCCTGACGTGACGTCTTACACTAACCCACAGCACAAAAACGATCAGTCTCGCCTTAATTCAGAATACCACGCGAATGCACATAAATATACTGGCTCAGCCAATCATGCTGAGGCATATCTTACTCGGTTCCTATTGAAAAAGGAGTTGGTGTTCTCGCGTTTAACTAGGTACAATGATCGTCCTGAAACATACGCTGTTTGGAAATCTAGTTTCCTCAGCGTCACAACTGAACTAAATGTATCTCCGACCGAGGAGCTGGACTTGCTTGTAAAGTGGTTAGGTCCCGAATCAGGAAAACACGCTACCTCCATTAGAGCGTCTAACGTCAATGACCCTTCCAGAGGCTTGCAGCGTCTCTGGGATCGCCTAGATGATCGGTATGGTTGCGCGGAAATGGTCGAAGCTTCACTTAAGAGCAAACTAGCCAGATTCCCAAAACTCACTAGTAAGGACAGTGAGAAACTATATGAACTCTCAGATATACTTTCGGAGATCGAGTCCGTGAAGGAAGACAAAAGATACCACTCCCTGTTATCATATTACGATTCGTCATCTGGTGTTAATCCAATTGTTAGCAAATTGCCCTACCCATTACAAGATAAGTGGACAAACCGTGCCGTCGATTACAAAAGGCGACATGGTGTCTCATTTCCGCCATTTACAGTTTTCTCTGAATTTGTCCGAGACATGAGCAAAGTGAAGAACGACCCAAGTTTTATGTATGAACCTTCACCAAATAGCAGTACAAAACAAGACACTAGACCTAAGAGTCGTTTTGTAAGGCAGACCGTTGCCACAAAGAAAACTGAAGTGAAACAGAGTGAAACACACGTCTCAGATTTGATTAACGTATGTCCTCTTCACAAAACTAAACATTCATTAAATAAATGTAGGACGTTCAAGGCTAAAACAATCGAACAACGATGGAAGTTGTTGAGAGACAATAAGATTTGTTTCCGCTGTTGTAATTCTTACACTCATATGAAACCCGCATGCCGTCAGGTAATCCGGTGCGACGATTGTGGTAGTGACCGTCACTCTACTGCAATGCATGTTGACAATTACCAAGGTCGAAGCACGGCTAACGCCAATCCTACACAACCCCCACCAGACCATGGCGGGGAGCCAACAGAAACTGTATCCTCAAAATGTACACAGATTTGCGGTTCGAAGGTCGGCGGTAAATCATGTGCAAAAATGGTATTGGTAAATGTGTACCCTGACGGCCACCCCGAAGACGCGATAAAGACATACGCTATTCTCGACGAACAAAGCAACCGTTCATTGGCTAAGACGGAACTTTTCGATGATTTGGATATACACGGACAGGAAATTGAATACACTTTAGCCTCATGTGCTGGGACCATCGTGACATCTGGTCGCAGGGCCGGTAACTGTATAGTAGAATCCATTGATGGTAGTGCACGGCTACAACTACCTACAGTTATTGAGTGCAACCAGATACCTGAAGTAAGAGAGGAAATCCCGTCTCCTGAAATTGCAGAACATTATCCCCATCTCAGTGATATCACTAACTATATTCCTCCAGTTGAGGATGGTACACCACTTCTTCTACTCATTGGTCGTGACTTACCCGAAGCTCACCATGTACTCGATCAGCGTATTGGTTTACGAAATACACCATATGCACAACGGCTTAATCTCGGTTGGGTCATCGTAGGTGAGACTTGCCTCGGCAAGGTACACAAACCACAACATGTGAATGTTAACAAGACACATTTATTAACAAACGGACGCACAACCATCTTCGAACCATGCCGCAACAATTTAGAGATCAAGGATCATCAACCATGCTCCTATGACAAATATGTTAACACCGATGATAAGTTTACTGACTCTATATTTGATAGGACTAAACATGATAACAAACCAGGCATGTCGATCGATGACAATGAGTTCATTGAAATTATGGACGGTCAGTTCCGTAAAAACAGTCTCGGCAATTGGGAAGCTCCTCTCCCATTTCGCACCCCAAGACAGCGACTCACGAACAATAGATCGCAAGCTATTAAGCGGGCAAAGACGTTAGATTCTAGTCTCCGAAAAGATCCTAATAAGAAGGAACATTTTATGAATTTCATGCAGGGTGTATTAGACAACAAACACGCTGAGTTGGCTCCACCCTTGACTGATGATGAAGAACGTTGGTACCTGCCAATATTTGGTGTGTACCATCCGAGAAAACCAAATCAGATAAGAGCAGTATTTGACTCCTCTGCAAAACATAACGGCATCTCGCTGAATGATGTCCTGCTGACAGGACCTGATATGACAAACAGTTTACTTGGAGTACTACTTCGCTTCCGCAAAGAGTCGGTAGCAGCTACCACTGATGTACAGCAAATGTTTCATTGCTTCTATGTAAGAGAAGATCATAGGAACTTCCTTAGGTTCCTATGGTACAAAGACAACAACATGGACAATGATCTTGTAGAATATCGCATGTGTGTTCATGTCTTCGGTAATGCCCCGTCTCCGGCAATCGCCACATACGGTCTTCGTAAAACTGCAGAGGCCAGTGTCGAAACGTTTGGTCAAGATGTCAAAGCGTTTGTAGAGCATGACTTCTATGTTGACGATGGACTCGCATCTCGCCCTACTGCGCCTCAGTTAGTCGACTTACTGAAACGTACCAAGAACGCACTTCAAAGTGAAGGCAATCTTAGACTACACAAAATTGCCTCAAACGATGACGACGTTATGAAAGCATTTCCTACGTCTGACCTCGCTAAAGACCTTCAACAGTTGTACCTGGATGACGCTGAACTCCCCTTGCAAAGAAGTCTCGGTTTAATTTGGGACATTAATTCAGACTCTTTCACATTTCGAGTGTCGAGAGAACAGAAACCATACTCGCGACGAGGACTCCTGTCCACTGTTAATAGTCTGTTCGACCCGTTGGGATTTGTCGCTCCCGTTACTATACACGGAAAGTTGATCCTCAGGGACCTGGTGTCAGAAGGCCAAGACTGGGATGAACCTCTGCCAACTGATTGTGAGCAGCAGTGGACAGATTGGCGTAACTCATTATCCCTTCTTGAATACCTACACATACCACGTACATACTCTTCTAGCTCACTCAGTGACTGTACTAGAAAAGAAATCCACATATTCTCCGACGCTTCAGAAAAGGCGATCGCCGCTGTCGCATATCTTAAAACAACATCTCCGGATGGGAGTCAACAGCTAGGTTTCATACTTGGTAAAGCCAAGGTAGCCCCTAAACATGGACACACTATTCCGCGTCTTGAACTTTGCGCTGCAGTGTTAGCTATCGAGATTGCAGAAACAATTACCGACCAAATAGGTATTAAGGCAGACATAGTAAAGTTCTATACCGACAGCAAGGTAGTTCTCGGATATATAAACAATAGAACCAGGCGATTCTTCGTATATGTCGCTAACAGGGTTGACAAAATTAGACGAAGTTCTAAACCTGAACAGTGGGGTTACGTGTCCACAAACAAGAATCCTGCCGATAGTGCCACCAGACCCACCGCCGCTGCAAATATAGAAAGTAGTCCGTGGCTGGTAGGCCCAACATACCTACTTGATGGCAACAATCATGAACACTCGTCTGACACTGAATACCAGTTGTGTAGTCCCGACGAAGATAAGGAGGTCACACCGACTGTTGAAGTACTGAAAACTACAGTGTCACGTTGTAATATGCTCGGCTCACACCGCTTTGAGAGATTTTCCAGATGGACAGACTTAGTACAAACTATTGTGCGTCGGCAACATATCGCCAACTGCTTTCGACACCAAAGTGAATGTAAGGGCTGGCATACATGTTCGAAATCCAGGAGCGTGGACGCTTCACTCGCAGCGGAACATACCATTATCAGGGCGGTCCAACAAGAGGTGTTTGGAAGGGAAATACTAGCTATTACAGAGAACCGCCCTCTACCCCGTGACAGTCAGCTGCTGTCTCTGAATCCAGTAATTGACAAAAATGGTTTGCTGTGTGTAGGTGGGCGCTTGAACAGAGCAGATCTAAGTGTAACCGAGAGGAATCCTGTTATAATTCCATCGAAACATCACTTGGGAACATTATTAATCAGACATCACCATGAAAAGGTAGAACACCAGGGACGACACTTCACCGAAGGTGCCGTTCGCAGTGCAGGTTATTGGATCATCGGCTGCAAACGAAAACTTTCATTGATAATTCATAAATGTGTCAAGTGCAGAAAGTTACGCGGCAAGTTTGAAAGCCAGAAAATGTCGGATTTACCAGTAGATAGAATCACGCCTGGTCCCGCGTTTACTTCAGTAGGTGTGGACACCTTCGGCCCTTGGTCTATCATTACCCGTCGTACTCGAGGAGGCCAGGCCAACAGTAAACGCTGGGCCATCCTATTCACATGTCTCACCACCCGAGCCATACATATTGAAGTCGTTGAAGACATGAGTACCTCCTCATTTATCAACGCGCTCCGTAGATTCGTTGCTATTCGAGGAAACGTGAAGGAGTTTCGCTCTGATAGAGGTACAAACTTTATCGGTGCGATAGACAAATTGAACATTACTGCCATTAATGTAGAAGATGGTCCCATGGAAGATTACCTGTACAAGAATGGTGCTGTCTGGATTTTCAACCCTCCCCACGCCTCACATATGGGTGGCGTGTGGGAGAGGATGATTGGTGTCACACGTCGAATACTCGACTCCTTGCTCACTAACGTTGCAGCTGGGAAACTCACACACGAAGTACTGGTAACTCTAATGGCTGAAGTAACCGCAATTGTGAATGCGCGCCCCCTTGTGCCCGTTTCGTCTGACCCAGAGTGTCCTGAAATTCTAAGTCCAGCAATGCTTTTAACAGGCAAAACTAACACTACATCAGCATTAGGAGAATTTGACATGAAAGATCTGTACAAGGCACAATGGCGGTCTGTACAGGCTCTAGCAGATCATTTTTGGAGTCGGTGGAGACGTGAATATCTTCACACCCTACAAATCAGGCATAAATGGCACGACGAACATTCAAACATCAAACTAGGGGACGTGATTCTACTCGTGGACGATGAAGTTTGCCGGAACGATTGGCCTGTAGGAGTAATCGTAAACCCCCTCCCGAGTGATGATGGGAAAGTCCGCAAGGCTGAAGTCCGTGTGATGCGCGATGGCAAACCGACAGTCTATACACGACCTGTGACAAAAATGGTGTTATTACTTAGCGATATTTAGCATCGTACCTCCTGTTTGTATCAGCCTATGATACCTATGTGACTATGGGTATCATAGGAGTACAAAGGATGTTTCATGTTAAATATACTCTGAATTGGCGACAGACAGCACTTACTTATTCCCACCTTGTATGGGTTAATATATGATCTATACCGTATTTAATGATTCATTTCAATTATGATGCTATGTCCTAAACAATAGACCTACACTATTATTATTCAGTCAATTGTGCATTGAAATGTCCGCTCTTATAAGGGCTGGACATTATTTTCTATTCTAAGGAAAGTATCCTTATTTGTACTTGTACTTGTTATTCTGCGTTATTGTTTTGGTGAAGATTGTTATAATTAACTGTGGTGATATCTGCCCTAGATATCAGACGGGGAGTGTGCCGTCACCCGCTATCGTTCTTGGTACGAACTGTTCCTGGGACGAAGTGGTCCCAGTTCGCCACGTTTTGCTTTCTCGGTTACCTCCCCTGACGTGTCGTTTAGGCCATTTGTTTTACGAAGATTTGCTCCGGCATTTTATTTTACCCAATTTATTTGGGTTTCAAATTAAGCGGTATCTATTTAGATATGCGCACAGGCCCCCCACTGCGTAAGAAATACATGTTTTCTTTCTTTTATAATCGTTCACAGTTTATACATATATTTTATTATTTCACGTTTGGTCCACCATTCACGGTGTCGTCGGTTTTCGTGTTAACTTGACCTTTGTATAAAACTGCCCCTTAAACATGACAAAACGTGTACATGTACTGGGCCTACACTATTTGCCATTATCAAGTTAAATTGCCTCTGCAACTCATCATAACTTACTGAGATACATATTAGTGTATGTGTGTACATTCCTTTATTACTACATACCTTAGAATTTTATGTATACATCTAGGGTTTGACAACTTCTTGCAACTACCATTTAATAGCTGATTTAACTAACCTTTTCAACTGCATTATTTCGTGGCTATTATATACTAGGGATAACGGGTAGAATTCTACGTAAATATTACCATAATTAGCAAGTTCTATCAGGCATTTATAGTATGGTTAACTCTTGGCTTTATTCATACTTTGCTTTAATGGTTTATTCTATGGCGTGCAGATATCTATAGGCAACCAAAAGATTTCCTTTGTATTGTTTCTGGTTACGGGTATATGTTGTGACCCCTTATTTGACCAGTCTTTTGGGGGGTCATGACATGTACTTGTAACGAGAAATAAGTCTACTATCAACATATGACGAATGTATAGCTGCTTAGCTCTGCGCTTACACTGTTTTTCGTGTTCTCTTTCAGCTTTTTACCACTTCAGTTCACGTCACACGTCACACACGCTTGACAGCTGACACTTGACACTTTACACTCAAATACAGTGTATTATTACGGTTATCTGGTCGTTATCCTTTGGGCCCCCCGAATGGAAAGGCGTCACAAGTAGGTAGGTGGGGTAATGGCTACCGGTCCCAGTGTGTCATGATGTTACATGGTTTGTTCCTATTTCTCCACAAATTAATATTCAATGAACACATATGCTCAACAATTCCACTTTCGTGGCGAATTATCATCTGCAAAATCAACAAAAATTAACTCTGAAAATATTTGAGGATGGATATTATGGTGTTTCACCCGTGCAATACTGGGCAAAAAGTGTTGTCTGCTGGTATTAAGTGTTAGTCTGTTTTTCCTTCAAAACATGTTTTGCCGCTACAGTAGAGTGAGACTGATTATTGATTATTGGTGTTTAACAGCCTATCAACAGCTAAGGTCATTTAAGGCCGGGTCAACGGGTCTATCCAGAATTAACCTGTCAATAATGAGGGAAATTCCCAAAATCAGAACTGAATATTTACAGAAAAATATATATTCAGCCCTGAAATTAGAATATCCTGACCAGGGCTCGTATTCACCAACCATTGCTCAGGATTGAAATTAGTTACTCAAAATCTTAAAAACTTGATTAACTTAACAACTATTTATGAGTCGTTGCTGAAATTTTCAACACCAATAGAGTTGGCCATTCTCGATAATTGACACAAAATATATTGAATTTGCACGTCGGGATTTCATATTATTCCAAAAATAAGTTTCAATTAAATTCTTGAAAAGTACTCGAAACTCAAGAATTACTCGAAAATTAAAAACTTAATAATTACCATATTGGTGAATAAATTTGTTTAATATTTGCATCGGTTATAAAACATGACCATCACGATTGATACTGAAAGTTTTACTACTCAAAGA
>JBEVXV010000786.1:0-4424 GCA_040505915.1 Sedimenticola sp. | reverse complement strand
GGATGGTTACATATAATTGTATATAACCAAATCAATGTTGTGAGGACAACACCCCACAAACATTGTAGCTTTTGCTTACAACAACTCAGAAAAAACATCCACATTTGAACACAATGTTTCATTGAAAATACACCAATCACTGCTGGACTAATCCGCTTTGATATGAGAGGAACAACATCATCTATATCTTCAAGGATAGACCATTCCTCATGTTTCTTTTTGCACTCTTTGCATCCTTTGCATGGTAAGTTTTCCAGAATTGTCTTACCATCATAACAGTCACACTGTTCCGGATCACAAGGCATTCTGGACAGCATGTCAGCATTGACATGCTTGATTCCTTTTCGGAATTCGATCTTGAAATCGAACTGCGACAATATTTCCAACCACCTCGCCATCTGGTTTTCAGGATTTTTGAATGACATTATCCATCTCAGTGAGCTATGATCAGATCGGAGGACAAAGGACCTGCCCAACAGATACTGCTTAAACGTTTGAATGAATGTTACACAACTTAGTAGCTCTCTGCGCGTCACACAGTACCTACGTTGAGTTTTTGTCAATGATTTGCTTGCATAGGCAATTGGTCGCTCTACCATTGTCTGTACCTTACTGCACCACTGCATCTGTGACAACACAGAGCCGATTCCTCTGTCACTAGCGTCACAATCGAGGATGTATAAACCATCATCCTGCGGGAATGACATCACTTCATCACCCGTGAGAGCTGACTTTAAATCTTCAAAACTTTGCTGACACATGTCTGTCCACACGAACGGCTGTTCGGCCTCCAACAACCGATTCATTGGACTTGCACGTTGCGAAAAGTTCTGAATGAAACGGCGATAATATGAGCAAAAACCGAGAAAGGATCGTACATCACGTACACACCGTGGCACTGGCCAATCTTTAATTGCATTGACTTTGCCCAACTCCGGTTTTACTCCATCTTCCGTAATAATATGTCCAAGAAAGGTCACTTGTTTTTGAAGTAATCTACACTTACTAGGTTTTAATTTCAAACATGCACTCTTTAGCCTACCAAGAACTTGATCTAGGTGCTGTAGATGTTCCATGAATGTTTTGCCGTGAATGATCAGATCATCCAGGTATATAATAACAATTGACCATTGTAACCCACGCATTACTAGTTCCATACAACGTTGAAAGGTGGCACCAGCCCCCGATAACCCAAAAGGCATGGTGTTGTACTCGAACAGTCCTTTTCGGCAAACAAACGCTGTCTTCGGCCGATCCGTCTCTTCCATTTCGATTTGCCAGTAACCTGCCTGGAGGTCCAAGCATGAAAACAAACTAGCGCCACTGAGTGAATCCAAGCAATCACCCATATGGGGTAACGGAAAAGCATCATTTTTAGACAGTTCGTTTAATTTCCTATAGTCGACGCATGGTCTAGTCGTTCCATCCTTCTTTCGCACATACACTAACGGTGATGCCCAAGGTGATGTACTCTCTCGTATAACACCAGATTTCAATTGTGCATCGATAATGGTCTCTTCTTCATTATTAAATGCGCGCGGGGGACGTCGGGGACGTTGCTTTACCGGTGCACTATTTCCAGTGTCAATTTTGTGTTTAAGCACAGATGTTCTGCCTAAATCAGTTGGTGATTTTGCGAACACATCAGCATGTTTTATTAATAACTCTTTTAACTTTTGCTTTTCTTCACTAGATAAATCCTTACTTGAACAACGATATAATTCGATTAAATGTTCTGGTAACTTGTCATCAGTTTTCGGGTTCTCCGATTTAATTTCATCCACTTTACTGGTACTAATGTCACTCATTACTAATTCATCTGTTACGTCACTCATAGTTCCAAGTGCCGTACCTGTAGGAATTGTGACGTCATTGCATGTGGTATTCATCACCCTTACAGGAATGCCAATGTCTTTTCTGCTTGGATTTACAAGTGTGTTCCCCACCATAAAATCCTCAGAGCAGTCCCCGTCCAATGGTGACACAAGACCATGTTGAAAATGAGCTTCTTTGCTGTTAGCTGTACCTGATATCACCATTTCACTATAGGCTGGAAGAATTACTGTCTGCTGACATGACACTCGAATTGCACGGAAACGCACTTTCTGTACAGTGGTATTGTATCTTTTCTTGTTCAGTCGCAATCCAGAGTCAGCACTCAGAATATATCTGTTTGCTTGTAGAAAGTCTAACCCTAACAAGCCATCTTCTCTGATAGGTGCTACAAAACATTGCCATTGCTAAATATCCCTTTGAATTTTGAACTCCAGATTTATGTATCCCATTACAGATAGCAGCTCATCATTTGCAACTTCTAATTTTAATGATGGACTCACTTTCATGAGTTCAGGTCGTTGACTTGATGGTATTTGATTGTAAATATTAGAAGATAAAATCGTTACTGCTGCCCCTGTATCCAGCACTAATTTCGCAGACACATTTTCAATTGTTATTGGAAGCAAAATAGAGAATCCATTGTGTATTTCACGGCATAAAATCTTTTTCACAACATTTTCCTTTTCACAATTCACATAACTACTGTTTTGGACCAAAGCAGGGCCGTGTGCTTCAGCCCATATTAGTTTTCCCGGTTGTTTCCCCTTTCACGCACTGGAGCACGCTCCTCTAAAGTCGGACAATCATTGGCGTAATGTCCCAGCTCGTGACATTTGAAACATTCCACTGTTGCTATATTTCTTTTTCTCCATTCTTGACGATTTACCTTTTCTTTCTCTCGATCGACAAGACCCTTCACCAAAGACGATATTTCCCCAAGCTTCTTATCCATGCTGGTTTCCATTTGCACTTTAAAGTCATCGAACTGTGATTCTGTTACGAATCGTGGGCCTCTAACAACATTTTTCACTACCCTCATTCTTGGCGCGGTAGCAGATTTTCCCGGCGATTCTTCACGAAGACTTTTGTATGTCTCTAATATCTCACATGCCTCGTCGATGGTTTGTGGTGACTTCATTCCAACAGCTAACACCATCTGTTGGTCTCCAAGGCCTTTTAGGAAATATCTGAGTGCGATAGTGCACAATGTTCGATCATCTGCTGTTGGATAACTTTTGCGAACTAGGCGTTTTATGTCTGATGCATATTCAATCAATTTCTCCCTGGGATTAAGCCTCCTGTTCTCTAGTTCCGTGAGGAATGATGCCGCTGACCGCCGTTCCTTGAACCGTGATGCCAATGCATACTCGAGGTCATCGTAGCACGCTTGTACATCTGGACTCAGCTGATTAAAAACAAAATCTGCTGCTTCTCCCCGTAGGCTGCCGACTAATCGAAATGATTTTTCCTGGTTATCCCATCCGCACATGTCCGCCATGTTGACGAATGGTCGAATGAATGACTCGTACGAACTCCGTCCATCAAACAACATTTGTCGGGGGAGTGGAATTTCATATCGCCCTGCCACATTTTGCCGAATATGACTAGGCCTATCATGTTGCGCATGATAAACCGGTGATCGCGGGGTTTGAGGTGGAGACTGCAGTGGACGTGATGGTGATGGTTGCCCAGCAGCAAAACCTGGTGAAAGCTGATGAACACGATTTCGCGCAGCATATTCCGCCCATGGGTCAGGTACGATATAATTGCGTTGTCGCTCCACCTTTTCTCTCTCCAAAGCCGATCTTGTCTCGTGGAGTTCTTCGCGCATTTTGCACATCATTTCGTCCATCTCCCTTTCTATGTCTCGAGCCCTCTCCTGGAATTTGGTATGTTCCGTGGTTGCTTTATCACGTTCACTTTGCAGTTCCTTAGCCGTCTCCTGCAACTTCGCACGTTCTGCCGACGCGTCGTCATGTAAATCTTGCATTTCAAAACCAAGTCGCCTATTTTCTTTTTCCAAATCATTCATATGACGTTTAATATTTTCATTTTGTTCATGCGAAGATTGTAGTTGATCCTGAAGAACATGTATTTCCTCGGAGTGATCGGGTCTCAGTAAAACGTCGTCGTCTTTATCTGCCACTTTTTCCGCGATTTTCTTTGGAGCCATGATTTTTATTCTAATTTATAAACACTTGGCTGGTCGTCATCTGAACTGACCTATGCTGATTTCAATTTTGCATTTTCTAATTCTAATTCCCCTATTTTTTTATCTTTGTCTTGCAAACATTTATCTGTTAAACTAATTAATTTCTCCAACACACTTATATAATTTGAAACTTGGAGTTGGAGATGTTCAACTAAATTTTTCATTTCCAAATGTAACAAATTTAATGTGGTTTGACATTCTACTATTTGTTTATTGGCACTCATTTTTTTGCATTGCTAATAATTATCACACAAACTTTAAACAAACTTTTCATACCATACACCTGTCTCTTCGGATTTGTGTGTAAGTCCTTGATCCCACCGCTGGACACCAGTGTTACAAAATTACTCAATAACCTGTTGGTCACACAGCTAAC
>JBEVXV010000785.1:0-7039 GCA_040505915.1 Sedimenticola sp. | reverse complement strand
ACCTGTACTATGTCTAACCACGAATTGTCACTTTCAAAAAATGATCTCACACTATGGTCACGGTGTCAGAGTTGTGGTGTGAAGAAAAAGCTGTGGTATGCTGTTTCACCGTGACGTGAGATCAGTGACACAACTAGCTGTACCCTAGTTATCTACCTCACCCAAAAGCCCACGTGTAACCGGCTATTCACTATAGCAGGAATGTACCTATCTGACCGACGTCTATCCCACTTCTGACACCAATGTTGCGCCCGGATGTGATGGTACACTCGGTATTTGTGAACTATGGCCAAGGTGTTGAATGGAAAATGGACACGAACTTCATGTAACGGAATTACGGAAACTATTTATGTTCCGACGAAGTTACGGCCGGAAATATACCACTGGAATTATGGCAGAATTACGGAAACTATATATTTCTTGCCCCGATTTCCATTAGATCTTGAGTAATGAGCCAAATGGATTCATGCTATATTTTATGTACACTTGAATTATTTACAACATGTCTTAGGACATCAATATATTCTCACATTCCTCAAACATACCATTCATACATCCCAAACATACATATCACAGACAGAATACAATGAATATTTGCACAGAGTCCCACTTAATCACAAATGTCACTGAAACCTAGGTTGGATTCCACACCCTAATCAAATAACACTGATTAGTTACAGTCACAATTCCTTCCACAATGAGTTTAGTGTCCTAAATCAATTACACAAAATATGTTATTCGATTGTATATGTAACTGCCCCTATTGCTGCACTCCTGCCCTTGTCGACACATTTATGTTGGTGGTTCGATTATGTATTCTGGAAATATATTGTATTCCACTGCTTTCCCCAAATTGACGTTAAATTGTCACATGTACTCCCTGGCATTCACCTCCCCAATTACTGTTAAAGTGTCACCCATACTACTTCCAAGTGTGACGTATGTAACGCTCGCAAACCCTGGCATTCGCTTCCTCAGTATATGCGTATATGTATATAATTCCGTTTGTGAACTAGGTTTATATCTCTCTGAAAGGGTTAACCTTATATTGCACCCCCTTTCGGTAAAGCCGCTGACGTCACTATAATTGCTCCATTATCTGTGATCACGTCAGGAAACTGATAACGGAAATCATACAGACTTTTCCTGATAGGCAATGCCCTTGCATTGTACACCGCTATCCGCTACATCCTCGGCTAACTGCCTCTCTACCCCGCAGGACTACCCTATCGACCTGGCTCCACTCTAATCAATCATCTGACTCCTGGACCGTCCGCTGAAAATACACAACGAACAAACCCCCGTATTTCCCATCTAGGTCCCTAATATAAAGGAAATATCACAAAATACAAATCATTTCATCATATTACTAACTAATAGCCACATACCTGATCATGTACCATCAGCCTGAAGAATCCTCTAGAAAACTGACCAATATTGTCAGACTGTAAATCACATCCTTTCCTCTCAAATATCTCACACCAACTGCCCAGCTAGATACAACTCACTCCCCCTCAACATGTCAACTCACAAATCCCTTCCAGAGCTCACCTACCACAATGCATGATAATTTTCACACACCCTAGCTCACTGCTTGACCAGTCATGCATTTAAACTGACCACTAGGAAAGAGGCAAACACAATATTGTTTAAACCAAACTGACCACTGACCAATTATGCCTTAGGCCTGGCTATCTACCTGTGGTTACCAACTCCTGAACATAGTTACAAACCTCTAATCATACATATACTGTACACACATTCTCATTTTCCCTATTTCTCCGTGACATAACTCCCACCAAACGATAAAAGTGTACCACACTTTTGTTTCACTCACGGAGAATAAAACACCCTCATCTTAACTCGTTCTACTGCATCGGATATGTCATGCATGCCTGTCATCACCTGCACACCAGTGTTCCCTTTGTACAAGTCGCTCTAGCTCATTTCGGCACGACTGAGATAGTCAGCTCCCACGTTGTGCTTACCTTTGATTGCCTCTATGGTGAATCTAAACGGCTGCAGCAAGAGGGACCATCGCATCAGCCTACTGTTGGCCAATCTAGCTGTCTTTAGGTATCGTAACGGCTGATGATCCGTCTGAAGGATGAATTGCTTACCGTACAGATATCTCTGAAATTTGAGAGTAGCCCACACAATTGCCAAACACTCCCTCTCTACCACGGCAAACTTACATTCGCTCGCCGTTAACTTCCGACTCGCATAGGCTACAGGATGCAACGCATCGCCCTCGTCCTTGCTTGGCTGGAGCAGAACCGCCCCCAATCCTACATCCGACGCATCCGTCTGTAATACGAACATGGCCCCTAAATCGATCCCTTGCAGTACAGGTTCCTTTGCTACTGCTGCCTTTAGTTGTCTAAATGCCGTGTCATGTATGTCCTTCCACTCTACCTTATTTGCTTGCCCTTTTCTTGTCAGATCAGTTAGCGGGACAACTATGGATGAAAAATCCGAAATAAACTTCCGATAGAATCCTGCCAACCCTAAAAATGCCCGTACCTGTTTCTTTGTGGTTGGATGAGGAGCGTTCACTATCGCTTGTACCTTATCTGGCAACATGCACACTCCGTTCCTACCTACTCTATGTCCCAGGCATTCGATGTCTGCTGCTCCAATTATACATTTGGTTGGTCTCGCTGTTAGTTTATGTGTTCGGAGTCTATTGCATAACTCTCTCAACGTATCGATGTGTTGCCCCCATGTGTTTGAAAATATCATGATGTCGTCAATAAAATTGTCTACATCTGGCAACTTATCAAGCAACTTCCGCATCATTCTGGAGAACACTGCTGGTGCTGTGACTAACCCAAAACACATAACCGTGAATTGGTACAAACCTTTTGGCGTTGTGAAGGCGGTCTTTTCCTTTGACCCCGGGTTTAAAGGTATTTGCCAGTACCCTTTTGATAGGTCCAATTTCGAAAAATATTGCTTACCTGCTTGACCCATTCTAGCAAATATGTTCTCGAAGTCTGGCATCGGCTCCGAGTCAAACACAGTTATCTTGTTCAGAGCTCTCAGATCAACACATGTTCTAATACCACCGTCTTTCTTTTTGACTAGAATTAACGGAGACGCATATGGTGACTCTGATCTTTCAATCACCCCTAACCTTTCCATCTGTTCCACCTCCGACTCTATCTGCTCTCTAAGATGATATGGGTAACCTCTAGAGCTACGGACTGGTTCTAGTGTCTCTAACTTGATCTCCATCTCCAGTAAATCTGTCCTACCTGGCCTATCTGTCAGTACATCTCTAAACTCACTCAACAACTGTTCAACCTGGTGTTTCTGTTCTACTGTAAGGTCCTGTGCTATCACCACATCTTTATATGACTCCTTTTCTACCAATGGAAAAAGCAATGGAACTATTTCATCCTGTTTCTGTTCTTCTTCCTTCCCTCTTACCTGTTCTGTTTGTGCATCACTATCCGTCTCCTCGATCACATCTACAAATACTGCTGCCCAAGCCTGCATTTCTGCACCTTCACCTGGTCTTACCGGTTCAACTGCTCCTGCTATCACTGGTTCATCTGTGTCTATTGCTCTCTCGTGGAATGCCTTCAGCATGTTTGCATGGAATAGTTTTGCCTTTCCCCTCATGTTTACAATGTAATCCATATCGCTCCTTACCTGTTCTACTGGGAATGGACCCTTCCACTTCATCAGCAATTTGTTGTTGTTTGTTGGCAACAGTACCAATACCCTCTGACCGACTTTGAACTTTCTATCCTTAGCCTTGCTATCAAAATACCTTTTGTAGTACTTCGCTGCGTCTCGTAGGTTGTCTTGCGCCAGCTGGCATGTGTTTTCTAACCTCTGTTTCAAGTCTATCACATATTGGTATGTTGTCTGAACTTCACTGTCATCTGATCGCTTTGACCATAGCTCTCTTAACACTGTCATGGGACCTCTAACAGTCCGTCCGTACAAAAGCTCAAATGGGGAAAAACCAATACTCTCTTGAGGAACTTCTCTGTATGCAAATAACACTGCCCCTAAGTACTTATCCCAATCTTTTGGCCTCTCGGCACTCATCTTACGCAGCATGCTCTTGAGAGTCCCATTAAATTTCTCTACTAGGCCATTACATTGAGGGTGATATGGGGTTGTTGTTAGCGATTTGATAGATAATAATCTACTTACCTCTTTCATCATACCTCCAGTGAACTGTGACCCTCGGTCTGAAAGAACTTCTTCTGGGACCCCTACGCGACTAATCATGTCTACAATTGCCTCGGCGACCCTCTCCGTCTCTATAGAAGGTAAAGCTACTGCCTCTGGATATCTCGTCGCATAATCCACCATTGTCAAAATAAACCGATTACCTTTTTCTGATGCTGGAAAGATGGGCCCTATGATATCTACAGCCACGCGCTTAAAAGGCGTGTCCATGAGTGGCATCCTGCCAAGCTTTACCTTAGCAACCCTTCCTTTTGGTACCGTTAGCTGACATGGCTTACATGATTGGCAGAACCTTCGAATATCACTTTTACACCCTGGCCAATAAAACTCTGAAATGATCCGATCAGTGGTCTTCCGAGTTCCCAAGTGACCTGCCATCATGGTCTCATGACCTAATTTCATTACCTCTGTCCTAAGTATCCTTGGCACTACAAGTTGATAGTGTTTCTGCCCATCTACTCCTTGGAACTGCCGGTATAGGGTTCCCTCGATGTATGTCCAACTGGTTTCACCTGAACGTGTCTGTTTCACTACTTTGTTTCTGGCATTCTCCCTACATTTCTCTAATGTGTCATCCTTACCTTGTAACTCTCTGATCTCTTCCGGACCTTTGTTCAGGCCTACAATCTCTGGTACCTTCAGCTGAGGATATGCCTTCTGCGCATTAGTGTATTGTCCTCTCGTCACCACTGCCTGTGTTATTGCTTCTGATTTCTGACTAACTACAGTCTCATCTCCTACAGGAATTCTACCTAACATCGGTTCGACCGCAGTAGGTACGTTGCCCACTATCAGGTCACAAAGTGGATTCTCCATGACCCATGCATCCACTGTCCCTTGTAGGTATGGAGTATCAATTTGTATTCTGGCCACTGGAACTACAATGCTCTGCCCATTGATCATTCTGCATTCCACCTTCCTATCTAACATCTGACCATCGCTGACTAATTCCCGTTTCACTACAATTCCATTACACCCTGAATCAGATAAAACATCCACCAGTATACCGTTCACCCTTCCAGGCTTAACCACTAGACCTCCCATAGTATGACCACTAGCTATGCCGCCTAATATACCTCTAGCTAAAACGCATGCTCCCATCACTCCTCTACCTCCTCCACGTCCTCGGTTATTGTCCCAAGACTGACCTCTACCTCGTGGTGGTCCATCATACCAACCTCGACCTCGCGTCCTTGGTCCTATACCTCTTCCCCTTCCTCTCATTGGCGGCCCGTTACCTCTTCCTTGACCTGGTGGTGGCCCAGAATGTTCCCCCGATGGTTCATAGGGCTGGTAATACTCACTTACCTCCTGTCCCATGGCTGATGCACCCTTGTGTCGCACTGGACAATCCCTTGCAATATGGCCTATCCTTCCGCATGCGAAACACGTTGTGTCACCAGACCTACCTGTATTCCTAGTTGTCTGTGGTATCAGATTGCCTCGATTGGTACTCACCCGTTGGTTATCCTGATTCCGGGAGCCCCTGGACACTACTATAAAAGCCCCACCTCTGTTCTCCGCATACAGGTCTGCTTGGCGAGTCATGTCACCAAAGTTATGAATATCACGTTCTTTAAGAAACGTTGCTAGCTCCTTACCACATGTTTGCAGGAATTGATCACGTAGCAGGAAATCCTGTAATTTCTCAAAATCATGCTCTACTTTACCTAAGTCCAACCATTTCTTATGGTAGCTCCTCAACCTCTCCCCAAACTGCTCAAAGGTCTCCCCTCGTTCAGGTTTACTTTCCTTTACCTTCTTCCGTAATGCTTCCTCTGTCACCTCAAACCGTTTCAGTAGTGCCGCTGTTAAACTGTCATAACTTAGGGACTGTTCTGAGGGAAGCCTGGAGTACACCTCAAGAGCCTTACCTTTAAGTAATGAACTCAGTTGTATTCCCCATATCTCACGGTTCCACTTCTGCAACTCTGCATACTTTTCAAACCGAAACAGATAAGCGTCAATACTATCTTTAGTTTCCTCAAAACATGGTAGTTTAGGGCCCTTAATTCTGAAATGGTCACCATGTATTGATGTACTATCCCCACCCTCAGGTACTCCCTTTTCTGTTTTGGCTAACTCTATATCTCGCTTATTTTGTAACTCTTGCATTCTACAATCGTACTGGAACTTTTCCTTCGACAACTGCAACTCTAACCTTTCTTTCTCTAATGCTCTATCACGATCTTCTCTTTCAGCTATCATAGCTAATTTCTCTAACTCTAGTTTCTCCTTGGCTGATTGCATATGTGCTTCCCTGTCAGCTCTATCATGTTCTAGCTTATCTAACCTATCTAATCTGTCAGCTTCTCTATGCTCTTTGTCTATCTCGAATTGCGCAAGTTTAACCATCCGCTCAGATTCTACTGCAGCTAATCGTACCCTCTCATCTGTTTCTAACCGTAGCCTCTCCTCCTCTATCTTAGCTACCCTCTCTTCCTTCTCTGCCTCCCTTGCCTCCAACCTCATCTGTCTCTCCCTAGCCTGTTCCTCCTTAATAAATGCAAGTAATGCTTCACCCTCTAAACCTAATCCTTTCCCTACGTCGGATAACTGCTGTATAGACGACATGATGACCTGTACTATGTCTAACCACGAATTGTCACTTTCAAAAAATGATCTCACACTATGGTCACGGTGTCAGAGTTGTGGTGTGAAGAAAAAGCTGTGGTATGCTGTTTCACCGTGACGTGAGATCAGTGACACAACTAGCTGTACCCTAGTTATCTACCTCACCCAAAAGCCCACGTGTAACCGGCTATTCACTATAGCAGGAATGTACCTATCTGACCGACGTCTATCCCACTTCTGACACCAATGTTGCGCC